>JBATNV010000284.1:0-7591 GCA_049290495.1 Gammaproteobacteria bacterium | reverse complement strand
GGTTTTCAGTAGACTGTGCGCCGCTGTGGGGCCGTAGCTCAGCTGGGAGAGCGCCGCGTTCGCAATGCGGAGGCCGGGAGTTCGATCCTCCCCGGCTCCACCAATTCGCCTACTCGAGCCGCGCGCGGAATACTTCCAGCAGCGAGATCTGCCCGGTTCTGGCAAGCCTCAATGCCTGCTGCGTCAGCGGCACCATACCCCCGCGTATGCCAATCGCCTGTAGCTCATCATCGCCAGCACTTGCACTGATTGCCAGACGCAACGCAGGGCTCATTTCCAGGAGTTCGTATACCGCGATTCGACCGCGATAACCGGTGCCGTTACATTCCGCGCACCCTGTGCCACGGAAGAACTTTTCCACTGGCGATACTTCAAGCGACTGGCGAATATCTGTATCGATCGCTTCCGGGCGTTTGCAGTGTTCGCAGTTACGCCGCACCAGGCGTTGGGCAAGAACGCCGGCCAGCGTGGAAGTGACGAGGTACGGCTCAATGCCCATCTGCAGCAATCGGGTTATGGTCTGGGTGGCGCTGTTGGTGTGCAAGGTCGACATGACCAGGTGTCCGGTGAGTGCGCTCTCCATGGCAATACGCGCCGTTTCTGCGTCGCGAATCTCACCGATCAATACGACATCCGGATCGTGCCGAAGGATGTTTCGCAGCGCATTCGAGAAACTATAATCGATTACCGGGCGCACTTGTGTCTGCACGATGCCGTCGAGTCGATACTCGATCGGGTCTTCCACCGTGAGTATGTGGTATTCGCCCGTATTGAGCTCCTGGAGCGCGGCATACAGTGTTGTTGTCTTGCCTGATCCGGTGGGGCCGGTAACCAGCACCAGTCCCTGGTTGCGGTTCATGAGGCTTCGAAACCGCTGCTGGTCCGCAGGCGTGAATCCCACATCGGCAAGGCGGCGCAGTCCAACCGAGCGGTCGAGTACACGAATGACGATGTTCTCGCCATAGATCGCGGGCATCACGGAAATGCGCAGGTCCACCGATCCTTCTGCGACATTCAGGTGAATTGCGCCGTCCTGGGGCAAGCGATGCTCCGCAAGGTCCATTTCGGCGATGACCTTGATGCGTGCAGTAACCGCTGGCAGCAGGGAGCGATCGAATTCACGAATACGAACGAGTGAGCCGTCAATGCGATAGAGGACCTGGGCATTGTGCTCGCGAGGCCGGATGTGAATATCCGATGCCCGTAGCTTTATCGCATCGTGCAACATGTTCGAAACCAGTCGCACAATGGGTTGCTCTTGGGCCTGTCGTTCGGCAGCGCGTTGTTCCGGGGTTCTACCCTGATTCTGCGGACACTTTCACTAAGACCCATAATGGGTCAAAGGAGTGTCCATGTCGAAGCGCAAGCGTTACAGCCCTGAGTACAAGCGGGAGCTGATCGAACTGGTCCGGCGGTCGCAGTCGAGCTGCCGTCAGATCGCCCTGGAGGTCGGGGTCAACCCGAACATGCTGACCCGTTGGGTACGCGAGGCGAGCGCCGGAGGAGGCAAAGCCTTCCCCGGCGGCGGCACGCCACGCGATGAGGAGATGGCGCGCCTGAAGCGCGAGCTGTCGAAGGTCAGCAGGGAACGGGATTTTTTAAAAGACGCGGCAGCGTACTTCGCGAAGCAGTCACCGAGCGGTACGCGGTGATTGAACACTGCCGCAGCGAGTATCCGGTTGGGATGATGTGCCGCTGCCTTGAGGTTTCGACGAGTGGCTTCTACGCCTGGGCGAGTCGTACGCCGGGACCGCGGGCGTGCGCCAACGCGCATCTGCTGGAGCGCATCCGGGAGATTCATGAGGACAGCTTGGGTGTGATCGGCGCACCACGCATGCACGAGGACCTCACCGATGAAGGCGAGAGCGTCAGCCTCAACCGCGTGGCCCGCCTGATGGCCAGCGCCGGCCTGCAGGGCTGGCCACGGCGGCGCCGGCGCCGCTTCGGTGGCAAGCCAGGCATTCGGCCCGTCGGTGTCACGAACCTGCTCGAGCGCGACTTCAACGCCAACGAACCGGAGACCAAGTGGGTCACCGACATCACCGAGGTGCTGACGGACGAAGGCAAGCTGTACCTGTGTGTCGTGGTCGATCTCTACAACAAGCTGGTGGCGGGCTGGTCCATGCATCACCGCCAGGATCGCCACATGGTCGTGCGTGCGGTGCAGATGGCGGTGTGGCAACGGTCGGGAACTTCGGAAGTGATCCTGCATTCTGATCGCGGCGGTCAGTTCATCAGCGGTACATACCAGAACTTCCTGGGCGGCAACGCCCTGATCTGCAGCATGAGCGCGGTCGGCCATTGCGCCGACAACGCCGCCTGCGAGGGCTTCTTCGGCCTGCTCAAGCGGGAGCGAGCGCACCATCGCCGATACCGGACGCGCGACGAGGCACGAGCGGATCTGTTCGACTACCTCGAGCGGTTCCACAACCCGCGAATGCGGCGTAGAGTCGCGCGGCGCGATCGGGAGTTTTCAGCCTTAACTCAACCGTCCGTGGAAACAGGGTAGAACCCCCGGGGAGTCACCTTTCGGTTGGCCCAGGCGTATCGCCTCGGCCTGCAAGTCCGCATCATCAAAAGGCGGATAGTGGGTCGCTATCGCAACTTCAATATCATTGCCCGTGGCGAATACTGCTTCGACGGGGACGCGTGTCGAAGCGCTGATTGCACCGAGAGCTTCGGAGTTGGTTGGGTCCCGCATCGCAACGATGACGCGTCCCTGGTAAAGCATTAACGGCAACACCCGATAGGCACGAACGATGTTCTGTGGCAGCAGGGGTAGTGCACCCGGATCTATATCGAATTCTCCCAAGCGCACATAAGGCACGCCAAACTTCGCGCTCAGGGCACGATACAGCACGTCTTCGCTGATCGTTCCTTGCGAAATCAGCAGGTCGCTGATGCGGGTATTGGGCCTGCTTTGCTGTGCCGTCAGCGCGTGCCGCAGGTCTGCCGGGGACAGTTCACCGCCATTGACCAGCAGTGCCCCAAGCGGTTCCCGATGCGCGGGGTGTCGCTTTGTCAGCACACAACGCAGCTGTGCCTGGGATGCGGCAAGGTAGGCTGACAGGTCAGTGCTTGCTGGCTGTGACAGCGCGGAGGTCTGGATGATCTGGCTCATGTTCGCGCCGCAATCGATTGGGCATTCGATTGTATTGGCGCGCGCCGGCGGCATACGTGCCGCCGGTCACAGCCAGTGAATAGGGGAGGCTACACTTTCTTCCGGGTGCCAGCTAAAGGGCAGCGTCCGCTTTCCCCACTACCTCGTAAAGCTTGTTGAGAAACTTCTGCTCGCCCTCGCTTACGCGTACACCGCCAAAACCGAAAAAACTGCCCTCCTTGGCGGCATTGGCCACCTCCTCGGCAAGCCAGGCGAGCATTTTTCGATAGTCCTCAACGTCAGTGGTGACCTGGTGGGCACGCAAGGCCGCCAGCGCTTTTCGAGCTGCGGCAATAGCCCCGTCCTGCAGCGCCGTGCCAAACGCAGCAGCCTCCTTCACCGAACTCAGTATCTCGCGGATGTCGCCGTGTGCGGCCCGGATTTCCTCTGCGTCAAACAGCGCCTTGATCAGTTCATTATTCCCGCGCCTCGCCGCCGCGAAGGCCGAAGCGGCCGACATCCCCTCCGACAGGGTGCCGAAGAAGCCACTGCTGCCCGCGGCCGCCGTCGCGATCGCCACCAGCTGTGGAGCGCTGCGCAATGCCCGCCACTCCTCAGCGCTAAAGTCCGGTCGCTTGGTCATGCTGTTTGCCTCTTCATCAGGGTAAAAAAAGGGGACGCTAAGCACTTAATAGCGTCATACGTGGAATTAGCAGTACCTAAGCGGTAGCGTCACCTTAGTTGACCTGTCGTTCGGCTTCAGCAATCTGCGCCGGGCTCAGCTCACGGCGCATGCGGTCGCGGTTTTTTGCCGATACCGTATCACCCTGGGCAGCGGCCCGTGCGTACCACCGATATGCCTGCGCGGGATCGGCTGCGACGCCCTTGCCGAGCTCATACATCCGCCCGAGATCGGCCTGCGCATCGCGGTAGCCGTGCGCAGCCGCCAGCCGATAGTAATGTACGGCGGCCTTGTCGCTGCGGATGCCCGGACCCGATTCATAAAAATCACCGACATTGGCCTGGTCAGCGGCGCCACCCTGGTCGGCAGCGGCGGTGTACCAGCCGAGCGCTTCATTAACATCCTGCTCTACACCGATGCCCTGTTCGTAGAGCTGCCCGAGACGAACCTGGGCCGCAGCATCGCCCTGATCAGCTGCTTGTCGATACCAGTAAGCGGCCTGCGCCGGGTCTGACTTGACACCGGTTCCCGCCAGATAACTGTCGCCGAGAGCGACTTGTGCCTGCGTATCTGCCGGATCTTTGGCTTTGGTACGCTGAAGTACTGTGGCGGCCGCATCCTCTGCTGCAGGATTGCTGCGGCCGCGCCGGGCGACTGGTTTTTGAAGCTGTGACTCTTCGGAAGCATTCTGCTGTTCTGTGCTAACTGCTTGCATAGGCGCAGATTGTTTCGTGTCGGTTTGCTGTGGCTGCCAGCGCCACCACGCAGCAAAGCCAGCCAGCAACACCAGGCTCAGCCCAATTTGAATTATGTATTTCACTGTCATCAATTCAGCGTTATGTCCAGTCATGGCTTGCCAAGACTATTACAAGCAGGAAATCTTCAGCTGTCCCGTCATCAAGACAAATCTGATGCGGTACTGAAAAAAACGGGGGAGCGGACAAGCGTCAGTCCGGAAGCCTGAAAAATCAACTCAAATCACGTGGGGAATTTAATAAAGAAGTATCTCGTATCCATGGCAGCGCTGATGCTGCTGTCGAGTGGCGCCCAGGCTGCCACCTATGTACTTTCGAGCGTGACTTATGAGAATTCTTTCTCGGGCACAGTGCCGGTTAATGTCTGCACAGGTTGCGGAATCGCCACGGCCGCTACCAGCGGTGTTGCCAATTCGGCAGTTACGCTGACGGGCGTTTCCTGGGATTGGTCTGGCGGTGGCAGCACCTACTCCATTGCATTTGACGGTACGACCACGCTGGCTGCCGGTACCACGCTGAACAAGACCAATGACAGCTGCGTACAGACTGCCGGCGCTTCGTGCTCGCCGGCCAGCGTCCGCTCGGGCCTGGGTGGCCCTGTTCACTACACCGGCATTGCCAATGACAACCTGACGACCTGCACCAACAATCGCTGTCGCGTGGATGTCAGCGTTTCCGGAGGTAACCTGTCGGTTGCCCTGAAGCGCGCGTTGTCTGAGAGCCCGACGTCTACGGCTTACCAGACCTACACCATGAACTTTGCCCAGGTTGTGCCCGTTCCGGCGGCAGTCTGGCTGTTTGGTTCCGCCCTTGGCCTGATGGGCTTTGCCCGTCGCAAGGCTGCCTGAGCAGCTGAGGCCTGAAGAGTAGTGGTGAAAGAGCCCGCAACAGCGAGTTGCGGGCTCTTTTTACTCCAGGCAATCAACAGGGGTAGGCACGAAATGTTTCCAGCCAAACGCAGCCTTGTTGCAGCCATCAGCGGTATGGCCTTGTGGCTATGCGGAGTTGCTGCAATTGCCGCCCCGGTTTTCTCGGTGTCAGTAAACGGCAATCCGACGGTTTCTTTTGAAGATTCGACCTTCTGTGACGGCATCAGCAGCTTCAGCTGTGTCGGTTCCGGGAGCGAGGGCGATCTGGTCATCGGTTACTTTGAGCTGACTGCGGATCCCGGTGCCTACGTCGCAGGATCTTTCAGTTTTTACAATGCTTCCGAAACGGAAACACTTTCGGTGCTTGCCACAGTGCTGTTCCCTATGACCGGTAACTTCGCGACGCCGATGACTGCTGTCGGTACCGGGCTTGCCAGTCCCGTTGGCGGCGACCTCAACATGACGGTCAGTGGCCTGTTGGACTATCCTTCTGCGCCATTGATTTCTGAAGCTGGATGCATGGTTGCAGATTTCGATACGGCAAGCTGCAGCAATAGCGCCAGTGTGGCAACCCTGAGTGTCTTGGCCAACATCGGTTTCAGTCTGGCGTTTGATCTTGCACCCGATACCAACCTCTCGATCGGTTTCGATCCAGAGTCGGAATTTGGTGCCGGTACCTACTTCAGCATCAGTCCGGTACTTGTGCCCATCCCGGCTGCGGGCTGGTTACTTTTTGGCGCACTCGCGGCTACGCTGCCGATGCGCCGGAAGCTTTGATATAACGATAATCGTTGCGCTTCGGCGCAGTGGGGGAGTGTGATATGAAGACAAAAAGTCTGGTTTCGGCGCTGGTAGTTGGCTTGGCATCAGCGTCCGCCAATGCAGCGCTGTACAGCCGTGTTGGTGGGCAGGCTTATTACGACGATACGCTGAACGTCACCTGGGTGCAGAATGCCGGGCTGGCAGCGACCAACACCTTTGGTGTCAGTGGTATCGATGCCCAGGGCCGGATGTACTGGGATACCGCAAACGAATGGATCGCGGCCATGAACGACGCAAACTACCTGGGTGCAAATACCTGGCGTCTGCCGCACATGGTCGATATCAACAACGATGGCTGTCTCGACAACTTTGCCCGGCAGAATACCGATTGCGGCTATAACGCTGTCAGCGTTGGTCCGAACGCTTCGGAAATGGCTTCAATGTTCTATGACACCCTGGGCAACCTTGCCTATTGGGGTCCGTCGCCGATCTCGGGTGTCGCCGGCGGCCCGCCGCAGTTGGCGCAACTGGGTATTCAGAACCCGGGGCCGTTCAGCGGCCTGGGTAACAACACCAGCGAGTATTATCTTTTCTGGTATGACCTGGAGACGACCAGTAATCCGCCGGTCGCTGATCTGCCGAATCCCGATAACGCATGGTATTTCGGTCCGCCCTCCGGTGGGCAGAGGGTGACTGGCAAGGAGACCATGTACAACACCTGGGCGGTCATGGATGGCGACATTGCCGTCGTGCCGGTCCCGGGCGCAGTGTGGCTGTTTGGCTCAGCGTTGGGCCTGTTGGGCTGGACGCGTCGGACGGCGAAGTAGACCGGACGTATCCTTCTTTAAGGACATTTGTTTATCAAAACACCCCGCACCGTGCGGGGTGTTTTGTTTCCGGAACCAGAAGTACGGAACAGAAAATACAGGGGGCTGACTACCATGACTTATCCAGTGAATTCCCGCGCGCTGCTGCGGTCCGTGTCTCTCACCGGCTCGGTGGCAGCACTGGTGCTGCTCTCGGCCATGCCGGCCAGCGCCGCAAACTACTGTCCGGCGGTCTGGAAGAAAGCGGTGCTGCCGCTAAATTTCAACCCTGCGTTTTCGCATATCGACAAGTTCGACCTGCCCGGTGGCGGGCAGCAGGACGATTTGCTGGTCAGCAGTTTCTATAACGTCACCAAGGATCCGACCGGAACGGTCGTCACCTCGTATTTCAGCCGTGATCTCGTGGCCCGGATTCCCGGACTCGATACGCTGGATTTCAACAGCTTCGACAAGGACGCAAATGTCGAAGTCCTGACCGATCTTGGTGGCCCTCCGTACAAGACGAACTGGCCGAATCACATCTCGCGCGTACCGAATGGTGTGGTGCCGTTCCAGGCGGTGGTGTCGCCACAGGGTTTTCTGGCTGCCGAGCCGCC
>JBATNV010000283.1:0-10138 GCA_049290495.1 Gammaproteobacteria bacterium | reverse complement strand
GATCCGGATCGCGCCTGAAGGCGCTCCCACAGGAAGGCGCTCCTACCGCAGGCTGGTGACCTTGGTATCGGGCGCCACTTCCGTATCGTCGATGCCCGCGGCCTGATCGGCGAAGAAGCGCCGCACTTTCAGTGCCTGACGCAGCTTGGCTTTGCGTACATAGGTCTGGTTGAGCATGTCTTTCATGGTTTCCAGCAATGCGGCAGCCTGTCGGCGCTCGAATGGTGACTCGCTACCGGCAGACCTCGCATCCTGGTCGAAGATCACGCGGCAGACCGCAGTGAAAGTCGCCTCGTCGATTTCGCCGAGCTGCTGGATCTCGGTCACTGTATCGAAGACGCGCAGGCGGCCCGCCTCGCCGACATCCTCGAAGATCGCTCGCGCGGTTTGTCGACACATGGCGGCGAAGGCCTGCCAGAGTCCGGCGCTGTAGCAGGCCAGTGCCTCGCGAAAGCGCGTGGCGACCGGTGCCGGCAGATAGCCGAGGCTGAAGCGTTCAGGCAGATGCTCGACCGGCTGCGGGAGCGGGTGAAGTTCGACCCGGTCATCGCGCCAGGCGCGCGTCCGGTAGCGCAGAAAGACCGGCGACTTGCAGGCCGAGCACTGCAGGACGACGCCGATCTGCGCGGGGCGCTCGGCTTTAAGCCGGCTGAACGGCGGGAACGCAGTGACGCTCATCGGCACCACGGCCGCACACTGCGGACACTCCATGGCGCTGATGCCACCGCTGCGTTCGAAGCGGTTGTCTGCAGTGATACAGGCTGTCATGTCGTCGTACCCCCTTGCAGAAACCTAACGTGTCAGCGGCTTGTAGCGAATCCGGTGTGGGTTGGCGGCGTCGTCGCCGATGCGCCGGCGCAGGTCTGCCGCATAGTCGGCATAGTTACCCTGGAACCAGACCACCTGGCTGTTGCCCTCAAAGGCGAGAATATGCGTGGCAATGCGATCGAGGAACCAGCGGTCGTGAGAGATCACGATCGCGCACCCTGGAAACTCGAGCAGGCCTTCTTCCAGTGCGCGCAGGGTCTCGACGTCCAGGTCGTTGGTGGGTTCGTCGAGCAGCAGTACGTTGCCGCCAGCCTTCAGGACCTTGGCCAGGTGCACGCGGTTGCGTTCACCGCCGGACAGTTCACCGATCAGCTGCTGCTGTTGCGTGCCCTTGAAGTTGAAGCGTCCGCAGTAGGCGCGTGAAGGGGTTTCGTACTTGCCGATGCGGATGATGTCCTCACCGCCGGAAATCTCGGCCCACACGGTTTTTGCATCATCCAGCGAATCGCGGGACTGGTCGACGACCGCGATCTGCACCGTGTCGCCGATGCGAATCTCACCTGAATCCGGCTTCTCCAGCCCGGTCAGCATGCGGAACAGCGTGGTCTTGCCGGCGCCGTTTGGACCAATGATGCCGACGATGGCGCCGGGTGGAATCTGGAAGTTCAGGTCATCGATCAGCAAGCGGTCGCCAAAGGACTTGCGCAGGTGATTGACCTCAATTACCAGGTCGCCGAGTCGCGGCCCGGGCGGAATGTAGATTTCCTGCGTCTCCTGCCGGGCCTGGTACTCCTGCGACACGAGTTCCTGGAAACGGCTGAGTCGTGCCTTGCTCTTGGCCTGCCGTGCCTTCGGATTGGCCCGCACCCATTCGAGTTCGGCCTTGATGGCTTTCTGCCGTGCGGCTTCGCCTTTTTCCTCACGTTGCAGGCGCTGATCTTTCTGGTCCAGCCAGGACGAGTAGTTGCCTTCCCAGGGGATGCCGTGGCCGCGATCGAGTTCGAGGATCCAGCCGGCGACGTTATCGAGGAAGTAACGGTCGTGAGTGACGGCGATGACGGTGCCCGGGTACTGCTCGAGGAATTTCTCCAGCCAGGCGACCGATGAGGCGTCGAGATGGTTGGTCGGCTCGTCGAGCAGCAGCATGTCGGGTTCGGAAAGCAACAGTCGACACAGCGCCACGCGCCGCCGCTCACCGCCGGACAGCTGTTCGACCTTCGCATCCCAGTCGGGGAGGCGCAGCGCATCACCGGCGATCTCCAGCTTGCGCTCGATCTCCCAGCCGTTCTTCGCTTCGATCGCGTCCTGCAGTTTTGCCTGCTCTTCGAGCAGCTTGTTCATCTCGTCGTCGTCGAGCGGTTCGGCAAACTTCTCGCTGATCTCGTTGTAGCGCTTGACCAGCATCATCATTTCGCCAAGGCCTTCCTCAACGACCTGGCGCACGCTGCTGCCGGCCGGCAGTTCGGGTTCCTGTGGCAGGAAGCCGATGCGGATGCCCGGTTGCGGGCGGGCCTCGCCTTCGAACTCCTTGTCGACGCCGGCCATGATCCGCAGCAGCGTGGATTTGCCCGAACCGTTCAGGCCGAGCACACCGATCTTGGCGCCAGGATAGAAGCTGAGTGAGATGTCTTTGAGAATGAAACGCTTGGGTGGAATGATCTTCCCCACCCGGTTCATCGTGTAAACGTATTGCGCCACTGGATCTGCCCGCCGGAATGCTGTGAAAGAAGTGCTGCGGGATTATCCCGGCAAGCGTCGGGCCTTGCAAAGTTATAATCCGGCGCATGGCAAACCGTCGCAATGCCGTGCTGGTTCTGAAGGGTGCCAATATCGCTGCTTATGGCTTCGGCGACGGCCATCCGTTCGGCCCCGATCGCCACGCTGCCTTTCACGATGAACTTGCCGGGCGCGAGTTCGGTCCTGAAGTCCGGCTGGCAACGGCCGGCGATGCCACGCATGCCGAACTGACCGCCTTTCATACGCCGGGTCACGTCGCGCGCGTCGAGGCGCTGTGTCGCGAGGATGCCGGCTGGCTGGACGGCGGCGATACGCCCGCGCAGCGGGGGCTCGATGCGGCGGCCGCAGCGGTCGTCGGTGCTTCGATTTTTGCGATGGAAGCCATCATGGCCAGGCAGGTGCGGCGTGCGTTCGTGCCGATCGCGGGGTTGCACCATGCCGGCCGCGATCATGCCGCCGGCTTTTGTGTCTACAACGACTGTGGGGTGGTGATTGAACTGCTGCGTGCCCGGCATGGCCTCAGCCGCATCGCCTATGTGGATATCGACGCCCACCACGGCGACGGCGTCTATTACGCCTTCGAGGCCGATCCGGCGATCTGCTTTGCCGATATCCACGAGGATGGTCGCTATCTTTATCCCGGTACCGGGGCTGCAGAGGAAACCGGCCGCGGGCTTGCGGCTGGCACCAAGCTCAACATTCCGCTGGCGCCGGGTGCGGGCGACGAGGAGTTCAAAGCGGCCTGGGAACGTGTCGAGGCGCATCTTGCCGCGAGCCAGCCTGAATTCATCGTCTTCCAGTGCGGTGCGGACAGTCTGGCGGGCGATCCCATCACGCATCTGCGCTATTCGCCGGCAGCGCCCGCTTATGCCGCTGCGCGTCTGTGTGCACTGGCCGACCGCTGCTGCGAAGGGCGCCTGCTGGCCACCGGGGGTGGCGGCTACAACCGCCGCAATATCGCCCTGGCCTGGACCGCAGTGGTCGATGCTTTCGTCGAGGCCGGCCGACCCGCCTGAGCGGGATTGTTTCTGTCCCGAATGGCCGCCCGAGCGGAGGCCTCGGGTAGAATGACCCGCTTTTCCAGTGGAGGCCACCCAGAATGTTCAGTCGGGATTGCACGATTGCCGGGTTTGATCCCGAGCTTGCCCGGGCCATTGACAGCGAGCGTGGCCGGCAGGAAGACCATGTTGAGCTGATCGCTTCGGAAAACTACGCCAGCCCCCGCGTGCTTGAGGCGCAGGGCTCGGTGCTGACCAACAAGTACGCCGAAGGCTATCCGGGCAAGCGCTACTACGGCGGTTGCGAGTACGTCGACATCGCTGAAAACCTGGCCATCGAGCGCGCCAAGCAGCTGTTTGGCGCTGCCTATGCAAATGTCCAGCCGCATTCCGGATCGCAGGCCAATGCCGCGGTCTATCTGGCCCTGTTGCAACCGGGTGATACGGTGCTTGGCATGAGCCTTGCGCATGGCGGACACCTCACGCACGGCTCGCCGGTGAACTTCTCCGGACGCCTGTTCAATATCATTTCCTATGGTGTGGATACCGCCACGGGGCTCATCGACTATGCGCAGCTTGAAAGCCTCGCGCATGAGCACAAGCCGCGCATGATCATCGCTGGCTTTTCCGCCTATTCGCGGGTGATCGACTGGCAGAGATTCCGCGCGATTGCCGACAGCATCGGTGCCTATCTGTTTGTCGATATGGCGCATGTAGCCGGGCTGGTCGCGGCCGGCGAGTATCCGAATCCCGTTTCGATCGCCGACGTGACGACCACCACCACGCACAAGACGCTGCGCGGGCCGCGTGGCGGCCTGATCCTGGCGCGGGAAAGCGGGGAGCTCGGGAAGAAGCTCAACTCGCTGGTGTTTCCGGGCACGCAGGGCGGACCGCTGATGCATGTGATCGCAGCCAAGGCGGTGGCTTTTCTCGAGGCGTTGCAGCCTGAATTCAAGACCTATCAGCGTGAGGTCAAGAGTAATGCGCAGTTGATGGCGCGCTGCCTCACGGAGCGCGGTTACAAGATCGTCTCCGGTGGCACCGAAAATCACATGTTCCTCCTCGACCTGATCGGCAGGGACATCACCGGCAAGGATGCCGATGCCGCACTCGACCGGGCCAACATCACGGTCAACAAGAATGCGGTGCCGAACGATCCGCGTTCGCCCTTTGTGACCAGCGGTGTGCGCATGGGCACGCCGGCCGTAACCACACGCGGCTTTGGTGCCGCCGAGATCGAGCAGCTCAGCGGCTGGATCGCCGATATTCTCGACAACATCCAGGACGAGGCGCGTTCGGCGGCGATTCGCGGCAAGGTCATCGAGCTGTGCGCGCGCTTTCCGGTCTACCAGTAAGCTGAAGGAGGCAGACCGGTTTTGCATTGCCCGTTCTGCAGCCATCCTGAAACCAAGGTCATCGATTCGCGCCTGGCTGGGGAGGGCCTGCAGGTGCGCCGCCGCCGCGAGTGCCTGGCCTGTGCCGAGCGCTTCACGACCTTTGAGACAGCCGAGCTGGTCCTGCCACGCGTGATCAAGCGTGACGATACGCGCGAGCCTTTCGATGAGGGCAAGCTTCGCAGCGGCATGGTGCGTGCGCTCGAAAAGCGTCCGGTCGACAGTGAAGCGGTCGAGGCGGCGCTCGCGCGGGTCACGCACAAGCTGCAAACCATGGGTGAACGTGAAATCGCTTCGCGGCGTATCGGCGAGCTGGTGATGGAAGAGCTGCGCGCGCTGGATGAAGTGGCCTACGTGCGCTATGCCTCCGTCTACCGCAGTTTCCAGGATGTGGAATCTTTCCAGGAAGAGATCCGCCGCATGCGCGAACTGGGTGACAGGGAACGCCGACGCGATCAGTTGCCCCTGCTGCCGGATGAGTCGTCGTGAACGCAGTTGATCGCATCCACATGGCTCATGCGATGCTGCTGGCCGCGCGCGGACTCAACGGTACGCCACCGAATCCACGCGTCGGCTGCGTCATTGCGCAGGGTGAAACAGTGATCGGCGAAGGCTGGCACCGGCAGGCTGGCGAACCACATGCCGAGGTATATGCACTGCAGGCAGCCGGCGACCAGGCGCGCGGTGCGACGGCCTATGTGACGCTCGAGCCCTGCTGTCATCAGGGGCGCACGCCGCCCTGTACCGAAGCGTTACAAAGAGCTGGCATCCGGCGCGTGGTGTATGCCGCGCAGGATCCCAATCCCCAGGTCAACGGCCGCGGTGAAGCGGCGCTGCGGGCAGCCGGCATCGAGGTCGGCAGTGGCTTGCTGGCCGCGGAGTCGGAGCGGCTGAATGCGGGCTTTTTCATGCGTATGCGCCGTGGGCGGCCGCTCGTACGCTGCAAGATTGCAGTGAGTCTCGACGGGCGTACGGCGCTCGCCGATGGTCGTAGCCAGTGGATCACCGCAGAGCCGGCACGGCTGGATGTACAGCGGCTGCGTGCACAGAGTTCGGCAGTCCTGACCGGTATCGGTACGGTGCTCGCTGATGATCCACAACTCAACGTGCGTGAGCTCACAGACGAAGTGAACCGCCAGCCGCTACGCGTGATTCTCGATTCCGGCTTCAGGACACCGCCGGAGGCACGCCTGCTGTCAGTACCTGGTGAGGTGCTGATCTTTGGTGCCGGCAGTATGGAGCGAAAGGCCGCACTTGAAGGGCGCGGTGCGCGCGTCGAAGTGCTGGCCAGTACCGATGGCCGTGTCAGCCTGGCGGCCGTGATGCAGCGTCTCGCCGGCCTGCAGATCAATGAACTGCTGGTGGAAGCAGGGCCGGTGCTCAATGGTGCGTTGCTGACGGCTGGCCTGGTCGATGAGCTGATCGTCTATCAGGCGGCACATGTGCTGGGCTCCACGGCGCGCGGCATGTTTGAGCTTCTGCCGCTGCAGGCGATGAACGAGCGGCCAACATTTGAGTTGCTTGAGGTGCGGCGTGTGGGCACCGATCTGCGTCTGACTTACAAGCCGGCAATAACAGAAAAAAGGACAGGCTGATGTTTACCGGAATCGTGCAGGCGCTGGGCCGGGTGGTAACGACGACCGCGACGCCAGCCGGCCGCCGCTGTGAGTTTGCGCTGGGCGCGCTGGCCGGACGCCACTTCAATCACGGCGACAGCATTGCGGTGAACGGCGCCTGTCTCACCGTCGTGACGCTGGAGGCAGACCGCTTTGGTGCGGATATTTCTGCCGAGACGCTGCGGGTGACGACGCTCGGCAGCCTGACGGTCGGCAGCCCCGTCAACCTGGAACCGGCAATGACGCTCAATGACCCGCTGGGCGGGCACCTGGTGACCGGCCATGTGGACGGTATCGGCGAGGTTGCGGAACTCGACCGGGAGGGCAGCACGGCGATCGTTCGCTTTGCCTTGCCCGAAGCCCTGCGCCGCTATGCAGCCCGCAAGGGTTCGATCTGTATCGATGGCGTCAGCCTGACGGTAAACGATGTCGCTGACGATCGCGTCCTGGTAACACTCGTGCCCCACACCCTCGGACAAACTATCATGCAGCACTATGTGGTCGGCACGCGGGTCAATATCGAGGTTGATCTGGTGGCGCGTTATGTGGAAAGGCTGCTGGGAACGGTATGAACCCGATACAGAACACAAGGCGAGATGCGGCTGAACGGCCGGAAAGCGGCTTCAGTCCGATTTCAGCGATCATCGACGATATCCGTCAGGGACGGATGGTGATCATCGTCGACGATGAAGACCGTGAAAACGAGGGCGATATCCTCATGGCGGCCGCCAAGGTGCGTGCCGAGGACATCAACTTCATGGCCCGCTATGGCCGCGGCCTGATCTGCCTGACCCTGACGCGGGCGCGCTGCCAGCAACTGCGTCTGCCGCTGATGGTTAGCGATACCGACCGCGAGCACGGTACCAACTTCACCATTTCGATCGAGGCCGTCGAAGGCGTCACTACCGGTATCTCGGCGCATGACCGCGCGCGGACCGTACGGGTTGCCGTTGGTCCGGATGCGACACCAGAAGATTTGCGTCAGCCGGGGCACGTATTCCCGCTGATGGCCCAGCCCGGTGGTGTGCTGACGCGCGCCGGTCATACCGAGGCAGGTTGCGATCTCGCCCGGCTGGCAGGGCTGGAAGCGGCCGCCGTGATCGTCGAGATCCTCAATGAGGACGGCACGATGGCGCGCCGGCCGCAGCTCGAAGCCTTCGCCAAAGAGCATGGACTGCGGATCGGTACGATTGCCGACCTCATCCGTTACCGGCTGCGGCACGAGGAGTCAGTCGAGCGCATTGCTGAACAACAGATCCAGACCGAGTTCGGTGAATTCCGGCTGGTCTGTTACGAAGACCACGTCACGCGCAACGTGCACCTGGTACTGATCCGCGGCGATCTCAGTCGACCGGAGCCGCCGCTGGTGCGTGTTCATTTGCAGGACACGCTCGGCGATGTCGTCGGTGTGCAGAGCGCCGAGCTCGGCTGGCCGCTGCGCGCGGCGATGCATCAGATTGCAGCGACCGATCACGGCATCGTCGTCCTGCTGCGCTATGGTGAATCGCCGCGTGATCTGATGGCGGCGGTGAAGTCCCTGAACCGGCCTGAGGGCGCGGAGCGACCTGCGCCGGCCGGCGGCGCAGTGCTGCGCAGTTACGGCATCGGCGCCCAGATCCTGCGTGATCTGGGCGTACAGCGGATGCGCGTGCTGAGTGCGCCGAAGCAGATGCATGGCTTGTCGGGATTTGGTCTCGAGGTCGTGGAGTATGTCGATACGGCCGATGGGTCAAAGGCAGGCTGAGCGGATGCGCATCATGGAAGGACAACTGGTGGCCCGGGACATGCGTTTTGTGATCGTCGCGGCCCGTTTCAATGATCTGATCGTCAGGAATCTGGTCGATGGTGCCGTGGATACGCTCAAGCGGCATGGCGCGGCTGATACCGATATCACTGTGGTGCGGGTGCCGGGGGCTTTCGAACTGCCGCTCGCGGCGCACCGACTGGCGCGGCTGCGGCGCTACGACGCCATCGTCGCGCTGGGGGCCGTGATCCGTGGGCAGACGCCGCACTTCGATTTCGTCTGTACCGAGTGTGCCGCTGGCCTCAACCGCGTCAGCCTGGAATTCGAGGTTCCAGTCGGCTTCGGTGTGCTGACTTGCGATACGGTTGATCAGGCCATGGACCGCGCCGGTGGCAAGGGTGGCAACAAGGGCACGGATGCGGTGCTGGCGGCGCTGGAGATGGCCAATCTCCTGCAGCAGTTGGCAGGCTGAGCGCCGCAGATGGCCGCAACAGGTCGGCATGGTTCGCGCCGTCTGCTGGTGCAGGCGCTGTATCAGTATCAGCTGAGCGGATACTCAACGGCTGAAATCGCCGCGCAGTTCGCTGTACAGCGCGACTTCCGGCTCGTCGACGTCGATTACTTCCGCCTCCTGCTCGGCGAGATTCTCGGTGATACCGATGCGCTGGACAGTTTGCTGACGGGGCAGGCCGACCGGCCGGTGGCCCAGCTTGATCCGGTCGAGCGGGGCATACTCTGGCTGGGGCTCGCCGAACTGAAACTGCATCGCGAGGTGCCGGTGAAGGTCGTGATCAACGAGGCCGTAAAACTCGCGCATGAGTTCGGTGCCCAGGATGGGCACCGCTACGTCAACGCCGTTCTCGACCAGCTTGCGCCGGCACTGCGCCCGGCGGCCTGACAACACGGGTAGCGTGCCGGTGGATGAACGGACGCTGATCAGCACTTACTTCGCCGGTCGCAGCATTGGCCGCAAGGATGTGGTGCTCGGCATCGGCGACGATGCTGCTGTGCTGCGCTTCGAGCCGGGCTGGGATCTGGTGATCGCGACCGACACCATTGCCGAAGGCACGCATTTCCCAGCCGCTATTTCGGCCCGCGCGGTCGGTCATCGCTGTCTTGCTGTCAATCTCAGTGACCTGGCGGCCATGGCGGCGGAGCCGCTGTGGTGTTCGCTGGCCCTGTCGTTGCCGAAGCCCGAAGCGCTGTGGCTTGAAGAGTTTGCGGCCGGCCTGTTTGCGCTGGCCGAGCGCTTTGGCGTCGCGCTGATCGGTGGCGATACGGTGCGTGGCCCGCTGTCCGTCACTGTGACGGTGCATGGTCGGGTCAGGCCGGGGGCAGGCGTGACCCGCGCTGCTGCACGTGCCGGTGACGGGATCTGGGTGACGGGTACGCCGGGTGATGCGGTGGCCGGGCGATATCTGCTGGGTGCGGACGCGGGCGTGCCGGCAGCCGTCAGGGATGCACTCTGCCAGCGCTTTCTCTATCCCGAACCGCGCGTACGCGAGGGCCTTGCTCTGGGATCGTTGGCGACAGCGATGCTCGATGTCTCTGATGGCCTGCATGACGATATCGCCAAGCTGATGGCAGCGAGCGGCATGGGCGCTGAACTCGATGCCGGCCTGCTGCCGCTGTCTGCAGAACTCAGAGCTGCGGTTGCAGAGCGCGCCATCGAATACGCGCTCACTGGCGGCGACGATTACGAGTTGTGCTTTACGATGCCGGAGCAGGCGACGGTCCGGCTGCAGCAGATGGCCGCAGAATGGACGGTGCCTGTGACCCGGATCGGTACCGTAGTGCGCGAGCCGGGGGTCCGGTGGACGCACCAGGGGCGTGCTCTCGCGGTGCCCGATACCACCTTCCGGCACTTCTGATGGCCGTATC
>JBATNV010000282.1:0-1917 GCA_049290495.1 Gammaproteobacteria bacterium | reverse complement strand
ATCAGCCAGATTACGAACCGGCAGATCGATGCCGTAAAGGACATCGGCCAGAACATCCCGAACCTGCAGACCTACACCGTCACGGCCGGTGCCCAGGCAATCCAGGTGCACTCGCGCGGTGCCAGCGTGCAGAATCCCGGATTCAATCTTGCTGAGTCACCGGTCGGCATCTACATTGATGACGTCTATTTTGGCCGGCTCGCGAGTGTGAACACGGACCTGTCCGATGTGGAACGCATTGAAGTGCTGCGCGGCCCGCAAGGCACTCTGTATGGCCGCAACACGATCGCCGGCGCCATCAAGATTGTCACCCGGACACCCGGCGACGACCGCTGGCTTAACGCATCCGTCGGCATCGGGAATTACGAAACGACCAAGTTTACTGGCTCAGTCGGTGGGCCGATCGAAGCAGGCTCGCTGGCGGGTTCCATGTCCGCCCTCTATGAAAACCGCGACCAGGGCTGGCAGAACAATCCGATAACCGGCAACGATCCGGGTGAATACAAGAACAAGGCGGCACGCGCAAAACTGCACTGGTATGGCACCGAGAACTTCGACGCTGTGTTGACCGCATGGGCTGCTGATCTCGAAAACGACGGTTATAACGGCGTGCCCTATGCGCCCTTCGCCAACACCGGGGTCAATGCCAACTACGATCCTGCACCGGCAGGCGGGCCGCTCGGTGGGTTCTACGCCAACTTTGACCCGGACAATGTGAATTACGGTGCGTCGGACCAGGCGGGCGTCAACCTTGCGCTGACCTTCCAGCTCGGCAGCATGACGCTGAAGTCGATCACAGGCTACGCGAACATCGACGACCGGTTCGGCTTCGATCTCGCTGGCGGCGGAAATCAGGGGGTGCCGGGTGCCACCGGGCTGCTGATCGTATCTGACTCGACTCTCGACCAGTTCAGCCAGGAGTTCCAGTTGCTCGGCAAGCTTGGCAGCAACTTCGACTGGCAGCTCGGACTGTTCTACCTGAACGAAGACGGCTCCCAGTCATATGATGGTGACGCCGGCAGCTTCGTTGGCAATTTTGCCGAGAATATTAAAAATACAACCAACAGCTACGCCGTTTTTGGCCAGGGCACGTACCAGATTACCGAGGCGCTTTCTGTCACCGGCGGCCTGCGCTGGACCAAGGATGACAAGGATTACCGGGGTGCCTGTCAGAGCACGCCGTCGGTTCTGAACCTGTTGACATGTCGGCCGGCCAGCGGCACTACGGTAAGTCTCAGCAACGACTGGGACGAGATAACCGGCAAGTTGTCGGTGAACTACCAGCTTAACGACGACCAGCTCGTCTACCTGGGCTTCTCCCAGGGCTACCAGTCAGGTGGATATCGCACGCTGTGCTTTGGCAACCTCACTGCCGCCTGCGGTGGTTCAGCCTTCGACCCGCAGACTGTAGACAGCATCGAGGCCGGCTGGAAAGCTGACCTGTTCGACAAAACACTGCGCATCAACGCGGCAGTTTTCTATGCGATGTACGATGACATCCAGCAGGTCGTCACCAACTTTGCCGGTGGCTTCCCGATCGACAATATCGGCAATGTCGATGTCTATGGTCTTGAACTCGAAGTGGTTTGGGCACCGGCCGATGGCCTGAATGTCTATGCCAACCTGGGTATCCAGGAGAGCGACTTCGGTTCTGTAGACCCGTTGTCACCACCGGGCGGCTTGGGTGATTCCTGCAGCGTTGACCCCACCCCACCCTGTGCCACGCCGACCGACGAACTTCCATCCAATCCGAAGTGGCAGGGCAAGATCGGTTTCGACTACAGCATTCCGCTGGAAAATGGCCTGGCGTTCTTCTATGGCCTCGACCTGTTCCACTCGGATAATTTCTACTCTGAAGCGCGGAACCTCATCGAGATCGACAGCTACACACGTCTGAACGGCTTTCTCGGCTTCGGT
>JBATNV010000281.1:0-1959 GCA_049290495.1 Gammaproteobacteria bacterium | reverse complement strand
CGCAGCGCGACCACGCCATTGTCTGCATGCTGTTTGGTACCAGGCTGCCTGTCTCGGCCATCCGGCAGCTGCGCTGGGAGCAGCTTGACGTGCAAAGGCGGATTGTCAGCGTGTTCCTCCGCAATGGTAGCCTGCGGGTTTCCCCGCTCGACGATGCATTGCTGGCGGCCCTGGCGGCGTTGCGTTCAAGCCTCGCCGTCACCGCGTTTGCCCGGCTGGACATGCCCTTTTGCTTTCCCACCGCCGCGGGACGTTCCATGACCCGCCAGGCCCTTGGCCACGTCATTCAACGCCGGGCACAGGCGTGCGGCGTCCGGGAACCCGTCACGCCGTCCGCCATCCGTCAGGCCGGTCTTGCACATCAAGCCGGACGCCGGAGCCTTAGTCCCGCTATCAGCCCTGAGGTGCCGGAGCGACATCACGCGGGTCGCCACACGGCCTGATTGTGAGATAAGGCTGTCGCGGCCACGCCTGCGCCAAGGATGAGGTGCCGGTCAAGGCCATGCTGCTGGCAGCGGCCGCCGGCCACCGGCGCAGCCCTGTTGGCGTTGTTCAATCTGTTCACCCGGTTGCGCAATCGGCTGGCGAAGTCATTACGTCCGCACGACTGACGCTCGACCCGGCATAGCGCACCGCCGGCGCTCCTATCAGTAGCGCCGGCGGTGTGTTTGCTGCGGTCAAGAAGTCCCCGCTGTGATTTCCGGCAGCTCGCTATTTAGCCGGCGGTACCACGATCACAGTGGAACCCGAGGCACCCTTCTCGCCAGGCTCGCCAGGCTCGCCGGCGGTGCCGGTTGCACCCTGGCTTCCGGTGTCACCCGTGGCGCCCGTGTATCCGGTATCGCCTTGCGTGCCGGTCTTTCCCTGGGCACCCGTATAGCCGGTGTCTCCTTGCGCGCCGGCCTGACCCTCGTTACCAGTGTTCCCCTGGTTTCCGGTATCGCCTTTTTTCCCGGTATAGCCGGTGTTTCCCTGGTTACCCGGTGGACCTGCTGGGCCCGGTGGACCGCCGCACGCGACCACGCCAAGCCCTGCCAGCAGCACGGCAATTCCAATTGAACGATTCATAACGCTTCCTCAAGACCAAAATAGTGGCGGAAATCGCCGCGCCGTCAATGGTCACCTCTGCGGGGCGCAGCGTCTGTTCGGTACCGCTCACACAGCTTGCCCATGTTTGCCCAGGACAATCTCAATGAAATTCGTGGCACCGTCGAAGGCGTGGACGCACTCGTTGCGCCCGGTGCCGACCGTGAGTGGGGGAAGGGTCAGTGCCGGGCCCGCCGAGATCGTCAGCTGATCTGCTTGCGGCGATTCACGAAGCCGAGCATGCGGATGGCAAAGTCGATGGCGCCCGACACGCCGTCGGAGACCTTCACCTCCAGGTAGCCGATGTCATCGGCCATCGAGTTGGACTGGTCGAGAATATAGGTGACCAACGCGGTCGTGATGGGAATCGTACTCATGGTGAGGCTGCTGGATTGGAATGTTGCGAGTTGTTAGTTTATTTTTGTGTGGCGATTGAGCCTGCAGGGCGCTCGCATCAGGGCAGGCTTATGTGCGGTGCAGAACGCTCCGCGATAGAATTGACGTACAGTGGCGGCAGCTCTCAAGGTAGTTCTATGCCAGCAATCCCTACCAACGATCCTCGTCAGAACCGCCTGCTCGCTGCATTGCCTGCGGATCAGTTCGAGCATGTGGTCGGACATCTGCAGCTGATCGAGATGCCGCTCGGCATGTCGGTCTACGAGTCCGGCATTAACCAAGAGTACGTGTATTTCCCCGCCGACTGCATCGTGTCGCTGCTGTACGTGATGGCGGATGGCGCGTCGGCAGAGATTGCCGTGGTGGGCATGGAGGGCGTGGTCGGCGTGTCGGTGTTCATGGGCGGTGAGACCATGACCAATCGCGCGGTCGTGCAAAGTGCCGGCTTTGCCTATCGCCTCCGGTCGAAGGTGCTGA
>JBATNV010000280.1:0-11804 GCA_049290495.1 Gammaproteobacteria bacterium | reverse complement strand
CCGACCGCACCGCCGATCAGCGTACCCGCATCAGTCGGCCAGCGGGCACGGCCACTGAGAATCGCGACAAACGGTATCACCGAGGTCGGCCCGGCAAGTTTCTGCCATTGCTCTTCGCCGAGCATCTTGCGCTTCCGGGTCTCAACGGCCCACATACCGAGTAACCCAAAGGAGCCGAGCCCACCAAACATGATCAGCGCCGAAAGGTCGCCATTGGCCGGCACATGGGCGAGCCCCCAGAGGCTCAGACCCCAGAGCAGTGGATGGCGCGTGATGGCAACGACACCGGGCCTGTCCGGATTATAGGGCGTGGCCACAAAGGCAATGGAAAACGGATTCGGTTGCAGCAGACCCGCGCCGAATACCAACGCTGCAATCGGCATCAGTCCGACTGTTATCGCATAGGTCCATACCATCGGCGGCCACAGTTCTATGTAGGGTCCATGTTGCGCCGAGTGGATCAGCCAGGTGAAGAGTCCCAGCGACATCGCCGAGTAGCAGATGGTGAACAAAACCTCCCCAAGCAACCCGGTCAGGCGGCGGCGAATTGCCGGCGTGGCAGCAATCAGGTGTGAAAGGAGAAAGATGCCGAAAACAGACAGAAACCGGGACATTGCCAGACTACTCGCCAGTTGGTTGATTGAAGACCCGCGCCATATAGTCGACGAACTCCGTCGCCACACGCTCACCAAGCTCGATGCCAGCGAGTGACTTCGCCAGCTCTTTCTTGAAGTCGAGCTGCATCTGCCGGAGGATCTGGATGCGCTGCGCCTGCGGCGAACCCGCACCGTGCAGCGACTCGGTCAGATAGCCGACGGCATTGCGTCCGAGCGTCATGTTCTCGATCAGCCGCAGGATGCGCAGCCGGTCCTCGGTTGAGATATCGGCTCGCCCCTGCAGATACTTGCGCATCAGCGCGCCGATCTCCGGATGATTGAGGTCCTGCTCCGAGGGCTGCGTCACCATCAGTCCGCCGGCGAGATCCTGCGCCAGGCGGCTTATCTCATAAGGGAATCGGGTGACGTGATGCTTGCAGACATTGGCCAGCATGTCGTCGCAGATATACACGCCGGACTTCAGCGGCACCGCCTGGTAACTCGCGGCGATGCCAGTCGCATAGATGGTCTCGTTAAGATGCGTCATCTCCACGAGCTTGTCGCGCACATGCGAAGCCTTGTCGACCCCGTTGAACTCGGCGATCGTCGCCGCCGCGCCGATCAGCACATCGCCGACGCCCGACTTGCAGACGTAGCTGCGCCGGTGATAGCCGGTGAAACGTTCGACCAGCATTGCCGCAAAATTGACTTCGCGGTCCATGAAGACATGCGTCCAGGGAATGAACACCTCGTCGAAGATGATCATCGCTTCCTGGCCACCAAACTTCTTGTTGCCCGGGTCGATGTCGCCGCCCTCCATGCTGCGCGTATCGCATGACTGGCGGCCATAGATATAGGTGATGCCCGGCGCGTCGACCGGCACCGCCCCGACGATGGCATAGTCTTCGTCTGCCGGACCGAGACGCATCGTCGGCATGACCAGCAGCCAGTGCGAATTGATGCAACCGGTCTGGTGCGCTTTCGCACCGCGGATATACACGCCCTCTTCCGTACGCCGGCTGACATGCACGAACATATCGGGATCGGCCTGCTCGTGCGGCGCCTTGCTGCGATCACCCTTCGCATCCGTCATCGCGCCGCCGATCACATAACCGGCGCGCTGCATCTCGGTGACGAAGCTGATGAAGCGCCGGTGGTAGTCCGTACCGTGGGCTTCGTCGATCTCAAAGGTAACTGAATGCAGCGAGTTGATCGCATCCATGCCGACACAGCGCTGGAAGCAGGTACCGGTCAGTTGCCCAAGACGCCGCTGCATCTTGTTCTGCATGACCAGGTCCTGCGCACTACTGACCACATGCAGGAAGCGGTTGATGCGTTCACCGGTATATGGCGAAATGGCGGTGCCGAGTTCCGGGTTTCGCACTGCGAGATCGTAGGTCTCGGCGACGGCATTGATCGAGGGCCGGATCAGCGGATGGTCGACGGGTTCAGCGATGAGCTCGCCAAACAGGAAGACGCGCAGTTGCCGGCCACGCAGACTGGCGAGGTAATCTTCTGCCGTACGGATAGGGCTGCTCATTCGCTTCAACCTCGAGAGTCGTGCTCCGGATAACCGGCCATACCATGCCAGAACATGCACGGGGGATAGTCCTACTGTAGCATCCTGTCTGCACCGCGAACGCCGCGCCGAAGCAACACTAAACCGAGTCCAGACATCAGCATGACCCAACACTGCTACATGATCGTCCTCGCTGAACTCAGCGATCGCGAACGCTTTCTGGCCGACTACGCCAGCGTGGTTCCGGCACTCGTAAAACAGTTTGGCGGCCACTACCTGATCCAGGGCGCGGGCGGCATATTTCTGGAAGGTGGCTGGTGCGACCATCCCAGCGCACTGGTTTCACAGTGGCCGAGTCGCGAACACGCGCTGCGCTTCTGGAATTCCCCGGAATATCAGCAGGCGAAAACGCTGCGCGAAGGTACCGGGCGCTTCCAGGTGCTGCTGGTGGACGGACCGCCCGTCAGCCTGCCGGCCGCCTGAAATCGCACTAGCCCAAACGGAAGAACATCGTCATGCAGCAAACACCGACCGTCGTCATTACCGGCAGTGCCAGCGGCATCGGCTACGGTCTCGCCCAGGCATTCGTGGCACGCGGCTGCAAGGTCATGGTCTCCGATCTGCCCGGCGAGCGCCTTGATGCCGCACTGCGCAGTCTCAGCGCACCGGAACTCGTCGCCAGCCAGGCCTGCGATGTCAGCCAGCGTGAGCAGTTGCAGACGCTGTGGGCTGCGACTGTCGCCCGCTTCGGACGCGTGGATTTCTGGCTCAACAATGCTGGCGTCGGTCCGCCGGTGATCCGGCTCGATAGCGTACCGCCCGAGTGGATCAACCGTACACTGGACGTCAACCTGAAGGGCCTGATGCACGGCACACAGGTCGCGCTGACGGGAATGCTCAAACAGGGTGGCGGTGCGATCTACAACACCGTGGGTTTCGGTTACGACGGCCGCAAGCAGGACGATCTCACGGTCTATGGCACCACCAAGGTCGCGGCGCGCTATTTCACTGAGTCGACGGCAAAGGAACTCGGCGACTGTCCGGTACACATTAACTGGCTCAACCCCGGCTTCGTGCTGACGCCGATGACTGTCGAGGAGAACCGCCGCATCCGTGAACGCATCGGCGAGGCCCGGTGGCGAAAAATCCGCTGGGTGATGAATGCGATCGCCGACTCACCGGAAGCAGCCACGCCCTGGCTGGTAGAGCGCATCCTGAAAGGCCAAGGCCCGATCGACCGGCTGCCGCCGTCAGTGTTCCTGCGCCGACTGGTGGTTTCGCTGCTGACCCGCCCCGACCCGCTCAGTCGCCACGGCCTGTAATTAAGGGGTAGCATCCCCAAAGTTGGCCACCCTGGGTTGGCCAAAACGGTAGCCATCCCGGCGACGAGGCGACTGGCTAGGCCGACTGGCGGCTCGCTGTCGCGCGGAGTTCGCGCAACTCTGCCTCAGTATCGGCAGATACGGGCGCCGCGGCAGCACCACACAGCATGTCGATCAAATTACTCACGAACAGTACCGGCAGGGTACGCGAAACGGCGGGCTCATCGTCCTTGGCCACCTTCAGCCGCTGCCGGTTGGCCAGCGTACTGATCATGGCAACCCACAGCAGTCCGAAGCGCATGCCGGCGATATCCTCCGGCGTCTCCGGCAGCACGCTGCGCAGCTGCTGATAAACCTCGCCGACGCTCTCACTCAGGTGCGTACGCCACATGGTGATGAGGTTGAGCGCTGGACTGCTGTAGAGCTGGGACAGGAAAATGATGAAGTTGCCGCCGCCGTCGGTCGCCTCGATCTCGGCAACGATTGGATAGACCAGCGCCTTGATCAGCGGCCGGACCTGCCCCCGCTCCTGTGCAGTGATGTGCGCGAGCATGGCGTGACGACGTTCATTGATCCGACCACCGCGATATTCATGAATCGCCTGGACCAGCGCCTCCTTGGAGCCGAAGTGATAATGCGCGGCCGAAGAGTTGCGCTGGCCGGCCGCGCTATTGATCTGCCGCAGGGAAACACTGTCCAGCCCGCTCAGGGCAAACAGCCGCTCACCAGCAAGAATCAACTGCTCGCGGGTGCGTTCACTGGTAGGCGTCGACTTGCTGCGTACACTAACCACGTTGCCGCGTTACCAATAGTGGGTCCAGCGCGACCGTTCCTGGAAATAGCGGAAAGCATCGCGTTTGTCCTTGGGAATATAGTCGATATAGCCGCCCGGAGCGTAGCGTTCCTGGTACTGGTCGAGGACGGGCCGGTACAGGTGCATGTGCAGATCAGGAATCCTGTGCCGCTGCCGGAACTCGCCGATGGGAATACGCGCGGAGATCTTGCTCTCGAAGGGACCCGCCTTGCACAGCTCCACGCCGCGTGGTCCGAAGATCGCCGAACGGCCTGCACCGCCGAAGGCCTGGTCATCGAAAAAGCCGGGGTTGCGCTCACCGGTATTTACCGAGTTGTTGGCGATCATCGTATAGAGGCTGTTGTGGTACGAGGTCAGCCGCATATCGTCGAATTCGAATCCGCCCGTTGCGACCCGACAGATCAGCTCGGCACCCTTGAAGGCCATGCAGCGAAACAGCTCTGGCTCGAACTGCACGGCTGACATCGCGATATTGCCGATATCGGTACGCTCGACGGGGATCACCGCATCGATGCCATACATTTCGACGAAGCGGTCGTAGACATCGTAGATCACCGAGGTGTATTGCTCACCGCCGGGGAACATGCCGCGCACGTTACGCTGCTTCCAGTGCGTGACGATCGAACCATCCGGTTTCGCCATCACCATCAGATGCAGGATATGACCGGGCCAGTTCTTCGGGTCCTTCGCATAGGTGCCGAAGACGATATAGCAGTTGTATTTCTTCGCACGCTGCGCGACCAGCTCAGTCTCCGGACCCGGAACTTCAAGCGCGATGTTGTAGTGCTGGTCACGGGTCCACTCCGAGAAACCGGTGATCGGAAATTCATGAAACAGCAGCAGATCGCTGCGCCCGCCAAAGCCCTGGGCAATATCGATGCATTCGAGGAAATAATCCAGATTGCGCTTGAGATCAGGCGCGGGATTGTTGCCGTCGACACCGAGCACGCGGGTCTGCGCAACGGTAACGGTGATCGCTTCCTGGCGAAGCGGAGCGGTGGCGTAGGTGCCGTCGGCCCGAACCATAGGCGTCGCAGATTCAGTCATGAGAAATCTCCGTCAACGAAACAGTGCTGGGACTGATGTTAATACAATCTGTGACAACAGCCGTACAACGTGCCCACCCCATGACAAAAATCGCTCAGAAGCGATACTGGAACTCCAGCCCCACATCGCGCCCCCGCTTGGGGTTGATGCCATAAAGCCGCGGATCCTTGGCATTGTTTACGTTATAAGTGTCATCGGCTGTGTTCGGCGAGTTGCGCAGATTGCCATAGGCATCGATCAGGCCCTGGTCCCTCAGTCCCTGGATATCCACGCTGCCGAAATTATAGAAATCCAGCACCGACACGGGGGTATTGTCATCGCTCAGGTTCCTGACAAAAGCAGTCAGCGTCCAATGCTCAGCCTCCACACCTGCGCGCAAATTCATCGTCATGTCGTTGCCGATCCACGAAAAATTGTTCGCCGAGGTATAGCGCTTGCTGTTCAGCACAAAGTCCGGCGTAACGAACAGGGTCAGCCCTGACGTCAGCGGGGCGGTGATATTCGCACCGAGTATCAGCGTGTGCTTCGGCACACCAGGAACATAATTGCCAGAAAGATCGCCATCGCCAGTCGAGTCAAGCAGGCCCGGATCATCGCCTTCCACGTAGCGCGAATCGGTGTAGCCGTAATTCGCGACCAGCGACAGGTTGTCGGTTATGCGGAAGGAGGTTTCGAGTTCGATGCCCTTTACTTCAGAACGGCCCACGTTACGGAGTATCGTGGCGGTCAGATAGGTGTCGCTGTCCTGCAGGATCCTGATGTTGGTAAACAGGCCCTGGTTCTGCCAGTCGATATAGTAGACAGCGAGGTTGGTATTGAGCCTGCCGTCCAGCCAGCTCGCCTTGGCACCCAGCTCATAGGTCCACTGCTCTTCCTCCTTGACGAACGCGAGCTTCTCCGCAAGACAGGGCCTGACCAATTCCGGAACCGAAGGCGTACAGCCGTAAACACCTGCATTGACGGCTGCCACCTTGTTGCCATTGCGAAAGAACTCGCTGTTGAAATCACCGGGCTTGTTGCCCTTTGCAGTCAGAAAATAGAGTGTCAGCTCATCGCTCGGCTGATAGCGCAGCGTAATCCGTGGCGTAAATGAATCAAAGTCCAGAGCCGGCTTCACCGGAGTACATGCGCCGCCCTCGTCGCACTTGCCCAGCGCCCCGCCTCGTATGGACTTCTCATCCTTCGCGTAACGGGCCTCCAGTACCAGCGTCCACTGCTCGGCAAGATCGATATCGAGACTGCCAAACACCGCCTTGTTGGTCACATCGATAAAAGTTGATGGCTGAAAAGCTGTCGTATCCGCGTTTTCGGCGCCAAAGAAATTTTCCAGCACCACCGCCGGACCAAGATAGCTGCGCTGCCGGTTCTCACGATCCTGGTCAAACCAGTAGGCACCGAGGCTGTAGCGCACCGGCAGGTCACCGGGAGAATCGACACGGAATTCCAGCGACTTGTCCTTGATGTCGCGCTGCAGATCAAAATGAAAAAGACCCCACACCGCACGCGTCTGCGTATGGTCGAGATCCAGCAGTTGCTGAAAATCATCCTTGTTCCAGGCACCGCGGGTCGTCAAAGTGAAGCCGCTGACATCCTGTACATACTCCAGCAGCACACGATTCTGCTCTCGGTAGGTACCAGGCTCCTGGCCGGCGAGCGAGTAGTCCTCCGGACGTGGATCTTCGGGACTGGGCGTTATATCGGCAAAGCGATAGACAACGCCCTCGCGAAAATCCGGCAGATTGATACGATTGATGCGTCCGTCAGCGCTGACCTTGCCACAGTAATCACCGTTGGTGGTCGGAAACCACGCTTCGCCCTCGGTACCTGCATAGGGCAGATTGCAGTTCAGCCCGGTCAGCAGCAGATTCGGAAAGTGCGAGTCGTCGCTCTTCGTAAAGCCATACTTGAGATTGACCTCCGAGCCCTCCGCAGGACGCCAGACCAGCTTGCCAAGCAGATCAGTCGTCTCCTCGGCACCGAGCCGCGTGTGGTCAGCCATCTGGGGTGAGTTGGCAAGAAATACGCGGACCGGCTCGCGCGAATCGGAGTCGTAGTCTGCCTGCCCCTTCGCCCCAGCCAGCTGTGGATTCAGCGCCGGGCTCGCGGCCTCCAGCTGGTTCCGCCACTGACCGCCATACTCCGACCAGCTGCCGGAAACCAGATAGGAGAACGTGCTGTCGCCGATCGGACCGCTGGCCCAGCCATTTACGCCGTGATCATCATGCGTACCGGCCCGGCCCTTGATCTCGCCCTGAAAGGTATCGCCTGGTTTTCTGGTGACGTAGTTCACCGCACCTGCAAATGTTGCGCGGCCAAACTGTGCTGACTGCGGCCCGCGCAACACCTCCACGCGCTCGACCGCGCTGGTCACGGCAGTTGAAATACTGCCCGAGACAAATACACCGTCGATGAAGTACGACGCATTGGCCTCGCCCCGGTTTGGCGGTGCGCTCATGCCGCGAATTGTCGGCCGGTCGCCATCACGGCCGTACTGCTGCAAGGTACGAAAACCAACGGTGAAGTTGGCGATGTCGTAGTCGCTGAGCAGGCCGCGTCCCTGCAACTGCTCGGCGTTGAACGTGGCGATCGATAGCGGAACGTCCTGCAGGCTTTCTTCACGCTTGCGCGCCGTCACAATGATTTCCGTGACCCCCGCAATCGTGTCCAGGCCCGGACTAAGCGACTGGGCCAAAACTGGCGCCACAAAACCCGACTCAATTATCAGCGCAAGAAGCAGCGCAGGCGTAGCAAGGGCAGCTGATCGCCGCCAGGACTGAAAAACCATGAATTCCCCCACATCGCTGCAGATGGACACGCTGGCCACCCGCCGGCATGCATCCTCTCTGGGATGCTAACTCAAAGTCTAAGCGACAAAAAGCCTGTTCTCGTCGCCAAGCATCATTTCGATTGCTCTTCCGCTGCGGTACGAAACGGCGCGAGCGCCGCCCACAGCGCGAGCGCGCCGATTGGCACACTGATGCAGTTGACCAGCGCCATCGACGAGCCGACCGCCAGCGGATTACCGAACACGGAATCCGTAATCATGCCCACAGCCGTCGGACCCAGTCCTGCCGTGATCAGGTTGAGTACCAGCATCCAGGTCGCCGAGATCTGTGCGCGCATCTGGTTGGGCGCAATCACTTGCAAAGCCGCCGGCGCGACCGCCATCGACAGGCTGGCCACGAAGACGAGCGGACAGAACAGTGCGACGGCCGCAGTTGGCGTATTGATGGTCGTCGCAAGCGCACACAGCGGTACCAGCAGGATGGCAGCCAGCAGGCCGACGCGCAGCGTGCCGTCACGGTAACCCCGCTGCAGAAAGATATCGGCGAGCCAGCCACCGGTATAGACACCGAGTGGCGACAGCACGACGAGGATACTGCCGAGGGTCAGCGCCGCCTGCGGCGGACTGAAGGCCAGTACCCGCACGAAATAGCTGAAGCCCCAGGTGATCGTCGTGGTGATCGGCACGGCCAGCAGCGCAAAACCGATGAAGTGCATGATGAAGACTCGCCAGCGCTGAACTGCATAGCGCACCACCGTGCCGAAGGGAATGCCGTCACCATGCCCGGCCAGCACGCCACGCCGCACGGGTTCACGCACTGTCAACATGAGCAGGGCAATCAGTACCCCCGGCAGACCGACACTGAAGAGCACCACCTGCCAGGGGCGCACGGCACCGATCAGCGGCAAGCTGACAGCGCCAGCCTGACCGACTGCCTGTATCACCAGTCCGCCGACCAGGAAGGACAAACCCGCACCGAAGAATGCGCCGGCCTGGTAGACGCCCACCGCACGACCGAGTTTTTCGCGTGGAAAATAGTCGGCGATCATCGAGTAAGCTGCGGGCGACAGGGCGGCCTCACCCACGCCGACGCCGACACGTGCCAGAAACAGTTCCCAGAAGTTGCGGGCAAGTCCGCAGGTCGCCGTCATCACACTCCACAGCAGGATGCCCCAGCCGATGATCGCGCGACGGCTGTAGCGGTCAGCCAGGCGGCTGATCGGCAATCCGATCGCCGCGTAAAACACCGCGAAAGCGAGCCCCTGCAGGACGCCAAGTTCGGTATCCGTAAGCCCGAGATCCTGCTTGAGCGGCTCGACGAGCATCGCGAGGATGATGCGATCGACAAAGGAGAAGATGAAGGCAATGACCAGGATGCTGAGCGCGTACCAGGCCACTGCCGGCTGCGGCCAGGGTGGATCGGCAGCTGGCCGGGATGAAACCGTGTCGCCCCCCACTACCGCCATCAGCTTGACTGCTGACTGTCCAGGGCGATCGTCGCGCTCTGCCAGGCGAAATCTTCTTCGATGAAATCACGCAGCGCTGCGACGACCCGCGCATAGAGCGAACCAGACGCATGCTTTTCGACTTCAGCCGAAAAGCGTGGCACCCAGCGCACCAGGTGCCGCTCAACGAAGTCCACCTGCGCCAACTGGTATGAGAGCGCATCAGGCCCCTGCTCTGACTCGCGGAAGCACAAGTAGTGCATGAACTCGAGCTCCAGCGACAGATGGTCCGGTTGCCAGGAAAATTTTTCGTCGAGTACATAACCGAAATAGTCATAGAAGCGCACCACGTCTTCGCGCGTACCGGCCCGCTGCCCGGTCTGCAGGTCCTCGCGAATCGGTACCGGCGGACCTTCGCTGCCGACCTCGAACAGTCCGCTGTATTCAGCCTGCAGTCGCTGCAGATCTGCGCTGCCGACTTCGGTGAGCAGCGCATCCAGCGTTTCACCGAGACCGACCCGCGCCAGCAGACCCGCGCGAGCGTCCACCTCATGCGGTGAAGCCATCAGTTCCGAAAAAGCCGCGTAGCACAGACAGCGCAGTGCGGCCGTTGCAGCGGTATCGCGGTTGACCACCGAGCGTGGCACCGTTGACGCCGACGCTGTGTGGCTCATGTACCCTTCTGAAAACCAGCCATCAGTCGCTTCAATAGTCATTCTGCTTCCATGAATCGTGGCGCGGCGCATTTCTGCCTTGCCAAGGCGGCGCCTTGAAGTGTGGCAACATACCGGTACAGCAGAGCGGCAACAAGCCGTTGCACCATCAGGATCGACCGTGATCAGCTACCAGGAAGCGCTCGGCATCATTCTCGCCGAGTCGACCGTGCTCACGCGAAGCAGCGTTCCGCTGCAAGACGCCGCCGGCCGGGTCAGCGCCGAAGCGCTGTTCGCCCATCTCGATGTCCCTGCATTTGCCAACGCGGCCATGGACGGCTATGCCGTGGCCGCCAGCGACACGCGGCATGCCAGTGAAGCGCAGCCGGTGATCCTGCCGGTCGCCGGCACCGTCGTGGCCGGCCTCGCTCCGCCGCAAGCCAGACCCGGTAGCGCCTGGGAAATCATGACCGGCGCACCGGTCCCCGCCGGTCTCGATGCCGTGGTGCCGGTCGAACGGATCGCCGAACATGTGCCGGGCGGGCCGGCGCTCAGCAGCATCCACCTGCGGCAATTCGCTCAACCCGGCCAGAACGTCAGACGCATGAGCGAGGACTTCCGGCGCGGTGAACGCGTAATCGATGCTGGCACACGCCTCGCAGCACACCACCTGATGGGACTCGCCGCCTGCGGTCTCGATGAGGTATCGGTCTGCGACACGCCGCGCATGGCGATCCTCACTACCGGCAGTGAACTGGCCAGCAGCGGCAGCGAACTGCAGGCCGGCCAGATTCGCGACGCGAACGGCCCCTATCTGCGCGCGCTGCTCGCACAACTCGGCATCGCCGGCAGCATGCGCAGTACGGCGGCCGACAACGCCCTCGCCCTGCGCAAGGAACTGGGCGAACTGGCGGAGCACAGCGACCTGATTCTCACCACCGGCGGCGTGTCGGCCGGCCGGCTCGACCTGGTGCCCGACGTGGTCCGTGCGCTCGGCGGCGAGATCCTCTTTCACAAGGTCGCGATCCGGCCGGGCAAACCCATCCTCTATGCGCGACTACCCGGTGGCAAACACCTGTTCGGCTTGCCCGGCAATCCACTGGCCGTCGCCGTTGGCATGCGCTTCTTCGTGATACCGGCGCTGCGTGCCATGCAGGGCCTCGCCGCCGAAGTCTTCAGGCCGGCGATCTGTGAGGACGCTGTCCGCAGCCGCAGCCGCCTGCGTTTTTTTGCCAAGGCGCATCGCACGGTGGATGCAGAAGCCTGCAGCCGCGTACAGATCCTCGCGGGACAGGAGTCGTTCCGCATCGGCTCGTTATTGAAGGCCAACTGCTGGGCCGTAATCCCGGAAGGCTACGACGTCCTGCCGGCCGATAGCACCGTGCTGACAGCACCGCTCTACCCCGACCCATAAGCGCGGCCGCAGGAGCGGCCGCAGGAGCGGCCGTAGGAGCGGCTTCAGCCGCGATTTATTGGTGCAGGAACAAGATCGCGCCTGAAGGCGCTCCTACGGCCGCGACCGCCCGACGTAGGAGCGGCTTCAGCCGCGATTTATTGGTGCAGGAACAAGATCGCGCCTGAAGGCGCTGTGACTTCAATCGGTCGATGCAACACCATTCTATC
>JBATNV010000279.1:0-9663 GCA_049290495.1 Gammaproteobacteria bacterium | reverse complement strand
TCCCGTGATTGCCGTGCTGACTCTGTATGACTGGCTCATCTAGCGAGCATCGCTGGCTGAAGCCGATGGTGTTGCTGGCTGGCGCTTTCGTGCTGGCCAGCTGCGATGCTGGCGGTCCGCGCAGTTCTGCCGAACCGCCTGCCGAGCGGGCAGTTCGAATCGTGAGCTTGTCGCCGCATCTGACCGAACTCGTATACGCGGCTGGTGCGGGCCGACAACTGGTCGGCGCTGTTGAATACAGCGATTATCCGGCAGCAGCCCGGCAGGTGCCGCGGATCGGTGATGCCTTTCGCGTGGATCTCGAAGCCATCGCTGCCCTGCGACCCGACCTCATACTCGGCTGGCCCAGCGGCAATTCGCAGACCGTACTCGATCGCCTGCGTCGGCTCGGCTATCGCGTCGTGGACCTGGAGCCACACACGCTGGACGACATCGGTCAGCATATCCGCCTGATCGGGGTGGCTGCCGGTACTGAAGCGGTGGCCGATCGCGCTGCCGATGACTGGGATAAGGGGTTGGCTGGTCTGCGCGAGCGGTACAGGAAGGTCGCGGCGGTCAGCGTTTTTTACCAGGTTGCACCGCAGCCGCTGGTCACCGCTACCGGCCGCCACTTTATCGGTGAGGCGATCCGGCTGTGTGGCGGTGTCAACATCTTTGAGAATGTGCCGGCACTTGCCCCAGTGGTCAGCCAGGAGGCGGTGATCGCGGCTGCGCCGGAGGTGATCATCGCTGCCGACTATGAGCCCGGTCCGGCCAGCGCGGCGAATGCTTCACCGCTGCAGATGTGGCGATCCTGGCGAGGGTTGCCGGCCAACATACTGAACGGACTGTTTGTGATTGATCCTGGCCTGCTCAATGTGCCGGGTCCGCGCATGGTTCGCGGTATCGCAGAACTCTGTGCGGACATCGATCTGGTTCGCCAGAAAAAAGGAGCAGGCACATCGCTGCCGCCGGCATAACGCTGGGTCTTTCAGCGTTTTCGTCCGTCGGCTGTGTCCGCGGCCTGACGGTGAGCCTCGCTCGTGGTGCAGATCAGGGTCTCCGCCTGCGCTACTGTCTGGATGCGGATCCGGAGCAGTTGCGCCTGCCGCCGCCGATCAGCAATCCAGCGCGTACCGATGAACTCTGGCGGCACACCTGTTTCGAGGTCTTTGTGGCAGGACACGGGTCGACGGCCTATCGCGAGTTCAACTTTTCACCCTCAGGCGAATGGGCGGCCTATGCCTTCACGGCCTGCCGTGCCGGCATGTTGCCGCTGGCGTTGCAGCGCGCACCTGAGCTGCGCTGGCAGCGTACAGACTCTCAGCTGGAACTGATCGCGACACTGCCTGCGGAGGCGCTGTGGCCAGGTGAAAATGCCTTGCGTATCGCGCTGGCTGCCGTGATCGAGGAACAATCCGGCACAATCACCTACTGGGCCTTGAAGCATCCGGCCGGGCAGCCCGACTTCCATCATCCCGGATCCTTTGCGCTGGAATTCTGAAGCAGGCAAAACATGAAATTTGGCATAGACCGCTTGCTGGGCGAGCGAGCGCTGCAGAAAGAACTGCACGGCCGACGGCTCGCCCTGCTGGCGCATCCGGCGTCGGTCACGGCCGGGCTGGTGCACAGCCTGGACGCGCTGATGGCCATCGACGGTCTGCGGGTGACGAGCGCCTTTGGCCCCCAGCACGGACTGCGCGGCGACAAGCAGGACAATATGATCGAGTCGCCGGACTTCGTCGATCCGGCGCACGGTATCCCGGTGTTCAGTCTGTATGGCGAAGTGCGCCGGCCGACCGCCGCGATGCTGGAGAGTTTCGATGTGCTGCTCGTCGACCTGCAGGATCTCGGCTGCCGGATCTATACCTTCCTGACCACGCTGCGCTACGTGCTCGAAGACTGTGCGCGTGCCGGGAAAGCCGTGTGGGTGCTCGACCGGCCCAATCCTGCCGGACGTCCGGTCGAGGGCCTCACGTTGCGCGAAGGCTGGGAGAGTTTCGTCGGGGCCGGCCCGCTGCCGATGCGTCATGGCATGACGCTCGGCGAACTCGGCCATTGGTTTGTGCGCAGCTTGCACCTGGACCTGGAGTACCGCGTGATTGCCATGCAAGGCTGGGATCCCGATGCGGCGCCCGGTTATGGCTGGCCCATCGACACGCGGAGCTGGATCAACCCCAGCCCCAATGCGCCGAACCTTTCCATGGCGCGCTGCTATGCCGGTACGGTCATGCTTGAAGGTACGACGCTTTCCGAAGGTCGCGGTACAACCCGGCCGCTGGAAATGTTTGGCGCGCCGGACCTTGACGCGGATGCACTGCTAAAAGAAATGCGGCGGCTGGCGCCGGAATGGTTGCAGGGTTGCCGCCTGCGCAGCTGCTGGTTTGAGCCCACCTTCCAGAAGCACGCCGGCGAGCTTTGCGGCGGTATCCAGATCCATGTCGATGATCCGGCCTACGACCACGCGAAGTTTCGCCCGTGGCGGCTGCAGGCACTCGCTTTCAAGGCGCTGCGCAGCCTGCAGTCGGACTATCCGCTGTGGCGCGAGTTCGCCTACGAGTACGAACACGATCGCCCGGCAATCGACCTGATCAACGGCAGCGAGTTGTTGCGGGACTGGGTCGATGACCCGCAGGCAAGTGTGGGGGACCTCGATGTCCTCGCGGCGCGCGATGAAGCGGCGTGGCGCGAAGTGCGCAGAGACCTGCTGTTGTACTGATTACGCCCGGCCGCGCAGCTGCTCGACGATGGCTGGATTCTCGAGCGTGGAAATATCGTCCGTGATCTCCTCGTTGCGTGCTATCGAACGCAGCAGGCGTCGCATGATCTTTCCGGAACGGGTCTTCGGCAGGTTGTCGGCAAAGCGGATGTCGTCCGGTTTGGCGATGGCGCCGAGTTCCTTGCCGACGAAGTCGCGCAGTTCTGCCGCCAGCTCTTCAGCCTCTGCACCGGTCGGCCGCGCGCCGCGGCAGACTACGTAGGCAAAGATCGCTTCACCCTTGATCTCGTGCGGACGGCTGACGACTGCAGCTTCGGCCACGCGTGGATGCGCGACAAAGGCGGACTCGACTTCCATGGTGCCAAGCCGGTGCCCTGATACCTTGAACACGTCGTCAGCGCGACCCATGCACCAGAAATAACCGTCCCGGTCCTGCCGGGCGGTGTCGCCGGCGACGTAGTAGCGGTTCCCGAACCGGCTCCAGTACGTCGCGAGATAGCGCGCGTTGTCGCCCCAGATCGTACGGAGCATGGCGGGCCAGGGCTTGCGGATCACCAGCCAGCCGCCATGCTCCGGATCGGTGACCAGATGGCCTTCGTTGTCGACGATCGCCATATCGATGCCGGGCAATGGCGTCGTGCAGGAACCGGGCTTGGTGGCTGTGACGCCGGGTACCGGACTGGCCATGATCACGCCGGTTTCGGTTTGCCACCAGGTATCGACGATCGGACAGCGCTGCCCGCCAATGACGGTGTGATACCAGATCCACGCTTCCGGATTGATCGGCTCGCCGACGCTGCCGAGCAGCCGCAGTTTCGAGAGATCGTATTGCGCTGGTATCTCGTCGCCGAGTTTCATCAGGGCCCGCAGTGCCGTCGGCGCGGTATAAAAGATGGTCACGCCGAGCTTCTCGCAGATCTTCCAGAAGCGCCCGCCATCAGGATGCATCGGTGCACCCTCATACATCACGAGGGTGGCACCGGCGGCCAGCGGGCCATAACAGACATAGGTGTGTCCGGTTACCCAGCCGACATCCGCGGTGCACCAGAAAACATCATCTTCCTGCAGGTCGAATACCCACTCGGTGGTGAGCTTGGCGCCGAGCAGGTAGCCGGCCGTCGAGTGCTGTATGCCTTTCGGTTTGCCGGTCGATCCGGAGGTATAGAGCAGAAACAGCGGATGCTCGGCGCCTACCCAGGCGGGCTCACAGCGGTCGCGCTGGTCCTTGACGACGTCTGACCACCACAGGTCGCGTCCTTCCTGCATGGTGACCGGCTCGCCTGTGCGCTTGAACACGATGACCTTCTCGATGGTCTTGCAGCCGTCCGCGAGCGCCGCATCGACGGCTGACTTGAGTTCCACGTTCTTGCCGCCGCGCCAGCCGCCGTCAGCGGTGATCACCATCCGGGCGCTGGCGTCCCTGATCCGGTCGCGCAGTGAGTGGGCTGAAAAACCGCCAAAGACCACGGAATGCGTGGCACCGATGCGGGCGCAGGCCTGCATGGCGATGACCGCCTCCGGCACCATCGGCATATAAATGACGACGCGGTCGCCCGGTTGAATACCCTGTGCCTTCAACGCATTGGCAAAGCGGCAGACCTCGGCCGTCAGCTGACGGTAGCTGAGCGTATGGCTGTCGCCAGGCTCACCCTCAAAGATGATTGCGGGCTTGTCGCCGTTTGCTGCCAGGTGGACGTCCAGGCAGTTGTATGAGGCATTGAGCATCCCGTCGGCGAACCAGCGATAGTTGGGCGCCTGCGTCTCGTCGAGCGTCTGCTTGAATGTTGTGTGCCAGCTGAGTTCCTGGCGGGCGAGTCGTGCCCAGAAAGCGACGTTGTCGCGCTCCGCTTCGGTATTGAGCGCGGCTAATTCGGCTGGCGTGATCCGGGCCCTGGCGGCGAAAGCGGCTGGTGGCGTGAAGCTGCGGTTTTCCTGGAGGATCGATTCGAGATTGCTGTCAGTCATGCCTGGCTCCGGAGTCGGACTACCAGGGCAGTGTGCCAGCTTTCAGGCTCGATGCCAGCCGGTAATGCAGGGGGCTCGTGCGCGGGATATGGGTAAGTAAAAACTCCATCTGGTCGGCGAGTACGCGACGGCCTTTCAGATAGATGTATTCGGCGTAGGTCGGTGTGAAGGGCACGGCGATGAGCTGCATGCGGGCCTGTTCAGGTGTCAGGCCGCCCTTGTGATTGTTGCAGCGGCGACAGGCAGTGACCACATTGTTCCACGTATCCGTGCCCTTTTTTGACAGCGGCTGGACGTGGTCGCGCGTGAGATCGCGGGTCGGATGTTGTAGCCCGCAGTACAGGCACAGATTGGAGTCGCGTCGAAACAGTGTCTTGTTGTTGAGTGGTGGAATGTAGCAGTCCATCAGACCAGCGACAGCTGAAGAGCGACCTACCGTGGCAATGATCGAGCTGACTTCAATACAACTCTGTCTTTGTGTCGCCGCGTTGAAGCCGCCGTGGATGCGAAACAGGGGAGAGCCAAAGCTGTAGGCAACCTGCTCCAGGTAGTAGAGGCGCACCGCGTCGCGGTAGTCGATCCACTCAAGTGGCATGCCCGCCACGTCCGTGCGCAGGACCTGCTGCGAGAAATCACTGACTTCTTCGTGGAGAAACAACATAAAGGGCCGTCCCTGCCTGTGACGCAATCATGCGGGTTCCCTGTATAAAAAAACAATTCCCCGTTTTCGCGCCGCCGTGCGCTGATGATGCGTGACCGGATTTCCACTATCGGGTTCTGTGCAATGTGCAATGCTTTGTCGCCCCTGCTGGCCAGAGTCTGTGCGTGCCCCTGACCGAGGCTCGGGAGCGGGGAGCAAAAGCAGGCAAAAGGCCGGGAGTTTTCACTGTTTTTGCTGAAAAACCGCGGTGCGGCAGCAGCAGTTATGCACAATTCTCACCGCTGTTGGCGGCTTAGGAACTCTTTGCGCTACGAACATAACGATGTATCTATAAGATGTTGATTATAAATGAATACTATAGAAGGGCAATATTTGCTCAGCTTGTCATAATTGCTGCAATGGCGTGGCCAGCAGCCTTTTGATCCCAAGAAATCAACAGACTTATCCACAGGATCTGTGGACAAATGCAGCGCAGCAGAAGTAAGGGTGGATATCAGTCGCGTGCTTGAAGTCCAGCAGATACTTGAGGTTGCAGTCGCTGCGCCGCTGATGGGTGTTTTTGACTACCTCGCACCAGTCAGCGGCGACGGCCCCTTGCTCATCGGTCAGCGTGTCCGTGTGCCCTTCGGGCGCAGTACGCGCATGGGCTGGCTGGTGGGTAGCAAAGCAGTCAGCGAGCTGCCAGAGCACAAGTTACGCCGCATCCTTTCAGTACTGGATACGGAACCGCTGCTGCCGCCGGATCTGTTACGGATGCTCGTCTGGGCTGCGCGCTATTACCAGCATCCGCTCGGTGAAGTGCTCGCAGCTGCACTGCCCAAGGCACTCAGGGAAGGTCGGGACACGGCCAGCGGAGAGATGCTCTGGGCGCTCAACGCCGAGGGTCTGAGTGCAGATTCCGAAGTGCTGCGCCGGAGTCCGGCACAGCTGCGCATTTATACGGCGCTGCGCAACCGCTCCGCGCCGGCAGCAGCAGCCGACCTGGAAACTGTCAGCAATACCTGGCGGCGGGCCGTCGCAGCGCTTGCGGCGCGTGGCTGGATGACGGTCAGCCACGCGACAGTCGCTTTGCCGGTCGCGGACATTGCGCCCGACGTACCACCGGTCCTGACAGCTGACCAGGCCCACGCTGTAGAACAGATCAATGCGGCGCAGGGCTTTCACTGCTTTCTTCTCGATGGTGTGACCGGCAGCGGCAAGACCGAGGTTTACCTGCGCTGTATCGAACAGGCGCTTGCAGCCGGCAAACAGAGCCTGGTGCTGGTGCCAGAGATTGGGCTCACACCGCAGCTGCTGGAACGCTTCCAGCGTCGCTTTCCGGTGCCCATCGCCCTGCTGCATTCCGGCCTCAGCGACGGTGAGCGCTTGCGCGCCTTCACGGCGGCCAGCGATGGTACGGCGGCTATCGTTATCGGTACCCGCTCGGCGATCTTCGCAGCGCTGCAGCGTCCGGCTCTCATCATCGCCGATGAGGAGCACGATCCGTCCTACAAGCAGCAGGAAGGCTGGCGCTACTCGGCGCGTGATCTCGCGGTGTGGCGCGCGCGTGAACTCAATGTGCCGCTGGTGCTGGGTTCGGCCACGCCGTCGCTGGAGTCGATCGAGAATGCCCGCAGTGGCCGCTATACCCGGCTGGTCTTGCCGTCGCGCACCGGCGCTGCCGGCCAGCCGCGCGTGTCGCTCATCGACCTGCGTCAGCACGTTGCCCGGGAGGGGCTGACGCAGCCCTTGCTCGCCGCGATTCGCCGCCATCTTGATGCCGGTGGCCAGGTGTTGATCTATCTCAACCGGCGCGGCTATGCGCCGGTGCTGATGTGTCCGGGCTGCGGAGAGGTTGTGGAGTGCAAGCGCTGCGATGCCCGTATGGTGCTGCATCAACAGCGCGGGCAGCTCGTCTGTCATCACTGCGGCAGCGAACGGCCGGTGCCGGCGCAGTGTCCGGAGTGCGCCGGCGAACTCAAGGCAGTCGGACAGGGCACCGAACGCCTGGAGCGGGCGCTGACTGCCGCGTTCCCTGATCAGCAGATCGAACGTATAGACCGTGACACGACCCGACGGCGCGGTGAGATCGAGCGGCGACTAAAGCGCGTGCGTGACGAGGAAGCACGGATCCTGATGGGCACACAGATGCTCACCAAGGGGCATGATTTTCCGCGCGTCACCCTGGTGGGCATCGTCGATGCCGATCAGGGTCTGTTTGGCAGCGATTTCCGCAGCGCCGAGCGGCTGGCGCAGTCGTTTATCCAAGTCGCTGGCCGGGCTGGCCGGGCCGAACATCCGGGCGAGGTCTACCTGCAAACCCTGTTTCCCGAGCATCCGTTGCTGCGTGTGCTGATCAGCGAGGGTTACGCACAGTTTGCAACGCTGGCACTCGACGAAAGGCGGCTGGCCGGCTGGCCGCCCTTCGCGTGCCTGGCGCTACTACGCGCCGAGGCGAGTCAGCGCGCACAGGTCTTCAGTTTTCTGCAGGCGGCTGCTGCGCTCGCCCGCGAGCACGCGCCGGCAGGCCTGAATGTACTTGGTCCGGCAGCCGCGCCAATGGAAAGACGTGCCGGCCGCTATCGCGGCCAGCTGCTCCTGCAGGCTGGTTCGCGTCGTGAGCTGCAGCAGCTCTTGCCGGCGTGGCGCGAGTCAATCGACGGGATCGAGTCGCAGCGTCGCGTGCGCTGGAGTCTCGACGTCGATCCTGTTGACCTGTTCTGAGATGTTTCTTGAAACATCCGCACGCGGCAACCAGCTAGAATCACCTTCATCCCCCGCCAGCATTTTTCGCCATGCAGATTACAGCCCACATCGCGCAGGTCCTGTGCAACGCTCTGGACTGGCCGGCCGAGCGCAGCGCGCAGATTGAAGCAGCGCTGACCACACCGCCGAATCTCGCTCTCGGCGACTGCGCCTTCCCGTGCTTCCAGCTGGCGAAAGAGCTGCGTACGGCGCCGAACAGGATTGCGCAGGGACTGGTAGAAAAAATCCGGCCGGACCGGCTGATCGCCAGTGCCGTGGCGGAGGGGCCCTACCTCAACCTGTTCCTGAACCGGCGCAATGCGCTCGGTCAGGTGCTGGGTGAGATCCGCGAGAGTCCTGCAACTTACGGCCATACGGATATCGGTCGCGGCCAGATGCTGGTGCTGGATTTCTCCGCGCCAAACATAGCCAAGCCCTTTCACTTCGGCCATTTGCGTTCGACCAATCTCGGTGCCGATCTGGCCCGGATCCTCGCCTTCCAGGGCTGGGAGGTGTTGCGCAAGAACTATCTGGGCGACTGGGGCACGCAGTTCGGTTTCGTGATCTACGCCTGGCAGAAGTGGGGTGACGAAGCCGCCCTTGAAGCGCGGGCGATCGACTACCTGGTTGAACTCTACATTCGCGCCAACCGCGAGAGCGAGCAGGATCCTTCCGTTCGTGAGCAGGCGCGCGGCCTGTTTCTGCGCCTGGAGCAGGGCGACGCGGAGATTCGCGCACTCTGGACCCGGTTCCGGGAGTTGTCGCTCGAGGGCTTTACGCAGACCTATACCCGACTCGGTGTCAGCTTTGATTCCTACGACGGCGAGTCGGCGATCAACCACAAGGTGCAGCCGGTCATCCAGCGCTTCCTGAAGGCCGGCGTGGCCAAAGAGTCACTGGGCGCAATCGTGGTCGATGTATCCGATGTGCTCGGCCGCGATATCGCCCCGTGCATGCTGCAGAAATCTGACGGCGCTTCAACCTATGCGGCGCGCGACTGCGCTGAAGCCATCGATCGCTGGGAGCGCTACCAGTTTGGCGCCAACCTCTATGTGGTCTCCCGACAGGAAGACCACTTCGCCCAGGTTTTCGCCGCGCTCGGCAAGCTGGCTGTGGCAGAAAAGTGGCCAGTGAACTGGCCATCGCGCTGCGAGAACATCAGCTTCGGTTATGTGCGCGGCATGTCGACGCGCAAGGGTGAAGCCGTGTGGCTGGAAGCAGTGCTCGACGAGGCCCGCGACCGTGCAACCCGCTTTCGTGTGCAGCGCGCGGAGGCCAGCGCGCGCGGCGCGATCGGGCTGGCGCCCGGCGAAGCCGATGCGGTCAGCGAGGCAGTAGGGCAGGCGGCACTCCTTTATTTCGATGTTTCCTCGCGGCGCATGACTGACCTCAGCTTCGACTGGGACGCAGTGCTGCAGTTCGAGGGCAATACCGGTCCCTATCTGCAGTATGCCCACGCCCGCATGAGCGGCATCTTCCGCAAGGCCGGCGAGCTCGGCCTGGTCACGATCGACGAGCCCGGTGATCTCGCCGCACTCGGTGCGGATGAGGAGTGGATGCTGGTGCAGAAGCTGCGCGGTTATGCCGGAGCCTTGCGCCGTGCTGCGGAACTGCG
>JBATNV010000278.1:0-2276 GCA_049290495.1 Gammaproteobacteria bacterium | reverse complement strand
GTGCAGCGGGTACGGGTAGCGCAGGCACGACGAAAAACCCAGGCGGATCGGCAGGGGCTGCCGGTACGGCTGGCAGCGGCGGCGGATCGGGCACCACTGACGCCGAGATTGCGTTTGAGAAATCGCTCGGTGACTTCGACGGCGAGATCGGCGGCGAACGTGCGGCGATGGCGAAGGCCGGCAGCGGCTCCGGTCGCGCGGCTGAAGGTCGCGAGGCTGGCGATTCCTCTGCGGTGAAGGCGGCCGGTCGCGGCGTCGGGGTAGACGGGTCGGGCAGTGGCATGAGCGGTCGCGGTGCGAGCAGCAGCGGCGCGGATGGCGAGGGCGGTATGGACGGCGGCGTACCGGCTGGTGCTGAGGACGGCAGCGAAGCCGGCGCAGGCAAGAACCAGAGTGCGGGTGGCGGTGCGGAGTCGCCGTCTGCTGACGCTGGCAAGGTGGCAAAGATTCCGGACGACATTTCCGTCGACGGCTCAGCTGAAGACCAGGTGGCAAAACAGATCCGTGCGGCGGCCGAGGCCGAAACCGATCCCAAGATCCGCGATGCGCTCTGGAACGAATATCGCAAGCAGATGGGAATGAAAACGAAATGAGCATCGCGCTGCGCTCATTAACACACTGGCTGGCAGCGCTGCTGTTGCTGCCATGGATGCTTGGCGGTTGCTCGACCGCCCGCACCATCGATTACAAGGAAGCCACGCTGGACCACGCTGCCGCCGAAGTGCCGGATGTCCAGCGCCTGGACGTCGGCATCATCCTCTTCGATCCGGGTACCAGCGCCGACAGTGTGGCCGATGAGAAGAAGCTGATATTCCCGGAGGTGCGCCAGGCCGAGGCGCGCTACATGCCCTATCAGCTGAAAACCACGCTCGAATCCAGCGGCTACTGGGGCTCAGTGTGGGTGGTGCCGCAGCGTTCGGATGCGGTGGATCTCACCATAACGGGCCGCATCGATCTGTCCAACGGACTCGATGTCAGCGTGCACATCGGTGCCTGGGATGCCACTGGGCGGCAATGGCTGAACAAGGCCTACACGGTGCAGGTGCCGGAGAAGGCCTATTCGAAGTACCGCGAGGCGGGGCAGGATCCCTATCAGACGCTGTACAACGAGATCGCCAACGATCTGCTGGAGATTCGTCAGAAGATGTCGGCGAGCCAGCTCAGCACCCTGCGCAATGTGGCCGAGCTGCGCTACGGTGCAGAACTGGTCCCCGAAGCTTTTGCCGGATTGCTGGAGCAGGACCGCGCCGGCATCTACAAGCTAAAGCGCCTGCCGGCAGAAGACGACCCGATGGTCAGCCGCATGCGCGCGGTCCGGGAGCGCGAATATGTGCTGGTCGATACGCTTAACGAGTATTACGCCAACCTCTATTACGAGATCGGCAAGCCCTATGAAGACTGGCGCAAGATGTCGCGCGAGGAAGTCATCCGCTACCAGGACCTGAAGCGCTCGGCTTTCGTGCGCGGTTCGGCGGGTGCACTGGCGATCCTCGCCGCAATCCTCTACGAGGGGAAGGGTGGCGACAACAGCGCCATCACCATGACCGGTGTAATGGGTGGCATCGAAGGCATCAAGAGTGGGCTGGGCAAGAATACCGAGGCCAACATCAGTCGTGAGTCATTGAAAGAACTCGGTGGCTCCTTCAATGCAGAAGCGGAACCCCTCGTGGTGGAAGTCGAGGGCCAGACGCGTCGTCTGACCGGCACGGCAGAGGAGCGCTACGAGGAATGGCGCCGCCTGCTTCGGGAGATCTACTCGGCAGAAACCGGTACGCCCGGTGTCGATGCTGCAGAGGCTGCAGTCATCATTCCGCCAGCCGGATAGTTTTCACAGCGCATGTCAGAACTTGCAGCGGGCCAGATGCTGGCTGAGCGCTTTCGGCTGATTCGTTTGCTCGGTCGCGGTGGCAGCGCTGAAGTCTGGCTGGCTGAAGATACTGTGCTTGCCAACGAGGTTGCGCTGAAGATCATCCCGGTGACTGATGCGGTGGCAGCCAGCCGCCTGGCTGACGCCTGGCAACGCGACCTTCCTGTCCTGCAGCGGCTCGTGCATCCCGGCATCGTGCGTGTTCACGCGGTCTATGCGGATGCCACCTGCTGCTGTATTTCCATGGAGCCGGTCACCGGTGCCGAGCCCGGCGCGCTTCGCGGTGCAAGCTGGCAGCGTGTCGTGACGACCGTGATCGAGGTGGTCGAAGCACTGCAGTACGCGCATGCGCAAGGCGTGGTGCACGGCGATCTGAAGGCTGCCAATCTGCTCTGCGATGCAGCCGGTC
>JBATNV010000277.1:0-6744 GCA_049290495.1 Gammaproteobacteria bacterium | reverse complement strand
AGAATGCCGAAGGGCTCGTGATTGTGGACGCGCATGCGGCACACGAGCGGATCAGTTACGAGCGGCTGAAAGCCGCGGTTCGTCAGTCAGCGGTCCAGGTCCAGACGCTGCTGGTACCACCAGCGCTCGCGGTCAGCGAGCGCGAAGCCGCGCAGGTCGAGCAGCACAGTGAACTGCTGGAGCGTTGTGGCTTCCTGCTCAGTTGCATTGCGCCGGACCGCATTGCCGTGCGGGGCATTCCGGCGCTGCTGACTGGTGTGGATCCCGGGACGCTGGTTCGTGAGCTCTTGCCAGGCCTTGATGGAGATCTGGTGCTCGATGATCTGCTCAATGTCCTGGATCGGGTTCTGGCCGGCGCGGCCTGCCACGCGGCGATACGCGCCAATCGTCACCTGACCATAGAAGAAATGAACAGTCTGCTGCGCGACATGGAGCGCACCGAGCGTAGCGATCAATGTAACCACGGTCGGCCAACCCGGGTCGCGTTGTCGATGGCCGAGCTGGATCAGTTGTTCGCCCGCGGTCGCTGACGACCGGACTCCGTCCGATGACCAATCCGCCTCTTGTGATCTGCCTGATGGGACCGACTGCGGTCGGCAAGACGGCGCTCGCCGTCGAACTGGCTAAACGCTTTCCCGTGAGTATCGTCAGCGTTGACTCGGCGCTGGTGTACCGGGGCATGGATATCGGTACCGGAAAGCCGGCACCGGCGGTGCTTGCAGAGGTGCCGCACCGGCTGATCGATATTCGTGAGCCCTGGGAGAGCTATTCCGCCGGTGAGTTCGTGCGCGACGCGCGAGCTGCGATTGACGAGATCGTCGCCGCTGGACGCGTGCCGCTGCTGGTCGGTGGCACGATGCTGTACTTTCGCAGCCTCTGGCAGGGCCTGTCTGAGTTACCGGAGGCTGACAGCGAGGTGCGCGCTGCAATTGACCGGCGCGCTGCAGAAAGTGGCTGGCCAGCGTTGCATGATGAACTGGCCCGGGTCGATCCGCTGACGGCGAAGCGGCTGCATCCGACCGACCGGCAACGGATTCAACGTGCACTCGAGGTCTATCAGCTGACGGGTGTCCCACTATCTGCACAGCAGGGGCGGGCGTCGCCAGCCAGGGATCTGCATTTCCTGCGCATTGCCGTTATTCCGCAGGACAGGCAGTTGCTGCATGCACGTATAGAAGCGCGATTCAGCGAGATGCTGGCGCAAGGCTTTGTCGCGGAAGTGGAGGGCCTGATGCAGCTGCAGCCAATGGGCGCGGATCGGCCGGCAATGCGCGCGGTTGGCTATCGTCAACTGTGGGGAATGCTGGCCGGTGATTATGACCGGGCGGAGGCGGGTCGTCGTGCACTCGCGGCGACCCGGCAACTGGCCAAACGTCAGCTCACCTGGCTGCGTCATGAGGTCTGCGAACTGAGCATTGCCATGGAAGCTGACCTGGCCGCCGAGCTCGGGGCGGCGCTGCGCGCGCACGGTGTGCAGGATGCATTATCGGTATCGAGCGGCTAGAATGCGGGCGGCAGGGGGGAGTGCATATGCGGCGTGTTCCGCGTCGTTCAGAAGCGCCACCGGACGCAACGAACAAGAACAAACAGGAGTCCAAGATGACCAAAGGTCAGGTGCTGCAGGATCCGTTCCTGAATGTACTCCGCAAGGAGAAGGTTCCTGTCTCGATCTATCTGGTTAACGGGATCAAGCTGCAGGGGACTGTAGAGTCTTTCGACCAGTTTGTCGTTCTGCTGAAAAACAGCGTCAGCCAGATGGTGTACAAGCACGCAATCTCTACGGTCGTGCCGTCCCGCGCAGTCAGGCTGCCGGACCAGGATGAAGAGGAAGAGGGCTGATTACGCCGGGTTCCTTTATTGATTGTCGCTGCCCGGAATTGCTTCGGCAGGCGTGCTGCAGCAGGTGTTACGCTATAGCTGCGCTGCAAGGGCCGCATCTTGTTTGACCGGCCCAGTCATGGTGAACGCGCCGTTCTGGTGCATGTAAAGATCGGGTCAGCCCAGCCTGCTGAAGAACAGCAGGAGTTCCAGGCGCTGGCCCTCGCGGCTGGTGCCGAAGTCGCAGGCGCACTCAGTGCCTCGCTGCGCAAGGTCAATCCCCGTTATTTGATTGGCACCGGCAAGCTTGAAGAGTTGCGGCAGTTGCTGCATGAAACCTGTGCCGAGATCGTGTTGGTCGACCATTGGCTGAGTCCCGCCCAGCAGCGCAATCTCGAACGCGAACTCGATCGGCGCGTGATTGACCGGACCGGACTGATTCTGGATATCTTTGCGCAGCGTGCGCGCACTCATGAAGGCAAGCTGCAGGTGGAACTCGCCCAGCTCGAACACCTGGCTACGCGCCTGGTTCGCGGCTGGACGCACCTTGAGCGCCAGAAGGGCGGCATCGGCCTGCGGGGGCCCGGCGAGACCCAGCTGGAGTCAGACCGCCGCCTGATTTCCCAGCGTATCCGGTCTTTGACCGAGCGACTTGAGCGCGTGGCCCGTCAGCGTCGCACGGCTGGCCAGATGCGCCGCAAAGTCGAGATTCCGACGGTTTCACTGGTCGGTTATACCAATGCCGGAAAGTCGACCCTGTTCAACCGACTGACCAGCGCGGGTGTTCTCGTCGCTGATCAGCTGTTTGCCACCCTCGATCCGACGCTGCGGCGTGTCCGCTTGCCGGACGGTACGACGATCATCCTTGCCGATACCGTTGGCTTCATTCGTGATCTGCCACACGAGCTGGTGGCTGCCTTTCGCTCGACGCTGGAAGAAACCAGGGATTCGCATCTAATCCTGCATGTAATCGACAGTTCCGATCCGGCACATCAGGAGCGTATCCAGGACGTGATCAAGGTGCTGGAAGAGATCGGTGCTGACCAGACGCCGCGCATCCAGGTCTACAACAAGACTGATATACTGGCCACGCAGCCCCGGGTTGATCGTGATGCATCGGGGGTGCCAGCCCGCGTCTGGCTGTCATCGCAAACAGGCGATGGGGTCAGCTCCCTGCTTGAGGTTATTGCCGAACATCTGCATGTCGCGTTCGTGCGGTGTACGGTCGAGCTGGATGCAGCTGAAGCGCGCCTTCGAGCCAGTTTTTATGCCATGGGCGCGGTTCTAGGCGAACGCCCGCGCGATACTGGCGGCTGGGAGCTGGATCTCAGGATCGGGCGTCGCGACTATGAAGATCTGAGCCGGCGCGGGCACCTGCGGGTACTCCCCGGTTCCGCGGATTTCCGCCCCGAGGCGTTACAGTGATATTGGCGCAACAGCTCTGGAACTGACAAATGGCATGGAATGAACCCGGCAACGGCAAGAACCCCTGGGATCGAGGGCAAGGCCAGGGGCCACCGGATCTCGACAAGATCATCAAGGCCTGGCAGCAGCGCCTGGTCGCACTGTTGCGTGGCGGGCGTGGGTCGCGCGGCGCATCTGTCGGCCAGTCAGGTGGACAGCCGGGCGGCACAGCGATCTTCGCGCTGCTTGGACTCATTGCTGCCGTCTGGGCGGCGACCGGCTTTTACCGGGTCGATGACGCAGAACGGGGCGTAGTGACCCGTTTCGGCAAATATCTGGAGACGACCCTGCCTGGCCTGCGCTGGCACCTGCCTTGGCCGGTCGAGCGTGTCGAGCGGGTCAATACCAATGAGATCGTGCCCTTCAAGCAGCAGACCCGGATGTTGACAGCAGACGAAAACATCGTGGTTGTCGATCTCGTCGTGCAGTATCGAAAGGCAGATCCGGTCAAATATCTCTTCAATGTGCGTGATCCGGCGGCGACGCTGCAGGATGTCAGTGAGAGCGCCATCCGCGAGGTTATCGGCAAGAACAAGATGGATTTCGTGCTTCTCGAAGGACGTACCGAAATCGCTGTGCAGACCGAAAAACTTGTTCAGCAGACGCTTGACGAGTACCAGACTGGCATGGTGGTTACCAAGGTGAACCTGCAGGACGCCAATTTTCCCAGCCAGGTTGAGACCGCGGTGCAGGACGCGATCAAGGCCAGAGAGGATCGTGAGCGTCTGTCCTTTGAAGCGCAGGCCTACGCCAACGACGTTATTCCCCGGGCGCGTGGTGAAGCAGTGCGGCGACAGCAGGATGCCGAGGGTTATCGGGCCCAGGTCGTTGCTGATGCTCAAGGTGAAGCGGCGCGCTTTGAACTACTGCTTGCCGAATACAAGAAAGCGCCCGAGGTGACGCGTCGTCGCCTCTATCTTGAAGCGATGGAAGAAATTTATGGCGCTTCCAACAAGGTTCTCGTCGATTCTGGCAGTGGTAACAACCTGCTTTATCTGCCGGTCGACAAGATCCTTGAGCAGCGGCGCAGCAATACGGTGAAGCCGGTACCACGTGATTCGGCTCCGGCAGCTGTTCCAGCCGTTCCAGCAGCGGGGGCTTCGCCTGCCCGTGCAGATCTCCGCACCCGGGGAGCCCGTTGATGAATACACGCACACTTTTGCCTGCTGTCATCGTGGCTATTCTGGCTGTACTCAGCCTGTCGATGTATACAGTCGATGAACGTGAACTTGCCATCAAGTTCCGGCTCGGCAAGATCATAGAGACCGATATCGGTCCGGGTCTGCATTTTAAAATGCCGTTCATCAACAACGTGCTGAAGTATCCGCACCAGATCCTGACGCTGACCAATCCGCAGGAACTGTTCCTGACCCAGGAGAAAAAGAACCTGCTGGTTGATTTCTTCATCAAGTGGCGGATCGTCAATGTCGGCGCGTATTACCGCGCAACAGGCGGTGATGAATCACTGGCGGCACAGCGCATGCTGGAAATCGTCAAGGATGGTATTCGAGGCGAATTTGCCAAGCGTACCGTTCCCCAGGTGGTGACCGCAGAACGACGTGAACTGCTCGATAACATGCTGACAAATGCGCGAAAGAATGCGCTGGAGCTCGGCATCCAGGTTATCGATGTGCGCGTCAAGCGCACCGAGTTTCCGGAGCAGGTCAGTGACTCGGTCTTTGACCGGATGCGACAGGAGCGGGCACGAACTGCATCCGAACTGCGCGCACAGGGTGCCGAGAATGCCGAGCAGATCCGCGCAGATGCCGACCGTCAACGCACCGTAACGCTGGCCGAAGCCTACCGGGATGCCGAGAAAGTGCGTGGTGCCGGCGATGCCGAAGCGGCGGCGATCTATGCGGAAGCATATCGCAAGGATTCGGACTTCTTTGCCTTTACGCGCAGCATCCAGGCCTATCGTCGCTCGCTGGGCAAGGACAACGACCTGCTGTTGCTCGACAGCAAGGACGAGTTCTTCCGCTATATGCAGAAGCCTGACGGCGGCCGTTAATCGGGGCAATCGCGGTGGGCAAGTGTGTCATCGTCATCGGCACCCAGTGGGGTGACGAGGGCAAGGGAAAGATTGTCGACCTGTTGACCGAACAGGCCCAGGCTGTCGTTCGGTTCCAGGGTGGCCACAATGCCGGCCACACCCTGATCATCGGTGGTGAGAAGACCGTTCTGCATCTGATTCCGTCGGGGATCCTGCGCCCCGGAGTTACTTGCGTCATCGGTAACGGGGTCGTTGTCCACCTGCCTTCATTGCTGAAGGAGATCGATGCGCTGGAAAAGCGCGGCATCGCTGTGGCTGATCGTCTGAAGATCAGTCCCGCCTGCCCGCTCATTCTGCCCAGCCATATCGCGCTCGACCAGGCGCGTGAGCAGGCTCGTGGGCTGCGTGCAATCGGTACCACCGGACGCGGTATTGGGCCCACCTATGAAGACAAGGCCGGGCGTCGTTCGCTGCGTATGGCCGATCTGTTCGACGAGCGGCGCTTTGCCGAGCAACTCGCTGAAGTCATGGAGTTCCACAACTTCATGCTTAAGAATTACTACCACGTCGAACCAGTAAGCCTGGACGAGACGCGGGAGGAGTGGATGGCGATGGCTGAAAGAGCCAAGCCACTGGTGTTCGATACTGTCGCTTACCTTGATGAATTGCGCCGCAGTGGCGCGCGCCTGATGTTCGAGGGAGCGCAGGGCGCGCTGCTCGATATCGATCACGGCACTTACCCTTATGTGACCTCCTCGAATACTGCTGCCGGTTGTGCGGCCAGCGGTTCGGGTCTGGGTCCGGCCAACTTCGACTATGTGCTCGGCGTGGTGAAGGCTTATGCCACCCGGGTTGGCGGTGGACCTTTTCCCACCGAGCTGTTCGATGAAACCGGGGAGCGGCTGGCGCGCATCGGTGTGGAATTCGGCTCCACGACCGGCCGGCCCCGACGTTGTGGCTGGTTCGATGCGGTAACGGTCCGCCGTGCGGTAATCAACAGCAGTATCACAGGCCTCTGTGTCACCAAGCTGGATGTACTGGATGGCTTGCCGTCGGTAAAAGTCTGTACCGGTTACCGGCTCGATGGGCAGGTGCATTCACACCCGCCACTCCTGGTGGATCGCTATGCCGACGTAGAGCCCGTCTATGAGGAATTTCCCGGCTGGGTCGAGTCCACGCTCGGCGCCCGGAGTCTTGATCAACTGCCTGCAGCAGCACAAAACTATCTGCGGCACCTTGAATCCATCGTAGGCATCCCGGTCGAGATGGTTTCGACAGGCGCTGACCGTGATCACAATATCATTCTGCGCCACCCTTTTGATTGACGGGTTCTGAGGAGAATGCCGACTTCCCGCATCAGCCTGCCGGCATTTCTGATTGCGGTACGAGGGCGGCCCCGGTGGAGGGTCATCGCGCTTGCGCTGCTTGCCAGCCTGGTACTGAGTGGCTGCGTAGCGCGCATCGCCTAT
>JBATNV010000276.1:0-1560 GCA_049290495.1 Gammaproteobacteria bacterium | reverse complement strand
CCCCGTTTATCAGAACTTGAGGCGCACCGTGATACCGGCCTGGCGGCCGGGCGCAAGGGGGATGGCAAAGCCGCGCGGAGTGGAGCTGGCTCGCGCGACGCCCGGCGGTGTTGGGGGGAGCGGCGGGTTGTAGGGCTGACCATCCGGAGCCGTTGCCAGGCTGCTGTAGCGCCCGTCGAAATAACGGATCACATCGGCTGGCGTATCGTCGTCGAAGAGGTTGCGTACCCAAAGGCTCGCATCCCAGCGGCCATGCTGCAGACCGGCCTGCAGGCCGGCGAGCTGTCGGGCGCCGGTCTTGATCAGGTTGTGTTCCTGCGCATACTTCGATGACTCGTATGTCCAGTCGGCAGCCGTATACCACTGCGTATCGGCAGTCAGCGCCCGCTGATAACGAGCTGTCAGCGAAGCCATGTGTTGCGGCACGCGCGGTGAGCGCTTGCCGCTCACATCACCGAGGCGCTGGGTATCGGCATAGCTGCCGTTTCCGCCACGCAGGTCCGCTTCCTCCGGGCTGATGTACTCGTCGAATTCCGAGCGGGTCCAGGCGTAGCTGGCGTGCACGGAAAAACTGTCGGTCAGTGCCGCCTGAACTTCCGCCTCGATGCCATATGCATCGGTCTTGCCCGCATTGACCAGGATCGAAGCTGTTCCACCGGTGTCGATCTCGATCAGCGTCGTCACCTGCTGATCTGCAATCTCCAGGTAGTAGGTCGACAGCAGCAGCGTCAGGCGGTCCTCCAGCAGATCGGCCTTGAGGCCGATCTCATAGCTCCAGAGTGTTTCTTCATCGACGATGCGGTAGCTCTCATCGGGTGATCCGTCAGTCAGTGTCGGCACCTTGTTGTTGAAGTCACCGGGCTTCGTGCCCTTGGCGATGTTGGCGTAAGCGGTGAGATCCTCCGTAGCCTGCCAGGCCAGGGTAAAACGCGGTGTCAGGCTCCTGAAGGTGTCATTGCAGCGTGTGCTGTCGCAGCCGGCCGCAGTTACCGGCGTGGAGCTGACGGTGACCTCGTCTTCGGCCCAGCGCAGTTCAAGGCCAGCGGTCCAGTCAGCGGCGAAGTCATATTCGAGACTGCCGAAAACGGCGTGGTTTTCGACCTGGTCGCGACCGCGGGAATCAGGTGTTGCTGCGCCGCTGGTCGGGTTTATGCGCTGCCGGCCCACCGTATTTGCATCGCCCTTGTAGTAATACAGGCCGGCGATAAAGCGCAGAGGCTGATCGGAACGCGAAGTCAGGCGCAGCTCCTGCGAGGTGTCGTCGAAGTCGCGGGCTTCGTGAATGAGAAACGAGCCCGGCGTCGTCGGTGGGCTGGGATCATAGCCGGCATAGGAACTGTCGAAACCGCTTTCCAGTTGGTCCCGCAGGATGCCGGTAAGACTCGTCAGGGTCATGCCGTCGAGATGCCAGTTGATGGCAAGGCTACCGGAGCTCCGGTCGAGTTGATTACCCGACCCACCGTTCCGGTCGAGCAGATCGGTATAGAGGTTCAGGTTGTTCTCCGGTTGCGCCTTGCCGATGTAGTACTCGCGTGCACGCGGTGCTTCGGCGGAACGTTC
>JBATNV010000275.1:0-4199 GCA_049290495.1 Gammaproteobacteria bacterium | reverse complement strand
ATGGCGCGCCCGAGAGGATTCGAACCTCTGACCCCTGCCTTCGGAGGGCAGTACTCTATCCAGCTGAGCTACGAGCGCGTGGCGGGGCGGCGATGATACCGCCCGGCTGCGCATGGCGTCCAACAGGGAGCCCCGCAAGCGACAAAAGACTGGAAGCCCGGTCCAGCACTGCGGCTTGCCAGTCCGGTTCAGCCCCGCCATGCTTTCTGCATGCCCACCCTCAAGCTGCCCACTCTTGATCTACCCCGGGACATCTTCCTGGATATCTTCGATGCCGCGCCGCTGCGTGACCTGGTTCCCGGCGAGGTCGTGATCAGTGCCGGCGGAAAGGCTGACCAGGTCTTCAATATCGTGTCCGGGGTGCTGCGGGTCTGCCGGACCGGCACCGACGGGCGACGTCAGGTGCTGTCTTTCCTGTTTCCGGGAAACTTTGTCGGACTGACCGCCACCGAGACCTACTTCTTCAGCGTAGAAGCCGTCACCCCGACCCGGATTGCCTGCTGCCCCCGCCAGCTGCTGGATGCACGGCTGGCGGGTGACCGCGTCGCCGAGCGGGCATTCCTCAACATGATGCTGCGGGTCGTCGAGGACATCCTCGATGTGGTCTACAGCCTCGGGCAGCGCACGGCCAGGGAACGGCTGGCGGTATTTCTGCTCTATCTGCGCCACTGGCGCCGGCTCACGGATAATCTCCCTGACGACAGCGATCCGCGGCTGGCTGACATCGAGATACCCATGAACCGCGAGGACATCGCGGATTTCCTGGGTCTCAAGAAAGAAACGGTCAGCCGCAGCTTCAAGGAACTCGAAACAGACCGGCTGATCCTGCGCTCCGGTGGTCATCATGTCAGCGTGCTCAATCTGGCCGCATTGAGGGAGCTGGCCGGAATCCGGGACTTCGCTTCTCCGCGCAGGCTTGCCCAATCCATGTAACGCGCAGATTTACGCAATCCGTATAAACTGTCGCCACTCGCACCTATACTTTTGTAATTCGATTCTTCAGCCCAGCAATCTGACGGAGAAGCGGCCTTGAGCAGCCAGGACCAGAATTTCTTCAATCTTTTCATGGTGGCGATCGGCGTCTTGGCCGGCGTTGCTGCGGTACTGGTCGTCACCGCGCGTGTGGTCGGCGGCGATACCCAGCTCGCCTGGGTACAGGGAGATCCTGATTACGTCGCCGCCGTTGATAAACGGATTGCACCGGTCGGCCGGGTCAGCCTGGCAGGTGAAGAACCGGCAGCGGTGCCTGCCGCCGATGCCGGTGCGGGCGCAGCGCCGGCTGGTGAAGCGCCAGCTCCGGTTGCCAAAGCGCTCGACGGTGAGCAGGTTTACAACGCAGCGTGCATGGCCTGTCACGGCAGCGGCGTAGCCGGTGCACCGAAATTCGGCGATGCCGGTGCCTGGAAAGCGCGTATCGCACAAGGCGCTGACACCCTGCACAAGCACGCCCTGGAAGGTTTTCAGGGAGCAGCCGGGGTCATGCCGCCGAAGGGCGGCCGGACCGACCTCTCCGATGCGGAGGTGATGGCTGCCGTCGACTTCATGGTGGCCAAGAGCCGCTAGCAACGAGAGCAGCGCTTGGGCAACAAACTCAAGAAAGGCGATTACGAAGACCATCTTGTCGCGCTCCAGCTCGAGCTGAACAAGCTCATGCGCGCGCTGCGGCATACCGGGAAGCGGATGGTGGTTCTGTTCGAGGGCCGCGACGCCGCCGGCAAGGGCGGCACCATCAACGCGCTTTCCGAGTCGCTGAATGCCCGCCAGGTACGAATCGTCGCGCTCGGTACACCGACCGAACGGGAACGGACCGAGTGGTATTTCCAGCGCTACGTAACCCACCTGCCGGCCGCAGGCGAACTCGTGCTCTTCGATCGCAGCTGGTACAACCGCGCTGGCGTCGAAAAGGTGATGGGGTTTTGCACCGCCACCGAGTATCGCGAGTTTCTCCGCCAGGCACCGGTCTTTGAAAAAATGCTGGTCGACGACGGCATCCTGCTCTTCAAGTACTGGCTGGCCGTGGATCAGAAATACCAGGAAGAGCGCTTTGCCGAGCGGGCTACTGATCCGCTCAAGCGCTGGAAGCTGTCGCCCATCGACATGGAAGCGCGTACGCACTACGCGGATTACGGTCGGGCACGCGACGCGATGTTCCGCGCCACACACCGTAAACATGCGCCGTGGGTTGTCGTCGACTTCAATGATCAGCGCCGCGGTCGCCTCAACCTGATCCGTCACCTGCTCGACCATGTCCCCCAAAGCCGCGTGCCGGTGCAGCGCGTGAAGCTGCCCCCGCTGGCGGGCAAACCTGGAAAGGAACGCTATACGGGGCCGGTGCGACCGATCGGAAACCGTTACTAGGCTGGTTCGCCTGCTGGCCAGCGAAAAAGCCTTCAAGTTTAGCCACAGCGAGCTTTTTCCGGCGAAGAGCGCACAGGAGGCGGTATCAGCCCATGTTTCACAGCTACACAGTGCTGGTTACCTTGCACGTTGTGCTCTTCGCTTACTGGCTGGGTGGGGATTTCGGTGTCTATGTTTGCTCCCGGTATATCGTTCGTCCCGATCTGCCGTTGAACGAGCGCGAGCGCTTCCTGGAAGCGCTGATGGCTATCGACATCATGCCGCGTACCGCGATTGTTCTGCTGCCAGTTGTTGGCCTGCAATTGGCCGTACTGCGCGGCGCGGCGCTAATACCACCTTTCAGCATGGTCATTGCGTGGACCCTGGCCATCGCATGGCTGGCGGTGGTCTGGATGGCATACCTGAAATTGCGAACGCCGGGTGGCAAGTACTGGCAACGGATTGACGTGGGCTGGCGCATCGTCCTGATCGCTGTGCTGATCTGGGCTGGCACTGTATCCTTGCTGAACGTTTGGCCGATAAACGCCAAATGGATTGCGACCAAGCTGCTGGTATACGCAGCGCTGCTGGTGGTCGGTCTCTACCTGCGAGTGAGCATTCGCGGCTGGCGTTCGGGCTTCGCAAGACTCCGCAAAGGTGAATCCGGCGCCGATATCGACGCCTTGTTTGTTGAGGGCCATCGCAAGGCGCAGCGGGCCGCCTGGCTGTTCTGGGGACTGATCATCACCATGGCATGGCTCGGAATTACGCAACCATTTTGACGCCTCGACGATATGGGAGTAACAGTGATGCTGTTTCTGGTTTACCTGGAAGACATTGCGGACAACATGCGTATTCGCGAGCCGCTGCTAAAGGAACACATGGCGCATATTGGCAGGCATATCGGGGCGATCAGGCTGGCCGGCCCGTTTATGCGTGATGACGGCAGCGCGCCGGCCGGCGGCATGCTGCTCGTCGAAGCAGAGTCCAAGCAGCAGGTCATCGATATCATCGATGCCGATCCGTACAACAAGGCCGGCCTGTGGCCACAAGTCCGTATTCATGCCTTCAAGGATCTGGTCAACAGCTGGCGACAGCCCGGCTGATCCAGACCCTGTCATGACCGTAAATATCCCGCATACCATTCACCCGCCCGCCGAACTGGTCGCCGTACTGCGCGAGATTCTGGGCACGCAACGCGTCATCACCAGCACCGATGAGTGTGAACTGCTGTCCGGCGACTTGTATTCACAGGGCAAGCAGGCAACCGCCGTCATCCGGCCGTCCAGCACGAAGCTGCTGGCGAGCGCTGTGGAACAGATTTCCGCAGCAGGCTATGCGTTGGTGCCCCGCGGTGGTGGCATGTCCTACACCGGTGGCGTGTGTCCTGCGTCGGTGTCCTCAGTCGTTGTGGACACCGTTGACCTGCAAGGCGTGGTCGACTTTGACCCCGGCAACATGACGGTAACCGTCGGTGCCGGCACGACCTGGGAAACCATCTATAAACACCTCGCCCCGCACGGCTTGCGTCTCCCTTACTTCGGAACTTTTTCCGGACGCCGCGCGACCGTTGGCGGCGGGCTGTCCAACGGTGCCGTATTTCTCGGCACTGCACGATATGGCAGCGCCGCCGAGAACGTATTGGGACTGGAAATCGTAACGGCTGATGGCCGCATTCTGCGCACCGGCCAAGCAGGATTCCGCCACGGTAAACCGTTTTACCGGACGCACGGTCCGGACCTGACCGGCCTGTTTGTGCACGATGGCGGTGCGCTCGGTATCAAGACCGAGGCGACATTCAGGCTGATCGAAATGCCGCAGGACATCGAGTACCTGTCCGGCGCTTTCCCGGACGCACATTC
>JBATNV010000274.1:0-16872 GCA_049290495.1 Gammaproteobacteria bacterium | reverse complement strand
CCGCAGCCACCCCGGCGTATCCGCGTCGAGGCGCGGGGCTGGGCAGTCAGCGGTGTCGCAGACGGCCGACTCCTGTCGAGTTCGCTCGAGCTGACGCGGGAACGTGCGGCGAGTGGCGCAGCCGCTGCTAGCGGCGATACGGTGCTCGAAGCCGCCGCCGAGTTTCCGGCCTCCGTGCGGGTGACGCGCGACTTCAATCTGGACCTGGACTGGGGCCTCACCACCACTGTGGAACGGATCGCACCGCAACGCGCAGCGTTCACGGTCGAGGTGCCACTGGTCGCCGGTGAGTCCGTCCTGACCGAGGAACCACAGATCCGCGACGGCAAGATCGCTCTCGTCGGGCTGGCCACGGGTGAAGCGCAGAAGAGCTGGACAGCTGGTCTCGTGCGTCGCGAGGCACTGGAGCTTAGGAGCCCCGCCGGGACGGACCGCACCGAGGTCTGGCGTTTTACGGTCAATCCGCAGTGGCGCGTGCAGTTCGCCGGCTTGCCCGCGGTGCTGCCCGAGAACCTGTCGGGTGCGCCTTGGGCCTATGTGTTTTACCCGCGTCCTGGCGAGAAGCTCGATGTGCAGATCACTCGACCGAAGGCTGTGGCGGGCCAGACGCTCGCCATCGACTCTGTCACGCTCGCCGTGAATATCGGCAACCGCTCCGCCGATCACAACCTGGTTGTCAATTACCGGAGTACCCAGGGAGGGCGGCACACGCTGCAGTTGCCGGCCACCGCACGCGTGACGCAGGTGATCGTCGACGGTGCCGAAGTTCCGTTACGACCCACCGACGGTCAGTTAGCGCTGGCGCTGTTGCCCGGTAGTCATGCGATCGGCGTCAACTGGAGCTCGGCGAACGGTGCTGCCTTTCGCATACAACCGGATGCCGTGGATCTGAACTCGCCCGCCAGTAATGTAAGGACTACCTTGCATCTGCCCGGAGACCGCTGGCCGCTGCTTGCCATCGGCAGTGGCGTGGGTCCGGCGATTCTCTACTGGGGTGAACTCGTCGTGTTCCTGATTACCGCGTGGTTTCTCGGCCGTTTGTCGCTATCGCCACTACGCACGCACGAATGGCTGCTGCTGGGCATTGGCCTGTCAACGCAGTCGTGGACTGTATTGCTGGCGGTGGGTGCATGGCTCTTTATGATGCGCTGGCGCGAGCACTGGGACGGTGCTCACTTGTCGCGTTGGCAATTCAATGCGGTTCAGGTGTTGCTCGCCCTGTTCACGCTGTTCGCTGTGAGCAGTCTCGTGTTTTCCGGTATCCGCTACGGGCTGCTGGCACAGCCGGATATGGGCGTCGTCGGTCCGGGGTCAGGTGACAACAGCTTTGGCTGGTTCGTTGACCAGACCGCATCTGCGCTCCCGCAGCCGTCGGTGCTGAGCGCGCCGGGTTGGGTCTATCGCCTGCTGATGTTTGCCTGGGCTTTCTGGATTGCCATCGCCCTGGCGCGCTGGGTGCGTTACGCCTGGCGCGCCTGGACCGCACGGGGATTCTGGCGCGGCCGGGTTATTTCGACCGCACAGGAGTAGGGCGGGAAGTTACGAATTAATCGAAAAACGTGGAGTCGCCTGCTTCACTTGTAGTACGGCCGTTTTCCGCCGGCATGGTCGGTCACATCGATGATTTCACTCACCTCGGGCACGGAGCGCCGGACGATGCGCTCGAAACCCTGCCGCAGGGTGAACTGTGAAGATGCGCATCCCTGGCAGCTGCCGCTCATCTCTATATAGAGTCGTCCCTCTTTTACATCCTTGAGGATGATGGTTCCGCCATGCGCAGCGACCGAGGGATTGATCTCGCGGTCGAGCAGCGTCTGCACCAGCTCAGCGATATCGGTGTCAGAGCGTCTGCCGGCGCCAGCGCCTTGCGCCGCCGGGACGATGGCCGGCATGCCGGAACGCAGCTGGCTCCGGACGATGGCAGCGACCTGCGGTTTCAGCTCAGGCCATGCAGACTCCCGCGTCTTTTCCACGGCGAGGACATTGTCAGCGACGAGCACGTGGGCTACGCCGGGCAGTTCGAACAGGCGCTCGACCAGCGGCGATCCGGCAGCCTGTTCGCGGTTCTCGAAGAAGCGTTCTCCGGCCGGATTGAGTGTCTGGCTCACCGTGAACTTGCAGGTATCCGGATCCGCAACGGAAAGTTCCGCGCGAATGGTGACCGGTGCGCTGACTGTCGCCGCCTCAGACATCTTCTGCTGCCACGCTGGCAATGCGCTCCCCGAGTGAGCGCAGGTGGTCGAAGGAATAGAGGCCGGAGTTGTGGCCGTCGCTCCAGTCGACAGCGATGGCGTAGTTGCCGACGCTGGAGATGGTCCGCGGATGGACGTCGGCCCTGACCTTCAGCGGATCCAGCAATTTCCTGCCGCTCATCTCTTCGATACACAAGGCGCAACGACAATTCAGCCGTAGATCGCGGATATCGAAGTGATCGCGGTGGCCGTCCTCCCACAGCACGGCGAGGGTACGCAGGTCGTGCCGGCGCAGCCCGATCGGCGTGCTGCGAATCCCGCCGGGACGTGAGGCGTTTTCTGCCCACTCCGGTGCGCCTTCGTTGCTGGCCCACTGCCAGACGAAGGGCTTGAGCGGACTCGCGGGCGCCTTGTCCAGTTGTCCGGCCAGCTGCGCGGCGACACTGGTGTAAGCCTGTGCGGCGATGGAATCGGGTTTGGCGATGACAATCGGACGCCCCTCGTCGCCGCCTGTGACGATATCGGCATCCAGAGGAATGGCACCTAGAAAAGGCACCGCCAGCTCCTGGCTCATGCGCTCACCACCACCACGACGGAAGACATCGGTGATCTCGCCACAATGCGCGCAGGTGAAGCCGCTCATGTTCTCGATGACGCCCAGAATCGGTACATGGACGCGCTCGAACATCCGCAGTCCGCGTCGCGCGATCTTCAGGCTCACGTCCTGTGGCGTGGTGACGATTACCGCACCTGACAGCGGAAAGCTCTGTGCCAGTGTGAGCTGGGTGTCGCCGGTGCCGGGCGGCAGGTCCAGCAACAGGTAGTCGAGTTCACCCCACTGTGTGCCGTCGATGAACATCTTCACATACTTGCTGACCATCGGGCCGCGCAGCACCGCCGGCGTGTCATCGCCTGTAATCATTGCCATCGATATGCTCACGACACCATATCGCTCGATGGGGATCGCTCTGCCTTCATCGGTGACATCTGGCGGCTTTCCGCTGGGTATGCCGAGCATGCCCGGGATACTCGGCCCAAGTATGTCTGCGTCGACAAGCCCCACGCGTGCGCCGCGCATCTGCAGCGCGAGCGCGAGATTCACGGCGACTGTCGATTTTCCGACGCCGCCCTTGCCGCTGGCCACGGCGATGATGTGCCGGATCCCCGGCAGCTTGCCGGCTTCCGCATGATGCGACGCCGCAGCCTGGGTTTGATGTGTAGGACTCATGTCGATCGCCTTTGCTGAATACAGGACTATTGTAGTCCTGTATTCAGCTGACATGAAGCCTTGCTGCCTGCCGGCTGTTAGCCTTTTGAGTCGAAACCTTGACCCAGATGGCTGGCATGAAAGTGCAGATGATTCTCGATAAAGCTGGCGACAAAAAAGTAGCTGTGGTCGTAGCCCTCACGCAGGTTCAGCTGCAATGAGACGCCGGCTTGATCGCAAGCGGCTTGCAACAGTTCGGGCTTCAGTTGCTCAGCCAGGAATTTGTCGGCACTACCCTGGTCGACCAGCATCGGTGCACCGGCCCAGCCACGCGTTTTGACCAGCTCGCAGGCGTCGTAGGAGCGCCACTTCTCACGCGCATGTCCGAGATAAGCGCCCAGCGCCTTTTCGCCCCAGGGACAGTTCATGGGTGAGCAGATTGGTGCGAATGCTGAGACGGTACGGAATCGTTGCGGATTCTTCAGGGCGATGGTCAAAGCGCCATGGCCACCCATCGAATGCCCGAAAATGCCGCTCCGTTCCGGGTCTGCGGCAAAGTGCCTCGTGATCAGCGCGGGGAGCTCTTCGTTGATATAGCTATACATCCGGTAGCCATGGACCCACGGCTTTTCGGTGGCATCCACATAGAAGCCGGCGCCGGTACCGAAGTCATACGCATCATCTTCACCGGGGTAGTGCAGGCCACGCGGGCTGGTGTCCGGCGTGACGATGATCAGGCCCAGCTCAGCTGCTACTCGCTGGGCACCGGCCTTTTCGATGAAGTTCGCCTCGGTGCAGGTCAGGCCGCTCAACCAGTACAGGACCGGCAGCCGGCCGTTTCCTGCCTGTGGTGGCAGATAGACACCAAATCGCATTTCGGTGCCGGTTTGCGCGGAGCGGTGGCTGAATACCTGCTGTACCCCACCATGCGACTTGTATGCGGCAAGCGTTTCGATGTCCGTGTCTCCGATGGTATGTGTGATTCTGAACCCCTACTGTAGCGTTAACCAGCCAGCGCCGGGTCGGGAGGCGGATAAGTGATCGTGGTGCCTTTTACGCGGGCGAAAGAGGTCAGCGCATGTGGCTGCGACCGGGTTTTGCTACTGATCTCATCGACACTGATACCGCGTATCACCAGCGCATCGGCGATCAGCGAGCGGTGACAGCGCCACGGGACTGCCTCAGCGCACATCAATGCGACCTTTTCCTTCTTCACCATCTTCAGCAGGGTCGCCAGGTTCCCGGCAAATTCCGGCGTTTGCATGTAGTCCGCATAGCCCCGGAAGGACGTGTTGCGCCAGCCACCATTCGGGGATGAGGGGCTGGTGCGCCGGAACCCGCCGAGGCCTGGAATATGGCTATAGCAGATGCCGGCCGCTTCGAGTGCTGCCGGCAGGCTGTCGCTGTTGAACTGCGGATTGTGGCGTGAGCGTGGCACGGTGCGTACATCGAGCAAATGAGCCACCCCATGTACCTGTAGCAGCTCGATGAATTCCGCAAGCGGCCGGGTGGAGTGTCCGACGGTGTAGACGACGGGTGGTGACTCTTGTCGTGCTGCAGTCATGGCTTCCTGGGCTTGAGTCCGTAAGCGGCACAATACACCGCTTGTGTGCCTGGCTGGATTTCAGGCTTGCGCGGCTTTTTCACTGAGGTATTCACACAGCACCAAGGCACCATTGTGCTCGGTGTCATGCGCGCTGTAGAGCAAGGTCACCGTGCGTTTCCGGCTGGCAGCAAGAATTGGTGCCCAGGCATCCGGATTTGCGTTCAGCTCTTTTCTGTACCGCCGCCGGAACTCTGGCCAGCGATCCACCTGGTGTGCAAACCACTTTCGCAACTCGGTGCTCGGTGCGACATCCTTCAGCCAGGCATCAGCATGCAGCGCTTCTTTCTTCATGCCGCGTGGCCAAAGACGTTCGACGAGAACTCGCTGGCCGTCGCCGCGCGCACGGTCTTCATAAGTGCGTTTGATCCGGATCATGGTGCAACCTCCATCACCCGCGCCCTTAGCGCGGGCAGTACCTGCGCTTCGAACCAGGAATTCTGCTTGAACCACGGTGTATTCCGCGGCGAGGGGTGTGGCAAGGGGAAAAACTGTGGACCGTAGTCCTGCCATGCCTGAATGGTCTCCGTTAAAGACTTTTTGCGACCGTTCCCGAGAAAGTGACGCTGGGCATATTGGCCGATGAGCAGAGTCAGCTCAATCTGTGGCAACTGGGCCAGCAACTGATCCAGCCATAACTCGGCACACTCACGGCGCGGCGGAAGATCGCCACCTTTCCCGCGTCCGGGATAGCAATAACCCATCGGAATGATGGCGATGCGCGACTCGTCGTAAAACGTGCCCTTGTCGATCCCCAGCCATGTGCGCAGACGATCACCACTGGGGTCGTCCCACGGAATGCCGGTAGCGTGAACGCGGGCACCTGGCGCCTGCCCCACGATCAGGATTCCTGCAGTTGTACTTGCGCGCAGAACGGGGCGCGGTCCGAGTGGCAGATGCTGTTCGCATTGGCGGCACGCACGAACGGCGTCGAGCAGGACGTCGAGTGTCGGGTAACGGACTTCGGCTTCGTGCGGGATGTCGATCATCGTTCTCCCGGAAAATCGTGTCTTCTCCATGCGAACCTGTCAGCACTCGACCTCTGTACTGAAGTCGCCCGGTTCCTGCTGATAGAGCTTCCAGCAGGCTTCGGCGATGGCCTGTGGACTGCGCTGCGGATCATCAGCACGAACCTGTCCCTTCACGGTAATCGTAGCGACGTGGATGTTCGTTGCCTTGAGGGCTTCGGCCAGGGAATAAGCCATGTTGCGGATGCCCGCCTTGCCGATCGACAGCGATCCGAACTGGCTCGAAGGTCTGGTGGCAAACATCGAGCTGGTCAGCAGGATCGTACCGCCATCTGCGTGCCGCATGGCCGGTAACACGGCGCGTACAGCGGTCAGAGCACCCGCAACGTTGACCTTGAAGTCCTCGATGAGCGACTGCGCGGTTTCATCAAGAATGCCTTTCCATTTGATGTGTGCTGCGTTGTAGAGCAACACGGTGGCTCCACCGCTGGCTTCTTCAATCGTTGCCAGGGCCGCGCCAAGGGCCTCTGGATCAGCAGCATCAGCGACTGCGTAACTTGAATCTATTCGTGCCTCACGGAGCGCATGTTGATGAGCCGCGAGCTTGTCCTCGCGCCGCGCGATCATGCCGATGTGAAATCCCTCCTGGCCGAAGCGGCTTGCGGCGGCGCTGGCAATTCCAGGTCCCATGCCGACGATAACGATAACTGGCTGGCCCATGCGAGACGCTCCTCTGCTAGCGATAGAACTCCAGGTAAAAGCGCACCTTGCCCAGAGGCCTTACATAGTGACCCACGCCCGGCTCGACGACACCAAAGTTATCTGCGTCGAGGTGAATCTCCTCGCGCGATTCACCGTTGATGACGTAAAGCAGTTGTCCCTCCAGCACGACGATCTTTACCCATCGTCCCCGCTTGGTTGAGTGGGGCCTGAGCCACACCTCGGACACGTTCTCTTCATTGAATTCAGCGGTACGCCGGTACGCGACGACACCTTCCGGAAATGACTTCATGGTTCTCCACCGTATGCGGGCCGGGCATCTCGGCCTTAAAGAGATATATAAAATACCTCTTATCAGCGGTCTGTGCGAATCAGACTCACGGCGCAGCCAGGACCGCCTTATGTTTAATCACGGGTCGGGGTGGAAGCTGCGACGTTCTTGACAAGCCTGGCTGTTGAGGTCCAAATTCGACCGGGCAAGCCAAATAAAAAAGCCAACGCAGATTGCGTGCCTGATCCGCCGCAGGGAAGCGTCTCTCTCCGAAGTCTCCGTTTCATCACCGACAGGATGTCGCAGCGGCACTGCTCTGCATTGTTGTGGTTTCCGTTTCAGTTTCAGTGGAGATCGGGCGATGAACAGCACACAGAGTCGGATTGCAGTCAGGCTTGGGGCCGGACTGCTGGTATGCGCAATGGTATCTCCAGCCGGTGCCGCACCATTCACATGGAACGGTGTCACTGCTGACTGGAGCGTCGGCACCAACTGGACGCCCGGGGGTCCACCCGGCGCAGCAGACACCGCCACCGTCAACGCGGGTAACGCCCAGCTCAATACAGGCACGACTATTCTCGGCCTCACCCAGGGCGGCGGCACGGTGTCGGGCACCGGATTCCTCACCATCACCGCTCCGTCCACATGGACCGCTGGCACTCACAACGGCACCGGCACCACGCAGTTCGGTTCCACGCTCGGCATCACCGGGGTGACCACCAAGTCCATCACCGGCGGCCGGACACTTAACCTGAATGGCGCGACCAGCTGGAGCGGAAATACCGGCGCGAACAATACGATCTCGATGGCCAACGCCAGCATCATCAACAACGCGGGTGCTTTTACTGACAGCAACGCCTTCGGCAGTACGATCAGCGGCAGCGGTACCTTTAACAACAACGGTACCTTCAACAAGGATGCCGCCACGACGACCTCCGTCGCCGTAGTCTTCAACAACAACAGCACGGTCAATGTGAATGCCGGTGTGCTGTTGCCCGGCGCTGGCGGCACGAGCACGGGAACCTTCAACATCGCCAGCGGTGCCAAGCTCGAGTTCCGCAACGGCACCCACACGCTGAACAATGTCACGACGACCGGCACCGGCACCCTGGAAGTCAGCACGGAAAACGTGGGCGCGGACGCCCTGGTCACGATCAACGGTGGCACGCTGAATGCAGCGCTGTTGCTGAGTGGCAGTACCCTCAATGGCAGCAATCAGGTGTTTGCAGGGCCGGCCACCTGGACCGGCGGTACGTTGAACGGTGCGGCCGGCGTCAGCACAACATTCAATGGCGGCCTGGCAATTTCCGGTATCGGCACCAAGTCCCTCACCGGCGGCCGCACGGTCAATGCGGGCAATACCACCTGGAGCAGCAATACCGGCAACAACAACATTTTCTCAATGGGCAACGGCAGCATTTTCAACAACACCGGTACCTTTACTGACAGCAATGCCTTTAACAGCACCATGTCAGGTAGCGGCACCTTCAACAACAACGACACCTTCAACAAGGAGTCGGCCACGACTACGGCGATCGGCGTGGTGTTCAACAACAACAGCGTGGTCAATGTGAATGCCGGTGTGCTGCTGCCCGGCGCTGGCGGCACTAGCACGGGCACATTCAACATTGCCAGCGGCGCCAAACTGGAACTGCGCAATGGTGCTCACACGCTGGACAACGTCACGACGAGTGGTGCCGGAACCTTTGAGGTGAGTACCGACAACGTCGGCGCGGACGCGATCGTTTACCTGAACGGTGGCACCCACACCACGGCCTTCCTGCTGAGCGGCAGTACACTGAGAGGCAGCAGTCACACCCTGGGCGGGCCGGCCACCTGGACCGGCGGCACCATCAATGGCACCGCGGCCGAGAGCACGACTTTTGGCAATACGCTGGCGATCAGCGGCATCGGGTCCAAGGTCCTCAGTGGTGGCCGGAGTGTAAATGCCGGCGATACCATCTGGTCCGGCAACACCGGCAACAACAACATCATCTCCATCGCCACGGCGAGCGTCTTCAACAGCAACGGCACGTTCACCGACAGCAATAGCTTCGACAGCAGCATCAGCATCGGCGGGGGCGGTGGTACCTTCAACAACAACGGCACCTTCAACAAGCAGTCGGCGACGACGACGGCGATCGGTACTGCCTTCAACAACAACGGTACGGTCAACATCAATGCGGGCGTCTTCCTGCCCGGCGGCGGGGGAACCAGCTCGGGGGTCTACAACATTGCCGCTGGCGCCAGGCTCGAGTTCCGCAATGGCAATCACACGCTGAATAATGTGACCACCAGTGGTCTGGGTACCCTCCAGATCAGCACGGATAACGTCGGCGCGGATGCGATCGTGACCCTGAATGGTGGCACCCACACCACCGCGCTGCTCCTGAGCGGCAGCACGCTCGCCGGTACAGATCACACCTTCCAGGGAGCTGCGACCTGGACCGGCGGCGCGATCTCCGGTGCGGCCAGCACCACCTTCGATAACGACGTCACGATCTCCGGCAATGGCCTGAAGACCATCGTGGGCGGCCGAATCATTAACCTGAACCAGACCACGACATGGACTGGCAATACCGTAGCCAACAGCAACGCGATCCGCTTCTGGAACGGTGCGACGGTCAACAACTATGGCACCTTCAACGACGAGAACGCCTTCGACTCGTTTATCGAGCACAATGTCGGCGGGCCGCACAACTTCAATAACATCGGTACCTACAACAAGCAGGCCAACACGATCACGACGGTGGACCTGGGTGTCAACTTCAACAACACCGGTGCACTGAACATCAATGCGGGGACGATGCGCGTGACCAACGCCTTCGACAACCAGGGGACCATTACCGTGGCGACGGGTGCGACTTTTGCGACCACCGCCACGAACCTGGACCTGCAAAACCACGGCGTCCTCCAGGGCACGGGTACCTACGACCCGGCCGGGGCGCGAACCGTACTCAACATCGGTCAGGTGCAGCCCGGCACACCGACTTCAGTCGGTGAGTTGCTGATTGCCGGCAACTACACCCAGGACGCGGCCGGCCTCATCGAGTTCAACCTGGCATCGCTGAGTAACTTCGACAAGATGGACGTCCTCGGTAACCTGACGCTGGCCGGCACAGTGCACGTGTCCGGTCTGGGCGGCTATAACCCGAACGACGGCGATACCTTTACGATCATCACCTTCGACGACGGCGTGGCAGATCCGGCCGATCTGTTGGGTACGTTCTCGCAGATCAGCTGGTCGGGCTTCAATCCGGGCGTGTCCTTCACCGCACTCTACTTCGATCACTCAGTGGTGTTGAGCGCCGTTGCCAGTGCCGTGCCTCTGCCGGCCAGTGCCTGGCTGCTCGCCACGGGCTCCATGTCGCTGGTGGGCTGGAGTCGCAGGCGGCGACGGGTTCTGCGCCGTTCCGTACCGGTCCGCGGTGCAACGTAGCGGGAATTGTCCGCGCCATAGCAGCAGAGAGCCTGTATTAGTCTCCACGTCGAGACCGGTGCGTCGAGCGCTACCGGTCTGTGCCAGCGGAGGCTGATCATGAGCACAAGACATCCTGCGATAGTGCTGCTGTCAGCACTGCTGCTCGGGGCATGTGGCGGCGGCGGGGGGAGTGGGTCGGCAGTTGGACCGGCACCGGTGGCGCCCGGTACGCTGGCCATCGTCTCGAATCCGCGGCCGGTGCCAGCGCCGGTTCCGCAGGACTATCTTGACGCTGTGGATCTCGGCCGCCGCGCAGGCTCACGCGGCGCGGCGGTGACCTGGCGCTGGTCAGAACTCGAAACTGCACCCGGTGTCGTCGACCTGTCTGATGTGGCCGCAAACCTCAACTTCTATAACAGCGTTCGCCCGTCGACGATCTATGTCGGTATTCAGCCGATCAACACCATACCAAGGGAGGTCCCGGCCGACCTCGGCGGTGTCGCCTTTGATGATCCGCAGATGCTGACACGCTTTCACAGTATGCTGGACCAGTTGCTGACACTCTTTGCAGGCAGGGTCACGTACCTGTCGATCGGTAACGAGGTCGATGTATATCTGGAAGCGCACCCGGATGAAGTGACTGCCTACCGAACTTTCTATGCGGAAGCAGTGGCCTACGTACATTCGCGGGATCCGGCCATAAAGGTTGGCGTTACCGCGACGTTCAGTGGCGCCACTGGCAGTGCGGGCGTGATCATCAGCTCACTCAACCAGCTGAGCGATGTGATCATGCTCACCTACTACCCGCTGGGCGCAGGGTTCGCCGTACGCGATCCGGGTGTGGTGGCCAGCGATTTTCCGCTGATGCTCGGTCTGGATCCGGCCAAGCCCGTGTTGCTGCAGGAGGTGGGTTATCCGGCTGCAGCGCTGCTCGGCAGTTCTGATGCCAGGCAGGCTGACTTCGTCCGTAACGTGTTCCAGGCATGGCGGAATAGCGGCACACGAATCCCGTTTCTGTCGTTTTTCCTCATGCATGATTTCACGCCCGAGCTGTGCGATGTGCTGGGCGACTACTATGGCTTGCCCGGTTCTGACGCGTTCAAGGCCTATCTCTGCACGCTGGGACTACGGCACACCGATGGATCAGCGCGACCCGCCTGGCAGGTGCTGGTGGATGAAGCCCGCAGTGCCGGGCTGCCGGTCGAGTAAGGATCAGCGGCGAAGACGCGCATGTCATGTACTGAGCTGACACGGAGACATCATGCAAACTGGTATCAACAACAAGGTCGCCCTCGTTACTGCTTCCACCCAGGGCATCGGGTTTGCGACAGCGCAGCTATTGGCGGAGGAGGGGGCTGCCGTCTGGGTGCACGGCCGTGGTGGCGACAATCTGCAACAGGCGCTGGACCGTATCCGTCAGGCAGTGCCAGGTGCACGGGTGAATGGCGTCGCGGCGGACCTGGCCACTGCTGGCGGCCTGGCGCGCTTGCTGGAGCAGGTACCTGCGGTGGACATCCTGGTCAACGGCTACGCGGATACCGGTGCAAAAATGCTGGCCGATGTGCGCGCCGCCGACTGGGACGCCATTCTGCACAACAACCTTGCGACCACTTCGACCATCAGCACGCACTACCTGGCTGGCATGTTGCAGAAGGGCTGGGGGCGGATGGTGTTTGTCTCCAGCGATCTGGCGCTGCGGCCGCTGCCCTACATGGTGCCGTATGCCGCAGCGAAGATGGCCCAGCTGACCCTGGCGCGTGGACTGGCAGAAATGACCGCTGGTAGCGAGGTCACGGTCAATGCCGTAATGCCTGGATTTACCCTGACAGAGCGTACCGAGGGAATCCTGCGCAGCACGGCTGATCGCCACGGCATTCCCTTTGACAAATTCATGCACGACTATTTTCACGATCCGGCCTGCAGCTATGTTGCCGAGGTTGGACATGCGACTTCGCTGATCAAGCGCCTGTTGCGACCCGAAGAGGTCGCGAACCTGATCGTCTACCTGTGCAGTCAGCTCAGTTCCGGGACCAACGGGACTACGCTGCGTTGTGACGGCGGCGCGACCTTGACGGCCTTGTAGCGGCTGAGATCGCTGGCGCCACTTGCAAGCAAATCTCCGTTCTGCGCTTCGCGGAATGCGTGGGCACTGAATGCCCGCTATGCTGATCCCTCATTCCCGTCAAAGTGAGGCGCGTCATGGCCAGAGTCGCAATTATCCGCCCTGAACAGGTTGAAGACCCGGTGATTCGTGAGATCTTCAGCTGGGTAACCAGCGTCGAAGGTGCGGTACCGAACCACTTCTACGTCGAGATGAACTTCCCCGAGTTCCTCAAGGCCAAGCTCGGTGCAACGCGCGTACTCTGGGAGCAGGGCGAGCTTTCGCTACCCGAGATCCAGCACATCGGTATCCTGGTATCGCGCGCCAACGGCTGTTCCTACTGTACGGCGGCGTTCTGCACCATCCTCAACTACGGGCTCGGCACAGCTGAGGACTATGTGCGCCAGCTTGCCAGCGACGGTGTCAAGGTCGTGGACGATGTTCGGTTGCGCACCCTGATCGATTTCGCGCTCAAGGTGAATGCGGATGCAAAAACCATCACGGATGCCGATGTAGACGGATTGCGGGCCATCGGGCTTACCGACAAGGGTGTCGTGCAACTCGTGCACCTGGTCGGCGACTTCACTTCCTACAACCGTCTCAATCTCGCGCTCGATACCGACTACGATTACCGGGATACCTGGCTCACACCGCGCTGAAGCGTATTACGCCATCTGTACCACGCACACGGCGTAGCTGGCCGGCCCGCCACAGCATATGCAAATGCGCGATCGACTCGCCCATCGCGAAAGTCGTCTGGTGCAAATCCAGTCTGCGTTTAAACAGCACCTCAAGCAGCTCAGCCGCAGAGCAGGGATGTTTTTGGCAGGCATTCAGGGCTACCGCCAGGCGCTCCTCGTGATGAGCCTCCAGCTGTTCGATCCGGGTGCGGATGCCATAGAAGGGCTTGCCGTGCGAGGGTAGCACCAGCGTGTCAGCGGGAAGTTCTGCCAGCCGCCGGATTGAGGCGAGGTACATCGGCAGCGGATTTGCCTCGGGCTCGCTGTCGAATACGCTGACGTTGGTCGAGATGCGCGGCAACAGCATGTCGCCGGAAATCAGTATGCCGGAGGCGACCTGGCCATCATCGCCTTGGCCCGCCATGTCCGGGCAGTACAGTGCGATGTGTTCCGGGGCGTGACCGTAGCCGACGATGCAGCGCCAGCTGTGGTCCGTAGTCTCCAGTTGCAAACCATCGATCAGGCGACGGTACTGAGAGGGTACGGCGGGCACCATCGTCGAGTAGTAGCTGCCACGGGCCCGGATCTTGCCCAGCGATTCGGGATCGATGAGGCCGTGGCTGGCAAAAAACGCAGCAGCGCTTTCGCCACCGACACCGGTAACCGAGAGGCTGCCCAGGCGGGCTGTATTCCAGTCGGTTGCACTGATCCACAGGCGGCAATTCCATTGCTCCGTTAGCCAGTGTGCAAGGCCGATGTGGTCAGGGTGCATATGCGTGACGATTACACGCAGCACCGGCAGTCCCTGCAGCTCGTTTGTAAACACCTGCGTCCATGCGGCACGCGTGTCGTCGTCAGAGATGCCGCAGTCGACGATCGCCCAGCCTTCGCGACCTTCTTCATCCTGGTCGCGCAGTAGCCACAGATTGATGTGATTGAGCGCAAAGGGCAGAGGCATGCGCAGCCAGCGGATGCCTGGCGCAATCTCCAGCGCAGTACCAGGTGCCGGCAGGGTATCTGCCAAGGGGTAGCGCAAAAACGACTCCTCACTCATGTCTGATCCGGACCAGCGACTGCTATCGCGCCATTCTCGATGATGCTGCCAGCCACCGCCAGCTTGCTTGCCCTGCCATTCCGTACCGGCTCAGGTGCGCAAACGCGGCTCCGATTGCGCAATCTGGCCTTCGCCGCAGCCTCGCAGCGCCTACAGTGATGCCTATGTGCATCGTTCCAGGCACGCACAGGCCGGGAGATACCAACATGAGCGCAAAGACCTTGAATGCTGTCGATATCAGTCGGCACGATCTCTGGATCGGTGGCAAGTATATTGCCCCGTCCTCAGGCCAGTACTTTGACGATCGAAATCCGCAGGACGATTCGGTGCTTGCGCATATCGCCGAGGCGACCGCGCAGGACGTCGACACGGCGGTGCAAGCGGCCCACGCCGCTTTTGCCAGCTACGGCCGGACGCTGGCCTCCGAGCGTGAGGCGTGGTTGAGCCGGGCTGCAGGAATCATGGAAGGGCGCCGCGAAGCACTGATCGAACTGCTGATCGATGAGGTGGGTTCGCCCGTCGGCAAGGCGCAGTTCGAGGTGCAGTACGCAATCGGTTGCCTGCGTGCCGCCGCCGGCGCGACGCGGCGCGTGACAGGGCAGACACTGCCCGCCGATATACCGGGCCGTTTCAGCATGAGCGTGCGCCAGCCGCTGGGTGTGGTGGCAGCAGTTTCGCCGTTCAACGTACCGCTCCTCAAGAATACCAAGCTGACGTCAACGCCGCTCGCCACTGGCAACACCCTGGTTTTGCTGACCTCTGAGGAAGCGCCGCTGATCGCACATGCGCTCGCAGATATCTACCGGGAGGCTGGTCTGCCCGATGGTGCACTCAACATCGTCACCGGGTTCGGTGACCGCATCGGTGATGCGCTCACCACGCATCCGCTCGTCAAGGCGGTGATGTTCACGGGGTCGAGCCGCGTCGGCAAGCACATCGCAACCTTGTGCGGCGAGCGCATGAAGCGTGTGATCCTGGAGCTGGGCGGCAAGAGCCCGCTGATCGTGCTCGCGGATGCAGATCTCGAGCAGGCTGTGGATGCCGCGGCCTTCAGTGTATTTTTCTTCCAGGGGCAGGCCTGTATGGCGGCCAGTCGCATGTACGTCGAACGTCCGGTTTACGATACGTTTTGCACCATGCTTAAGGCGCGTGCCGAGGCGATCGGTATGGGCGACCTGCGCGATCCGCAAACCTGGATCGGCCCGATCATCTCCGAACGTCAGCGCAGCCGCGTACGACACCATATCGAGGATGCCGTCGCGAAAGGTGCACGCGTGCTGACTGGCGGTACATGGTCTGGTAACCGTTGCCGGCCGACGATCCTGCTTGGAGTCGAGGAAAACATGACGGTCTGTCGCGAGGAGACTTTTGGACCGGTTACTTCCATCTACCCGGTGGAGAACGCCGACGAGGCGATGCGCCGTGCCATGGATACAGCCTATGGTCTCAGCGCCGCGATCCACACCCGCGACATCAACAAGGCCTTGCCGATGGCACTCGCCATCAACTCCGGCATGGTGCACATCAATGCGCCCACGATTCATGACGAGCCACATGTGCCTTTCGGCGGGACAGGTGACAGCGGTTTCGGGCGTGAGGGCACGGACATCGACATCGATACGCTCACGGAATGGAAATGGATTACCGTGCAGATGCCCGTAACGCGTTGAACGGGGGTGCCCATGACTGACAAAGGGATTACGGTTGCCGACCGCCTTTCAGACCTGAGTTCCTGCATCGACTTTCTCGACCATGCCGGCAAGCTGATCCGGGTGCGATCCGAAGTCGATCCGGTGTTTGAACTCGCCGGCATCGCGAGGCAGCTGGAGGGTGCCGGTTGCGTGCTCTTCGAGCGCGTGCGCGGCAGTCGTTTTCCCGTACTGTGTGGCTTGCTGGCTGAGCGCGATGTTGTCGGTCAGCTCTTCGGTCGGCCTGCGCAGCAGGTGCCGTTCGCCATTGCGGATGCGGTAGGTGCGTGGAAAAAAGATCCGGCCGCCTACACGCCGCGCTTGCTGGACCGTGCGCCGGCCAATGCAGTCATCACCGCCAGGCCTGATCTGCATGCGCTGCCGATCCCGCAGCATGCGCTCAAGGACGGCGGACGCTATCTCGATGCGTCGCTGGTTGTGGCGCGCAATCCGCTTAGCGGCGAGCTCAATGTCTCGGTACATCGCCTGATGGTGACCGGCAAAGATCGCCTGACCTTCCTTATCGATCCAGGCCGGCATCTCGGTGATTACGTGCAGATTGCGGAGGAGCGCGGTGTGCCGCTGGAAGTCTCCATCTGCAACGGTACGGGCCTTGCGGCGTGGTTTGCTGCAGCGCTGCCGCGCCTCGGTGACAACAAGCACCACGTCGCACACCATATGCTTGGCCGGCCACTCGACATGGTTCGCGGGCAGACAGTGAATGTGCCGGCATTCGCCAGTTCGCAATTCGTGATCGAGGCAGAAGTGCTGCCCGGTCTGCGCGAGGACGAGGGGCCATTTGGTGAAGTGACCGGCTTCTATGGTGGCCGGGACCGCCGCTGGGTCATGCAGGTCAAGGCCATCACACACCGCGAGCGTCCGGTCCTGCACACCGTACTGTCCGGGCCTGAGGTCTGGAATACCGTTGGCCTGACCGCCGAAGCTGCGATCTATCGTGCCCTCAAGG
>JBATNV010000273.1:0-2863 GCA_049290495.1 Gammaproteobacteria bacterium | reverse complement strand
ACCAACAACCGCTTTGCCTATGGTCCGGCGCAGCCAGGAACGGTTCTGAATACGACGAACCGATCCGGATTCGATACGTCAGGTGTGGCGCAAAGCGGAGCTGGCGCCATACTCGGGCCGGGTGTCGGCGTATTGCCAGGGGCGGGCGGAATTGCTGCGGCGACCAGGCTGGGTAGCGGGTTTTTCGGGCTGGCTTTTCAGAGCGCCAACTTTGCGGCGCTGCTGAACTTCCTGGAAACCCAGGGCAATGTCCAGGTCTTGTCGAGTCCGAGAATTGCCAGCATCAACAATCAGATGGCCGTGCTCAAAGTCGGTGTCGACGAGTTCTTCGTGACTAATGTGAGCTCTACGGTGACCTCGTCCGGAAACAATAACGTAACCACACCGTCGATTACCCTGCAGCCTTTCTTTTCAGGTATCGCCCTCGATGTGACGCCGCAGATCGATGGCGAGAACAATATCGTTCTGCATGTTCACCCGTCGATCAGCCTGGTCAAGGCCAAGCAAACGGTCATCGATCTCGGAACACTCGGCCAATTTACCCTGCCACTGGCCAACAGTGCGGTCAATGAAACCGATAGCGTGGTTCGTGTTCAGGACGGCAACATCGTCGCCATCGGCGGCCTGATGAAGCAGGAGCAGTCGTCGGATGCCAACGGTTTTCCGGGAACGACGGCTTCATCGGCCTGGGGATTGTTGTTTGGAACACGCAACAGCTATCTCAGAAAGCGCGAAATCGTCATCCTCATCAAGCCGACAATCATCCGCAACGAGTCGAGTTGGAAGGACGACCTGATCGAGACCCAGGGGCGAGTTCAGCAGCTCGATCCACGCCTGGCACGACCGCAAGCCGGGCAGTGATGGTCTTCCCGATGGGGTGTCTGCGTTGTATCTGAATCATTTCGGCCTCACCGAACTGCCCTTTGGCATCACGCCGGACACCAGCTTTATCTATTCCGTCCAGTATCACCAGGAAGCGCTCAATACCTTGTTGCTGGCGCTTTACGAAGGGGAGGGCTTCGTCAAGATCAGCGGCGAAGTCGGAACCGGAAAGACACTGCTCTGCCGCCGCCTGTTGCAAACTCTGGACGATGGCTGGGTCAGTGCCTATCTGCCCAATCCCAACCTCAACGCCGATACTCTTTTTCTGGCCCTGGCCGAGGAGTTGGGCATCAAGGATGCCAACGGTCTGGATCAGTATCATCTGGTGCGGCGCATCAATCATGTGCTGCTTGAGTATGCCCAAGCAAAAAGGCGGGTAGTCGTCTGTATCGACGAAGCGCAGGCGATGCCGGTCGAAACACTGGAGGCTTTGCGCCTGTTGTCCAACCTGGAAACCGAGAAGCGCAAGCTGTTGCAGATTGTCCTTTTCGGCCAGCCTGAACTGGATGCAAAGCTGCACCGTCCGGAAGTGCGACAGTTGTTGCAGCGCATCGCCTTCCACTATCGCCTGGGCGGCTTGAGGAAGAACGAAACCGGCAACTATATTGCGCACCGCCTGCGCGTTGCCGGCTATCGGGGCGATGGGCTATTCACCCCGGCCGCACTGCGTGCGCTGCATCGAGCCAGCGGCGGAACGCCGCGCCTGATCAACATTCTGGCGCACAAGTCATTGTTGTCGGTTTTTGGCGAAGGTCGCCAGATGGCCAAGGTGCGCCATGTCAGACTGGCGCGCAAGGACACCGAGGGCGCACGTAATGTCGGCTGGTTCTGGGGATGATGTTGTGATAGTTGCGTCGATGGGACAGCCATGAGTCTGATCAATCAGATGTTGCAGGATCTCGATGCCCGGCGGGCAGCGCATGGCGTCGGTAGCCGGTTACCCAACGATGTTCGTCCTCTGCCGAAGCCGCAGGCATCGCCTCTCCCGATCATTTTTGGCGTCCTTGTCCTGCTTGTTCTGGCCGCCGGGTTTACCCTGTTTCTCTGGGAGACGCGGCAGCCGGAGGTGCCAACGCCCCTTGCCTTGACTGCGCCGGAACCGGAGAAAATCGTCCAGGCCGAGCCGACAACGGCAGCGCCGGCATCGTTGAGTGCTTCGACATTGCAGGAACTCGGCGGGAGCCTGAGGATGGCTGAATCCATCAAGCCGCCGGCAGAAAAATTGGCAGGAGCAAAAGCTGATACGGCGTCTGCTGCATCCGGGAAAACTGTCGTTGCCCTTAACAAAACTGACGATGAGCGCAGTCAGGTGCAAGCCAGCGAAACAAGGATACCCGTAGAGAATGCTCCGATTGCGCAGGGGTCGGGCAAATCGGCCAGAAATTCAAGGGATGCGATCATCGCGATGAACCCGATGATCGAGAGAACCGATGCTCCTGGTTCGCCGCGTGAGCGTGCCGAGACCGAGTATCGCAAGGCCATTACCACCGTCAATCAGGGGCGGATTGCTGAAGCCGTGGACGGTTTGCGTAATGCGCTGCGCCATGATCCTTTGCATATTGCCTCCCGGCAGTTGCTGGTCAAGCTGTTGCTTGAGGCCAAACGGCCGGATGAAGCCGCCCAGGTTTTGCAGGACGGTCTGCAGGGGCAGCCGGCTCAGATTGGCTGGGCGATGAGTCTGGCCCGCTTGCAGGTTGACCGCAAGGACCTCACGGGAGCCTGGCAGACACTCAATAACTCGTTGCCGGCAGCAGGCAGCAATGCCGATTATCAAGGCTTTACGGCGCATGTCCTGCAACGTCTCGGGCGCCACAAGGAAGCAGCCGAACACTACCAGGCGGCGACCCGGCTGTCGCCCGGCGACGGCCGCTGGTGGCTCGGACTGGGTTTGGCGCGGGAGGAGGACGGGCGTGTCAGCGAAGCCAGGGAAGCGTTCCTGCGGGCCCGACAAAGCGGCAATCTCGGCGCTGAATTGAGCGCG
>JBATNV010000272.1:0-2320 GCA_049290495.1 Gammaproteobacteria bacterium | reverse complement strand
ACATCGAAATCTGCAGCGCGCGACAGCAGGTGCATGGCAGCAGCATCGACGTAGAGGTGGTCCAGCTTCACATCGGGAAATTCCCGGGCGTAGAGTTCGGTCGCAATCGAGCGCCACAGCCTGGAGGTCTCCAGTACGTTGGCTTTGTCGACTGAAGTGATCTTGCTCCGGCGCGTACGGGCGAGTTCTCCAGCCATGCGCAGCACACGTTCTATTTCCACGCGCGTATAGGTGCAGACATCGGTCGCCGAGTCCGGTGTACGTTCCTTTTTTCCAAAGTAGGCGCCGCCGGTGAGTTCACGGACTACCAGGATGTCCACACCAGTCAGGCGCTCGCTACGCAAGGGTGACGAGCCATACAGGGCGGGGTGGGTCTGTACCGGACGGAGGTTGGCGAAGACGCCCATGGCGGAGCGCATGCCGAGCAGGCCCTGCTCGGGCCGGATCCTGGAATCCGGGTCGCTCCACTTGGGGCCGCCGACGGCGCCGAGCAGCACGGCATCAGCTTCTGCGCACAGCTTGCGCGTGGCATCCGGGAAGGGATTGCCGTCGTTGTCGATGGCGATACCGCCAATTCGCGCCTCGCGATAAACGAATTGATGCCGGTATTTCTTTTCAATGAACCGGAGTGCGCGCAGCGCCTCGGCCATCACGTCCGGGCCGATGCCATCGCCAGGCAGTACGCCGATCAGGGCTTCCATGCGCGCTCACTCTCAAAGCGCGTGATGGCGTCGGACTGGTTCAGCAGGTAGCCAAGCTGATCCACACCATTCAACAAACAGTATTTCGAGAAGCCGTCGAGCGGAAAGGATACTGACTTGCCGTCGGGCAACTGCAGTTGGCAACTCGCCACGTCAATGGTGAGCTCGACCCCGGGATTGGCCAGCAGCCAGGCATGGGTTGCCTTGTCGACGACGACCGGCAGCAGGCCGTTCTTGAGTGAATTACTGCGGAAGATGTCGGCGATGCCCGTGCTGATCACCGCCTGAATGCCGAAATCCAGCAGTGCCCACGGCGCGTGTTCGCGCGAAGAGCCACACCCGAAATTGTGGCCGGCGACCAGAATCCTGCAGCCGGCAGCGGCCGGTGTATTGAGTATGAAATCGGATTTGGGCTTGCCGTCCTTTTCATAGCGCCAGTCAGCGAACAGCGCCTTGCCGAGGCCCTTGCGGGTGGTGGTGGTCAGGAAACGCGCCGGAACGATCTGGTCGGTATCGGTATCGGTACCGGGCATCACCACAGTCCGCGAACGTACGATGTCTATTTTTTCCATGGATATATCTCGAAGGATGAGCTGCTCAGTTTTGCAGCAGAGGCCGTGGATCGGCGACGACGCCGGCAATCGCGGAAGCCGCTGCGGTCAGCGGGCTGGCAAGTACCGACCGGGCACCGATACCTTGTCGGCCTTCAAAATTGCGGTTACTGGTGCTGACGCACAGCTGTCCGGGCAAGGCGATGTCGCCATTCATGCCAAGGCACATCGAGCAGCCGGCTTCCCGCCACTCTGCACCGGCATCCTTGAAGACCTTGTCCAGGCCTTCGGCCTCGGCCTGGCGCTGCACCTGCACCGAGCCGGGGACGACGAGCATGCGCACCGAACTTGCGACCTTCCGGCCGCGCAGGACCGAGGCTGCAGCGTAGAGGTCAGACATGCGTGAGTTGGTGCAGCTGCCGACGAATACCACATCGACTGGCAAGCCGAGCATGGGCTTGCCGGCGGTGACCTTCATGTAGGCGAGTGCCTTACGGAAACTCGCATCGTCAGAGACCGGCACCGCATCGGTTATTGGCACAACCATGCCGGGGTTGGTGCCGAAGGTCACCATCGGTGCGAGTTGGCTGGCATCGATGGATACTTCGCTGTCAAAGCGCGCATCTGCATCGGAAGGCAGGGTGCGCCAGCGGGCCACTGCGGCATCCCAGTCTGGACCCTTGGGTACCAGCGGCCGGCCATTCAGGTACTGAATCGTGGTGTCGTCGGGCGCGATCATGCCGGCGCGTGCGCCGGCCTCGATCGACATGTTGCAGATGGTCATGCGCTGCTCCATGTCGAAGCTGCGGATCGTACTACCGCGATACTCGATCACGTGCCCGGTGCCACCGCCAACACCGATCTTGCCGATGATGGCGAGGATCAGGTCTTTCGCCGTCACGCCACGCGACAGCGTACCCTCGACATTGATGGCGAGCGTCTTGGGTCGGCGCTGCAGCAGGCACTGGGTCGCCAGAACGTGGCCGACTTCCGTGGTGCCGATGCCGAAACCGAGCGCACCGAATGCGCCATGCGTGCTGGTGTGGCTGTCGCCGCAGACGATGGTCT
>JBATNV010000271.1:0-2281 GCA_049290495.1 Gammaproteobacteria bacterium | reverse complement strand
CCTGCCAGAATGAAATCGCGCCTGAAGGCGCTCCTACGGCCGCTCCTACGGTAGAATCCCGACGCTTATACAGAGGTTCAGCCATGCCGATTTTCGACTACCAGTGTGAAGCCTGCGGCCACCACTTCGACATCCTGCAGAAGGCCGGTGAAGGCGTGCTGCGCAAGTGTCCCGAGTGCGGCAAGCTCAAGCTGCGGAAGCTCCTGTCGGCACCGAGTTTTCACCTCAAGGGCGGCGGCTGGTACAAGAGTCCGCCCAGCGAGAGCAAGTCTGAGGCCAAGTCCGATAGCAAGTCCGATAGCAAGTCCGACAGTGGTACGCCGAAGAAGGGCCACACCCTCGATAGCGACAAGAGCCACAGCCACAATCATGGCCCCGGCGGCCATACGCACAGTCACGGCGAAGGTGGCCACAAGCACTGAAGTTTTTGGCACTGAAGTTTTGGCACTGATTTTCGGGCACCGGGTTTCAAGGTAATTTCGAGCATGCGCACGCACTATTGTGGCGACGTCAACGCCACGGCTGTCGGTCAGGAAATCACTGTTGCCGGCTGGGTTCACCGCCGCCGCGATCACGGTGGGGTGATATTCATCGATCTGCGCGACCGTGAAGGTCTGCTGCAGGTGGTCTTCGATCCCGATGCACCGGCAGTCTTCGCAGCCGGCGAGAAGCTGCGTGGCGAATACGTGGTGTCGGTACGCGGCACGATCCGTCGCCGTCCCGAAGGCACCGTGAACAGCAAGCTCGCCACCGGCGAGGTGGAGATGCTGGCCACCGAGCTCACGCTGCTCAACACTTCCGAGACCCCGCCTTTCCATCACGACGAAGAAGTCTCGGAAGAGCTGCGCCTGCGCTATCGCTATCTCGACCTGCGCCGTGAGGTGATGACACAGCGCCTGCGCCTGCGCCACAAGGTCACCCAGGCCATGCGCGCTTTTCTCGACGGCAACGGCTTCATCGACATCGAAACGCCGATGCTGACGCGCACCACGCCGGAAGGCGCGCGCGATTACATCGTGCCGAGCCGCACGCATCCGGGTGAATTTTTTGCCCTGCCGCAGTCGCCGCAGCTCTTCAAGCAGATCCTGATGATGTCGGGCTTCGACCGTTACTATCAGATCGCGCGCTGCTTCCGTGACGAAGACCTGCGCGCCGACCGTCAGCCCGAATTTACCCAGCTCGATATCGAAACTTCCTTCATGGACGAAAACGCGTTCATGACGCTGATGGAAACGCTGATCCGTCACCTCTTTAAAGATGCGATCGGTGTCGATCTGCCGCCGCTGCCGCGCATGACCTGGGCCGAGGCGGTCGATCGTTACGGCATCGACCGGCCGGATCTCAGCATTCCGCTCGAGCTGGTGGAAGTTGCCGACCTGATGAGCGGCGTTGAGTTCAAGGTGTTCGCTGGCCCGGCCGCTGATCCCGATGGTCGCGTTGCTGCGCTGAAGATTCCTGACGGCGGCAAGCTCACGCGCAAGGAAATCGACGACTACACGGCCTACATCACCCAGTACGGTGCGAAGGGGCTCGCCTATATCAAGGTCAACGAAATCGCGAAGGGTCGCGATGGCCTGCAGTCGCCGATCATGAAGTTCCTGCCGGATGCGACCGTACAGGGGCTGATCGAACGCCTCGCGCTGAAAGACGGCGACCTGGTGTTCTTTGGCGCCGACAAGAAGAAGGTCGTCAACGATTCGCTGGCCGCGCTGCGCGTCAAGATCGGCCACGATCTCAAGCTCGCGAAGCCGGGCTGGCATCCGCTGTGGGTGATCGACTTTCCGATGTTTGAGTGGGATCCGAAGGAAAAGCGCTGGGGCGCGCTGCACCACCCCTTTACTGCGCCGTCCATCGACGACATCGCCGCGCTGGAGAAAGATCCGGGCAAGGCCCTGTCGCGCGCCTATGACATGGTGCTGAACGGCACCGAGATCGGCGGCGGTTCGATCCGTATCCACAGCTCGGCGATGCAGTCGGCCGTGTTCCGCATTCTCGGCATCACCGACGAGGAGGCCGAGAGCAAGTTCGGCTTCCTGTTGCGTGCGCTGAAGTTCGGTGCGCCGCCACACGGCGGCATGGCTTTCGGTCTCGATCGCCTGGTGATGCTCATGGCGGGTGCGAGTAGCATCCGCGACGTGATCGCCTTCCCGAAGACGCAGAGTGCGAGCTGCCTGCTCTCCGAAGCACCGGGTCCGGTGTCGGCGCAGCAGCTGCGCGAGACCGGCATCCGCATCCGCGAGACTGCAAAGCCGTAGGAGCGGCTTCAGCCGCGACCATGAAC
>JBATNV010000270.1:0-22717 GCA_049290495.1 Gammaproteobacteria bacterium | reverse complement strand
GATCACTGGCGTGCAGCCAGCGCCGGGCGGCGGGACGATCACGACAGAAGTGCTGGAATATGAACTGCGTGAGGACCGCAGCGGCGCGAAGCTGGGACGCGTCGAGGTCGCCCGGTAGTCAGCCAGTGGACTTCCCACGGTACGTAGGACATCTCCAGGCTACCAAATTGAAATAGACTCGATCTGTTAGGCTGGCTGCCGCGCAGTAAGTCCAAGCATCTACCCGAGCGCAAGACCCAGTAGAAAATCAGAGAATCAAAGACACATGTCTGAGTCTACGCCGCTGAAAATTGGCCGCCGCGCGCTGTACTTTTCCACGGTCACCGGCGTGGTCGAAGCCCGCAGTGACTCATCCCATACCGAGACTACCTACGAGCAGGGCACCAACCGGGTCGTCAGTTCGCATACGACTCACCGCAGCGAGATCGTTCTCGGCGCGGCAGACGGCGTCAAGCATGTGGTCAACACCGCTGCTGCGAAGGTCTATCTCGCCGAAGGAGCTACGGCCACCCTGGTGCTTGCGTCGAACAAGGAAAAAGGGTTCTGGCCGTTCGCTGCGATCTACGATCATGCGAGTGGCAAGACCGGGTACTTCGCGAAGGCCGTCAACGATGTTGCCGGCCCGCCGCTCTACAACATGGGAATCATCCTCGCAGTTTTCGTGGGCGGCTTTTCGGTGATCAACCTTTCAGGCAAGAACATCATCCTGGTGGGGCTGTGCGCCTGGTACTTTTTTGAACTGTATCGGCGACGCAAGATCGTCCGCGCCAAAATCGATGCAGTCATCGCCAGCTCGCGAACATGACGGCTGCGCCTGAACATGGCTGATCAGGACCGACCCCGTTATTCCCATGACGAGCGCCTGACAGAGGCGCAGCGGGATCAGTACGACGCCGCCGCCGATGATCTGCAGAACCGCGGCCGCGGAACAAGCGGCGGTGAAGGTGGGGGCGCGGCGGGTGCCATCGTCGCTCCCCTGATTATCCTCGGCAGCATTTTTGTTTTCATGCTTTACGCCTGCTTCTATCCGGTGGGCGCCATCGTTGCCATCGTCACGGGGTTCATCGTCTCGAAGACCTTTGGCGCGCTGGTCCCGGGCGTCGGCTGGATGGGGCATTTCCTGGTGCTGTTGCCGCTCGCGTGGGGCGCGCTGATGATTTTCCAGCAACGGGTCGAATCGCGCCTGGAGCAGCGGCGTGGCTACCGTTTGGTGCGACATATTTTGCGTCTGTGCTTTACGTTCGTGATCGTGGGACTGAGCCTGACCTTCTTCATGCATACCGAGGAGCTGCGCGCACGCCAGCCGGTTGTAGAGGCGTATTCCTGGATACATTTCGCGATCGTCGCGGCGGTAGTTGCGCTCGTGCATTTCGTTGGTATCTGGCATGACCGGCGGCTGGTGCAGGTTGTGCCAGCTGCAGAGCCGGAGGGCTGGCAGCCAGCCGCAGTTGGGCGCTCGCACGCACGATTCCAGATGCCGGGTATGCAGGTCATGCCCGGTCCACTGCGGCGCGGGCTGCCCTTGATGACCTTGGTGGGCGGATTTTTTGGTGCGTTCCTCGGCTACGCGGGTTTCGAGACGATGACGAGCACGCTGGTGGGGCTGTTTGCCGGCTGCATCGGCGGCGCGCTGCTGATGAGTGCCTGCTGGCTGGTAACCCGGCCGATCGGTGGATTGTTCGATCGGACGCCCGTGTTGTGGCCGCTGTTGATGGGAGCGATGATCGGGCTCGGAGTAGCCTGGCGTCTCGCACTCGCAGATCAGAAGGCTCTGGCTCTCTACGCGCTGCCGGGTGTGATCGGTGGAGCGCTGACCCTGACCGTTCCGTACCTTATTTATGCGCTGTTGCGTCGCCTGTTTGGCGGGCAGGCACGCGGCCTTACGTCCTAGCGGAGGTACGCCGGTAGCCGCTTGCGCCTTGTCCCGCGGGTTTCGATCTTGTCTGCCCGCCGCGACATTCTCCGAAGAGTCATTCTGTGACCGCGCAATCGTGTGGAATGCTGCCACGAACCGATTCGACTACGAGCCAGTCAGTGCCATCCATATGCTGTAGCAATAGCCACCTGAAAGGACATGGCATCCGCTCTCTCGGATGGCTCGTCATTGACGCCGGCCTGTTTGCGGCTGTATCGCTTCCTGACCTGGTCGCACGGATCCCTTCGATTTCGCCGGCGCACCATCTCTCGCTGCTTGCCGGCGCGGCGATCGCAGGCCTATGGCTGACCGGGGTCTCGGAAGGCCGTGTTCGTACGGTGGCATTCGCCTACGCGGAACCGCTAATGGCCGCGTGTGACGGGCTGAGCGCCTTGCAAGTAAGCGCCGGCGGCACCTACCCCGTCGCCGACATATCCGGCATGACGATGGCATTGGGGCCACCATCGACGGTTGCGCAATGGACGCGATTGCGGCCGGCGCTCTTCGCGCCGCAGAGCGCCTGGTCGGCGCGGTCAATAAGGCTGGATACGGTTTCGCCGGGGCGCAGTTCGGCGATGCCGATGGAGACGGTCACCTGGTGCAAGCCTTCAAACGGGCGGCGGACGATGGCCTTGCGAATTCGTTCGGCACTGCGCAGCGCACCGCGCAGTGAAGTGAGCGGCAGGACGACGATAAATTCTTCACCACCAACCCGGCCCATCGCACTGCCGAGGCCATTGCTGTTGACGCTGTCCATGGTGCGCAGGGCACCGCGCACGCGCCTTGCGAAGGCGGCGAGGATCCGGTCGCCGGTGACGTGGCCGAAGCGCTCGTTCATGTCCTTGAAGTGATCGATGTCGAGCAGACACACGCAGAGCGAATCGCTGGTGCGCTCGGCTCGGGCTTTTTCACGCGCCAGCATGTCGAGAATGGCGCGCCGGCCGTAAGAGTTGGTGAGCTGATCGCGTTCGGCACCACGCTGCACGCGTTCAAGTTCCTGATGCAGCTCGGCGTTGCTGGCGAGCAGCTTCTTTGTTTCAGTCTGCACGGTTCGTGCGGCGAGATAGAGCGCGCCCAGCATGACGGCAAGCGAGCCACCGCCGACGGCCATGCTTTCCAGTACTGCGAGGTCTGCCGAGATACCCCAGCGCAGCAGCGGCGTGGCCACACACGCTGTCACTGCCGTCACCATGAGTCGACGCAGCAGCGGCAGTTCGCAATCGGGTAGCGCGAAGGCAATCGCAGTTGCATACATGCCGGCAGCCAGCAACGGCGTCCCGCTGGCGAAGTAGGCGTAAAGCGTGGCCCAGATCAGTCCCATCAGGACCTGCGCCGCGATGATGGTCGATGCGGTGGGTTGCTCATCACCGGGAATGCGCGTGAGTCCGACAAACAGTGCGCCAGTGAGTCCGATGCCGGCGATCAGGATCAGTCCGGCGCCGGCCGGCAGGGTGGCGATCCCCAGTGTATTGGCGAGCAGGGCGAGTCCGGCCCAGAGCGCATAGAGTGCGACCGCCCGGATTTCGGCTCTTGCACCGCGTGTAGTTGTGGCGATGCTGCTTGCTGCAGGTCGTCCGGTCGGGGAGGGAGCATCCATGCGGGCTGCCTTTTTGTTATGTTGCGCGCCACTTTCAAGAGTGACGTCCGGCTGCTATGCGACAGATGCTCGCACAGCCGTCGGCTGCCAAACTGTGACGAAGGTCTCAGGCACAGGTGTACCGTATGTGCACGGCTTTTCCATAACCCGGCTTCCGCCATGAACAGCGCCTGCAGTTTTGATGTGATCGTGGTCGGCGGCGGCCACGCCGGTACCGAGGCCGCGGCAGCGGCGGCGCGCATGGGTGCGCGCACGCTTTTGCTTACCCAGAACATCGAGACCATTGGGCAGATGAGCTGCAATCCGGCGATCGGCGGGATCGGCAAGGGCCATCTGGCTCGCGAGATCGATGCGCTGGGCGGGCTGATGGCGAGCGCAGCGGACCACGCCGGGATTCACTTCCGCACGCTCAACGCCAGCAAGGGGCCGGCGGTGCGTGCCACGCGCGCGCAGGCCGATCGTGCCCTGTACCGGCAGGCCATCCGCGGTCTGCTCGATGCGCAGCTGAATCTGCAGATATTCCAGCAAGGTGTCGAGGATCTGGTCGTCGAGGGCGAACAGGTGGTGGGTGTGGTCACCCAGGGCGGTCTGAGCTTCCGCGCGCCTGCAGTGGTGCTCACGGTCGGCACTTTCCTGGCCGGGCGGATCCATGTCGGGCTGACCAACTATTCCGGTGGCCGCGCCGGTGATCCGGCTTCCATTGGTCTCGCGGCGCGACTGCGTGAACTGCCGTTTACAGTCGGCCGGCTCAAGACCGGTACACCGCCGCGCATAGACGGTCGCAGCGTGGATTTCAGTGCGATGTCAGTGCAGCACGGCGACGCGCCCACGCCGGTGTTTTCTTTCATGGGCCGGCGTAGCGATCATCCGCAACAGGTGCCTTGCCACATCACGCACACGACAGCCGAAACCCATGCGCTGATCCGTGGGGCGCTCGACCGCTCGCCGCTGTACACGGGCATGATCGAAGGCGTCGGCCCGCGCTACTGTCCGTCCATCGAAGACAAGGTCGTGCGCTTTGCTGACAAGGAGACGCACCAGATCTTTGTCGAGCCGGAGGGCCTGACGACGACTGAGCTGTATCCGAACGGCATCTCTACCAGTCTGCCTTTCGACGTGCAGCAGGCACTCGTGCGCACGATTCCCGGTTTCAACAACGCGCGAATTACCCGTCCCGGCTATGCGATCGAATACGATTTCTTTGATCCGCGCGGGCTCACGCCGACGCTGGAGACCAAAAGCCTGCGCGGGCTCTGGTTTGCCGGCCAGATCAACGGCACGACCGGCTATGAGGAAGCGGGTGCGCAAGGGCTTGTCGCCGGTATCAATGCTGCGCTGGCGGTGCGCGGTGAAGCCGGCTGGTATCCGCGCCGCGAAGAGGCCTATATCGGTGTGCTGATCGATGACCTGATCACGCGCGGTACGAGCGAGCCCTATCGCATGTTCACGAGCCGAGCGGAATACCGCCTGCTGCTGCGCGAAGACAATGCGGATGCCCGCCTGACGCCAACCGGTCGCCGGCTGGGACTCGTCGATGATCTGCGTTTCCGGGTATTTAGCGAGAAGCAGGCAGCAGTTCAAACGGAGCGTGCACGCCTGGCCGACATCACCGTGTGGCCGGCCGATCTCGTCGACGTTGGCGAGAAATTCACCGGCGGCGAGCTGCGTCGCGAGCAGCGGGCACTCGAACTGTTGCGACGGCCGGAATTTGATTACGCGACCCTGAGCAATCTGCCAGCGGTCGGTACGCGGACGATTCCCGACAATGAGCCTGCTGAAGTCAGTGAACAGATCATCGCCCAGATCGAGATTGAGGTTCGTTATGCCGGTTACATGAAGCGCCAGCAGGAAGAGATCGTCCGGGTGCGCGCTTCACAGGAGCTGTCGCTGCCGCCGGATCTGGACTATGCGGCGATTCATGGCCTGTCGCACGAGATCCGCCAGAAGCTGGACCGCCATCGTCCGGCGACAGTGGGCCAGGCCTCGCGCATTTCCGGCGTCACACCGGTTGCCGTCTCGCTGCTGCTCGTGCACCTCAAGAAAAAGAAACACCGGACGTCGGCATGAAGCGACGCCCGTTGGCGGCAGTACTGACCGTCGTTTGTCTCATGTCCGCTGCCTGTGGTCGTTCAGATGAAGCGCAACAACAGAGCCCTGCACAGACGCAGCAAATTGGCGGTGCGAGTGGTCACGAACTGGCCGCTGTGCAGGTCCTGCGCCGGGGTAACGGCACGGAACCCGAGACCCTGGATCCACACCGTGCGGAAGGCGTTACCGCTGCGAACGTGCTGCGTGATCTCTTTGAAGGTCTCGTTAGCGAAGCCGCGGATGGCGAGCTGATTCCAGGTGCTGCCGAGAGCTGGGCGGTCAGTGCGGATGGTCTCGTCTATACCTTCAAGCTGCAGCCGGACGGCCGCTGGAGTAACGGTGATCCGGTGACCGCGGATGACTTTGTCTACGGCCTGCGACGCAGTGCCGATCCGGCCACCCTGTCCGAGTACTCGGCGATCCTCTATCCGATTGCGAATGCGGCCGAGGTCGTGGCGGGTACCCTGCCGCCAGATCGTCTCGGCGTTCGGGCCATCGATGCGCGAACGCTGGAGATCCGTTTGCACTCGCCGACACCCTATCTGCTCGGCCTGCTGACCCATGCGAGCACCTATCCGGTGCACCGGAAGTCCGTCGAGCAGCACGGCGCACGTTTTGCACGACCGGGAAACCTGGTCAGCAATGGGCCGTTTCAACTCAGCGAATGGGTGGTGCAGTCGCACATCCGGCTACTGCGTAATCGCTACTACCGAGACGATGTACACACGACGCTCAACGAGGTCTGGTATTACCCGGTCGAGAATGCCGAAGCTGAGTTGAATCGTTACCGCGCCGGGGAACTCGACATGACTGAGACGGTACCCGCGCGGCAGATCGCCTGGCTGCGTAAAAACCTGTCGGACGAGCTGCATATCTCGCCCTATCTGGGCAGTTATGTCTTCGGCTTCAACACCACGCAGCCCCCGTTTCGCGATGCGCCGAAGCTGCGCAAGGCCCTGTCACTGGCGCTTGATCGCGACATCCTGACCAGCAAGATCAGCGGTGCCGGCGAGTTGCCTGCCTATAGCTGGGTGCCGCCGGTCAGCGGCTACACACAGCAGATTCCCGACTGGGCGCACTGGACGCAGGCCGAGCGCAATAAAGAAGCGCAACGGCTGTACGCTGAGGCCGGCTATTCAGCCAGCCACCCGCTCCATATGCAGTTGCTCTACAACACGGAGAGCAATCACCGGCGCCTTGCCGTCGCGATGGCGGCCATGTGGCGAGAGGTGCTGGGCGTCGAAACCGAGCTGCTGAACCAGGAATGGCAGGTCTTTTTGCAGACCCGTCGCTCACGCATCGATACGCAACTGTTCCGCTATGGCTGGATCGGCGATTACAACGATCCCTACACCTTTGCCGAAATCCTCCAGTCGCAGCACGGACTCAATGACATGGGTTACAACAACCCGCGCTACGATGCGCTGCTTGCAGCTGCTGCGCGCGAGGGCAATCCGCTTACGCGCATGGCGACGCTCGCCGAAGCAGAGCGCCTCATGCTCGACGACATGCCGATAATTCCGCTCTACTTCTATGTCAGCAAGCAGATGGTCAAACCCTGGGTGGATGGTTTCGAGGCCAATATCATGGATCACCATCAAAGTCGTGATCTCCGCATTCTCAAACACTGAGTCCGGTCTCAACGCATGCTGAGTCTTCTGCTCAAGCGCCTGCTCGAAGCGATTCCCACGCTGCTCATACTGCTGGCGGCGACTTTCTTCCTGATCCGGGCCGCACCGGGCGGCCCCTTCGACAGCGAGAAGCGCCTGCCAGTCGAGATTGAGGCGAACCTGCGCGCGGCCTACCATCTGGACGAACCGCTTTGGCAGCAGTTCGGTCGCTACCTCTGGAACCTCGCGCATGCCGACTTCGGCCCGTCTTTCCAGTATCGCGACCGGACCGTGACGGAGCTCATTGCCGGCGGCTTTCCGGTATCGCTGCAGCTCGGTGCGCTGGCGATGCTGCTGGCGGTCAGCGTCGGTGTGGCGCTGGGGAGTCTCGCAGCGCTGCGCCAGAACCGGCCGGCTGACTACGCGACCATGGCAGTCGCGATGACCGGTATCTCCGTACCCAATTTCGTGCTGGCACCCTTGCTCGTGCTCATGTTTGCGGTGCTCGCCGGCTGGTTGCCGGCCGGCGGTCTCGGCGCTGGCGCCTGGCAGAACCTCGTGTTGCCGGTGATTTCGCTGGCGCTTACGCAGGTCGCCTACATCGCGCGGCTGACCCGCGGCAGCATGATCGAAGTGCTCGGCAGTCCTTTCATCCGCACTGCGCGCGCGCAAGGGCTGCCGATGCGCACCATCCTCCTGCGGCACGCACTCAAGCCTGCGCTAATCCCGGTGATTTCCTATCTCGGGCCTGCCACGGCCGGCCTGATTACCGGCTCAGTGGTGATCGAGCAGATCTTCGGTCTGCCGGGTCTTGGCCGTTACTTCGTACAGGGCGCGCTCAACCGCGACTACACGCTGGTGATGGGCATTGTCGTGTTCTATGGCGTGCTGATCATCCTCTTCAACCTCGCCGTGGATCTGCTCTACGGCTGGCTCGACCCGCGGGCGCGGCAATGAGTTCTGCAGCTACAGTCATCGAAGCGCCCCGCAGCCTGTGGTCGGATGCCGGCTATGCATTACGCCGCAATCGTGCGGCGATGACGGCTGCCATCGTGCTGGGCGTGCTCACGCTGCTGGTGGTCTTCGGTCCCGCGCTGAGTCCTTACCACTTCGACAAGCCCGACTGGGATCACATCGCCATGCCACCGACGCTCGCTGACGGACATCTGTTCGGCACCGATGCGCTCGGCCGCGACCTGCTCAGTCGCACGCTGCAGGGCGGCCGCATGTCGCTGCTGGTTGGTCTCGTTTCGACCATCGTCAGTCTCGTGATCGGCATCGCCTGGGGCGCGACTGCCGGCTTTATCGGCGGACGTACCGACCGGATCATGATGCGCATTGTCGATATCCTCTATGCGCTGCCCTTCATGTTCCTGGTGATTCTGCTGATGGTGCTGTTCGGCCGCCAGATCGTGCTGATCTTCGTGGCGATCGGTGCGATCAACTGGCTGGACATGGCGCGCATCGTCCGCGGGCAGACGCTGGGACTGAAGCAGCGCGAGTTCATCGAGGCCGCGCGTGTGTCCGGCGTGGGCACCGGGCGGATCATCCTGCGGCATATCGTGCCGAACCTGCTCGGCGTAGTGGTGATTTATGTGACGCTCACCATCCCGCAGGTGATCCTCGTCGAATCGTTCCTGAGTTTCCTGGGGCTCGGCGTGCAGGAGCCCATGACCTCCTGGGGTGCGCTGGTCAGCGAAGGTGCCCAGGAAATGGAGAACGCGCCGTGGATGCTGCTATTCCCCGCGCTGTTCCTGGCCCTCACGCTGTTCTGTTTCAATTTTCTCGGCGACGGGCTTCGCGATGCGCTGGATCCGCGTGACCGGAGCCGGGCGTGAGCGCATTGCTCGAGGTGGCTGGCCTCAACGTGTCGTTCGCGACGCGTGATAGCGAGGTGGCGGCGGTTCGCGATCTTTCTTTCAGCCTCAGTCCGGGTGAAGTGCTCGGCATCGTCGGCGAGTCCGGTTCCGGCAAGACCCAGGCGGCGCTCGCATTGACCAACTTGCTGGCCGAGAACGGTCGCATGAGCGGCAGCGTACGGTTTGATGGCCAGCAGCTCGCGGGCTTGCCGGAGTCTGCACTTGCCGATATCCGTGGTGCCCGCATCGCGATGATCTTTCAGGATCCGATGACGGCGCTGAACCCCTACCTGACGATCGGCGCGCAAATGTCATTGGTGCTGAAGCGGCACCGCAAGTTGCGCGGTGCCGCTGCGCTGGCCGAGTGCCAGCGGCTGCTCGACGCCGTGCGTATCACCGATGCCGGCCAGCGCTTGCGCATGTATCCGCACGAACTCTCTGGTGGCATGCGCCAGCGCGTGATGATTGCCACCGCTTTGCTGTGCCGCCCGTCCCTGCTGATCGCCGATGAGCCGACCACCGCGCTCGATGTCACGGTGCAGGCGCAGATCCTGGCGCTGATGTCTGAGCTGCGCGCCGAATTCGGTACCGCGATCGTCCTCATCACGCACGATCTCGGCATTGCCGCCGGCGCCTGCGATCGCTTGCTGGTGATGCGTAACGGCCAGTGCGTCGAGCAGGGCGGTATCGAGCAGATCTTTCGCTCGCCGCGCTCGACTTACACGCAGGATCTGCTCGCCGCGGTGCCGCGACTCGATGGCGGCGGCGTGCGCACACCCTTACCGGCAGCCCCGGCGCTGCTCGAAGTCAGCGATCTGGCGGTGCATTACCGCGTACCGGGAGCGGGCCTTGCATCCCGGCACCGCACGCTGCGTGCACTGGATGGCGTGGCACTAAGGCTCGCACCTGGCGAAACCCTGGGTGTAGTCGGTGAGTCCGGCTGCGGCAAGTCGACACTCGCGCGCGCCGTGCTGCGACTCGTGGCGCCGACACAGGGCCGGGTGTGTCTGCTCGGCACCGAGCTTGCCGCATTGACGGAGCGCGATATCCGGCCGTTCCGTCGCGACATGCAGCTGGTATTCCAGGATCCGCTCGCGGCGCTGGATCCGCGCATGACCGTGCGCGACATCGTCGCCGAGCCGCTGGGGGCTTTCGAAACGCAGCTCAGTGCTGCAGAAGTCACCGCGCGGATCAGTGAGGCACTGACGCAGGTCGGACTCGACCCGGCCTGGATGAACCGCTATCCGCACCAGTTTTCAGGTGGCCAGTGCCAGCGCATCGGCATCGCGCGGGCGCTGGTGCTGAAGCCACAACTGCTGGTCTGCGACGAGGCGGTCAGCGCGCTCGACGTTACCGTGCAGGCGCAGATCATTGCGCTGTTACTTGAGCTGCAGACAAAGCTCGGCCTCGCGATGATCTTCATCGCGCACGACCTCGCCGTCGTGCGCCGGATCAGTCACCGGATCATGGTGATGTACCTGGGTCGCGTGATGGAGATGGCTGATGCTGTATCGCTGTGCGCCGCACCGCTGCATCCCTACACCCGTGCGCTGATTGCAGCGGTACCAATACCGGATCCGCAGCTCGAGCGGCAGCGTAAGCGCGTGTTGCCGACCGGTGAAGTGCCGTCGCTGTTTGCGCCGCCTTCCGGTTGCCCGTTCCGCACGCGGTGCAGCTACGCGATCGAGCGCTGTGCCAGCGAGATCCCGGTGCTGCGGATGGTCGAAAATACCTCAGTCGCCTGCCATCGGGCCGGCGAAATCTGAGTTGGTGTCCGGACGCCGGAGCCCGCGATCAGGGCACCACGACGTCGAAGCTCGCGTTGACCTGCGCATCCAGGCTGATTTCACCCGGCGTATAGCTGGCACCCGCGTCTGATTCCGCTGATATGGCGGCCACGCGCAACATCGGGCCAGGCGGCCGGGGCTGATTGCTGTGCGCATCGATGTTGCGCAGCGCACCGAGTTTCACGCCGAGCGTGTCAGCGATCCGCTGCGCATTGCTGCGTGCATCGGTCGCAGCCGCGGCGAGCGCCTGCCGGCTCAGTTCCCGGCGCTGGCTGCTGTCGAGTTCCGGCGGTGATACCTCATTGACACCGACATCGATCGCACCCTCGATGAGTTCGCCGAGCTTGTCCAGGTCGCTGAGCTCGACCTCGAGCTGGCGCTGGACGAAATAGCCGGTGAATACCTGCAGATTCTGCGCCTGGTCCCAGCGGTACTCCGGCTGGATCGTCAGGCCCGCGGTGTGCACCTTCGACTCCTTGATGCCCAGCCGGACGCACAGCGCGATAAAGTCCCGGCTCACCTTTACAGTTGCGGTGCGCGCCGTCGCCATACTGAGGTCCCGGCGCTGCACCGCGAGATGCAGTCGGGCGATGTCCGGTACCGCATCGACGGTGCCCGTGCCGGAAACAGAAATCGTCCGTGGCTCGTCATCTGCCTGGGCTGCAATAGATACGACCAGCAGACAGAGCAGCAGCAGTCCGGAGCGGATAGTCATGCGCGGATTCCCTGTAAAGAATTGTGCCGTCTGGAATTAGCGGCTGCGTGTCACTAACATAGCTGGCGCTACTACCTGCTTCAACCCCCGGCGCCGACCTCTCTTGGGCGAGCGCTGGTTTACAACCAAGGCACAGCACATGCGTACGATTCTGCCCGCACTCTTTCTGACTGCGTCTGCCCTCCTGGTCGGGGCGATGCCGGTAATGGCACAGGATGCGGGTGATGCAGCGCGCGGATCGACGCTGGCCGATACCTGCATGGGCTGTCACGGCATCGTCGGTTATCGCAACGCCTATCCTTCCTACTCTGTGCCGGAACTCGCGGGCCAGCATCCGGAATACCTCTATATCGCGCTACAGGGTTACAAGGCGCAAACGCGCAAGCACGACACCATGCATGCGCAGGCAGTGACACTCAGCGACCAGGACATGCGTGACCTGACTGCCTTCCTGGCCGGCAGCGCGCCGCTACGAACGGGTCCGGCGGTGGACGGACCGGGTAAAGAAAAGTCCGTGACCTGCGTCGCCTGTCATGGTGAGGGCGGTCACAGCCAGATGCCAAACTGGCCGGTACTCGCCGGCCAGAAGGCTGACTATATCGAGCACGCCCTGCATCAGTACAAGCTCGGTGAGCGCAAGGACCCGATCATGGGTGCCCAGGTAGCAGCGCTTTCCGATGCAGATATCAAAGCGTTGGCGGCCTACTTCGCTGCACAGCCAGGCCTGCAGACCGCCGTCTACAAGAAGAAGTAGAGCAACGCACCCGCCTCCATTGGCGAGGGGCCAGCATGGATTCCTTCAAGGCACTGCGCATACACCAGGAAGACGGCCGGGTCGTGCCGCGCCTGGAGCAACTGAGCCTCGACCAGCTGAGTCCCGGCGACGTCGTCATACGTGGCGAATACTCGAGCATTAACTATAAGGACGCACTGGCTGCGACCGGCGCGGGGCGCATCCTGCGCCGCTTTCCTCTCGTCGGCGGTGTGGATGTCGCCGGCACGGTCGTCAGTTCTTCCGATCCGCGCTGCAAGCCTGGTGACCGTGTGGTTGTCAGCGGCGGTGGCCTGAGCGAAACCCATGACGGCGGCTTCAGTGAATACGTGCGGGTGCCTGGCGAATGGGTCATTCCGCTGCCCGAGGGCCTCGATACGCGCACCGCGATGAGCTTTGGCACTGCCGGTTTCACTGCGGCGCTCGCTATTCATCGCCTTGAGCAGAATGGCCAGAGTCCCGATCTCGGTCCGGTCATCGTTACCGGCGCCACGGGTGGTGTGGGCAGTTTTGCCGTCGCGATGCTGGCAGAACGTGGCTATCAGGTCACCGCGCTGACCCGCAAGACGACGGCCAGCGAGTACCTGAAGGCACTTGGCGCCAGCGCCATCATACCGCTCAAGGACGTGGATGCCGGAACGCAGCCGCTGAAGAGAGCGATGTGGGGCGGTGCCATCGATAATCTCGGTGGAGCCACGCTCGCCTGGCTGACCCGCACCACAGTCAACTGGGGCAGCATCGCCAGCGTTGGCCTGACGCAGGGCACTGAGCTCAACACCACCGTACTGCCCTTCATCCTGCGCGGCGTGAGTCTGCTCGGCATCAATGCCGTTGAGGTGCCACGCAAAGTACGCCTGGAAATCTGGCAGCGACTGGCCGGCGAGTTCAAAACCGCTGCGCTGGGCCGGATCGCAAGCCGGGAAATCGGCCTCGAGCAATTGATCACCGAACTGCCGGCCTGGATCGAGGGTACCGTGGTCGGGCGCTGTCTGGTCCGGCTGGGCTGAACAGCGGATCACCCAGGGCTTTGGCTATACTGACCTCGTCTGCGGGATCGCCGGAAGAGCTGCTCCGCAGATACCTCCCTGAACTTGGCCTGGACGCCGATGCAAGGCTGGTGAGCGCGCTGGCCGGATTTTTGGGCCTGCTCGACAAGTGGAACCAGGCCTTCAATCTGACCAGCATCCGCGATCCACGGGAGATGGTGGTGCGGCACGTGCTGGATTCGCTGTCGGCGCGACCCTTCCTGAAGGGCGAGCGCGTGCTCGATGTGGGCTGTGGCGCTGGCCTGCCGGGGATTCCGCTCGCGCTTGTCGACGCGGGGCGCAGCTTTACGCTGCTGGATTCTGCGCTGAAGAAGGTCCGTTTCGTGCGGCAGGCGATCGGCGAACTAAAGCTCAGTAATGCCTGTGCAGTACAGACCAGAATCGAGGACTACGCGCCGATGCAGTTGTTTGATACGGTGACTTCCCGCGCCTTCGCCGCCTTGCCGGACTTCATACACGGCGCCGGGCGGCTGGTTGCGCCGGGCGGCCGGTTGCTGGCCATGAAGGGCCGGCTGCCCAGCGATGAAATTGAGGCGCTACCCGAGGGCTGGGCACTTGAATCGGTCACCGCTGTACAGGTTCCCGGCCTTGCTGCCGAGCGCCACATGATCGTGGTCAGCCGCCAGGCTGACGGTGCCGGACAAGCCTCATGAGTCGCGTCATCGCAGTCACCAACCAGAAAGGCGGCGTGGGCAAGACCACCACCACCGTCAATCTTGCCGCCTCGCTGGCAGCGCTCGAACGGCGTGTGCTGCTGGTCGATCTCGACCCGCAGGGTAATGCGACCACCGGCTGCGGCATCGACAAGCAGGCACTCGAAGCCTCGACCTGCGAAGTCCTGCTCGGCGAGGCCCAGGCGCTGGATGCCATCGTGTCGGTGACTAATGCTGGCTTCGCAGTCCTGCCGGCGAATGCCGATCTCACCGCTGCCGAAGTGCGCCTGCTGCAGGAAATCGGCCGCGAAATGCGTCTGCGCAAGGCACTCGAACCGGTACGGTCTCTTTACGACTACGTGCTCATCGACTGCCCGCCGACCATCAACATGCTGACGCTCAATGCCCTCACCGCTGCCGACGGCGTGCTGATCCCGATCCAGTGCGAGTTCTATGCGCTCGAAGGGTTGTCTGCGCTGCTGGAAACCGTGAAGCAGGTGCGTAACACCGTGAATCCCGAACTCAATATCGAGGGCCTGCTGCGCACCATGTACGACCCGCGCAACCGGCTGGCTACCGATGTGTCTGCCGAGCTGGAGAAGCTGTTCCGCGACAAGGTCTACAAGACCCTGATTCCACGCAATGTGCGCCTTGCCGAAGCGCCGAGCTACGGACTGCCGGCGCTGTTGCACGATCGCAGCTCACGAGGCGCGCAGGCCTATATGGAGCTGGCCGCTGAAGTACTGGCTGCCGAAAGGGCCGCTGACAGTCAATCGGGCTAGAATGCCGCCGGTTCGGGCCATCCCGGAAAGACAGGCTAAAAAACCATGGTAGTGAAGCGAACTGGTCTCGGGCGTGGCCTTGAAGCCCTGCTCGGCAACCCCGGTGATGCTGCCCAGGCGACGATTTCCGGTACCGACACCACCAACAAGAGTGCTACCGCTGAAGGCTTGCGCTCGTTGCCTGTTGACCTGCTGGTGCGCGGTGTCTATCAGCCACGACACGACATGCACCATGAGTCGCTCGAGGATCTTGCCAGTTCCATCCGCACCCAGGGGGTGATTCAGCCCATCGTTGTGCGCCTGCTGTCGGACAAGGGCCCGGGCAATACCCCTAAGTACGAAATCATCGCCGGCGAACGTCGCTGGCGTGCGGCCCAGATGGCCGGCCTGCAGTCCGTGCCGGTCGTGGTCCGCGATGTCCCGGACTCCGATGCGATCGTGATGTCGCTGATCGAGAACATCCAGCGTGAGGACCTGAGCCCGCTGGAGGAGGCGATGGCCGTTCGCCGGCTGATCGACGAATTCGGGCTTACCCACGAGGCAGCTGCTGATGCCATCGGTCGATCCCGGGTGGCGGTTTCGAACCTGCTGCGGCTGATGCAGCTCGGTGACGTGGCCCGTGAGCTGCTGGAAAAACGGGCCATCGAAATGGGCCATGCGCGTGCCCTGCTGGGACTGAGCGAAAGCCGGATGCAGGCCGAGGTTGCCCGCCTGGTTGCCACCAAGGGCCTGTCAGTCCGGGAAACTGAGCGGCTGGTCAAGCGCATGCAGGAAGGACAGGCCAGCAAGAGCGGTAAGCCGCAGCTCCAGTCCAAGGATCCTGATGTGCGACGCCTGGAAACCGATCTGGCGGAAAAACTCGGCGCCCGGGTTTCGATCCAGCATGGTCGCGGCGGCAAGGGCAAGGTCGTCGTCGCCTACAACAGCCTGGATGAGCTCGATGGAATCCTGGCCCATATCAACTAGCCTCGCCCAGGCTGAGAGCGGCCAGGAGCATGGCTTCCAGACGATAGATGCCAAACGGCAGTTTATTAGCATGATATCGACAGTGACAATATGTTTCTGACTTGTAGCGAGTCTTTCCGGTCCACTTGCGGATTCTGCCTATGGCCGGTGAATCACACTTGATTGCACGCTGCATCATCTCTAGACTTCCGCGCCTTCGCAGCGCGTTGCGCTGATTACAGTTGCCAAATGACTGGCGCGACGCAGAACCTTAAAGCGCTGCGCCGGGCCGCGTATCGCCTCGCTGCCTGGCAGGCTGCCCTCACTTTCGGGGTGGCTGCTGTCGCAGCAGCGATCGGTGGGGGTGCGGCAGCGCAGTCGGCATTGATGGGCGGTGGCATCAGCATCGTCGCAGGCCTGTACCAGGCGCTGCGGATGTTTAGCGGCCAGGCTGCCCTGCAACCCGAACGCTTTATGCGTGCGGTCTATACAGGCGAAGCGATCAAGATTGCCCTGACGGTGGCGCTCTTTATCGTGGTGATCCGGGTTATGCGCCCGCAGTTCGCGCCAATGATCGTCGCCTATGCGGCGACCTTTGTGGTGTATCTGGCGGCGCTCGGTACGGGTTATCCCTGGATGCAGAATGAATTTGGTGCGGCTAAGCTGCCCGGCTCGGTGACGGGCCGCGACAGCCCTGACGATAAATTAGAACCCGGCGACGACTAGAACCAGGACGACGGTAAGCAAGGCATGTCAGCAGAAGCCCATACCCCTGCCGATTACATCCGCCACCACCTCACGCACCTGCAGGTCTGCAAGACCGATGAGGGCTGGGTGTGGAACGAATGCGCCGGTAAGTTCATGGCCGTCAACGTCGATTCGATGGTGATCTCTGTCGGGCTGCTGATCTTCCTCTGCTGGCTGTTCAGGCGCGTCGCCGTCAAGGCGACCACCCGCGAACCCGGTCGTGTACAGGCCATGGTGGAGCTGATCTACGACCTGGTCGATTCCAGCGTCCGCGGCATCTTCAGTGGCAAGAGCAATCTCATCGCGCCGTTGGCGCTGACGATCTTTTCCTGGATCTTCATGATGAATCTGCTCGACCTGATCCCGGTGGACTTCGTGCCCTATGCCGTCGAGAAGCCCGGTATCGCGGAATTCCTGCGCATCGTACCGACTGCCGATGTGAACGTGACTTTCGGCATGTCGCTCTCCGTTTTCGCGCTGGTGATTTTCTACAGCATCAAGATAAAGGGTGCCGGCGGCTTCCTGTCCGAACTGACGATGAACCCGCTGAATCCGAAAACCCTCGGCATGCCCCTGCTGGTCTGGCCGCTGGTGATTGCCTTCAATTTCCTGCTCGAGAGCGTGGCCCTGCTGGCCAAGCCGCTTTCGCTCGCCCTGCGTCTGTTCGGCAACATGTATGCCGGTGAGCTGATGTTCATATTGATTGCACTGCTCGGTGTCTGGCAGCTGCCCCTGCACTTTCCCTGGGCGGTGTTCCACATCCTGATCATCATTTTGCAGGCCTATATCTTCATGATGCTCAGCATCGTCTACCTGAGTCAGGCGCACGAGCATCACTAGACCGACTAAACCAGAAAACCTTGTCCACAACACTTTGATAACGAGCCAGGAGTAACCGATGGAAACTGTAATTGCCTCAACTGCGATCGCTGTCGCGCTGATGATGGGCCTGAGTGCGCTCGCCGTAGGCATCGGCATGGGCCTGCTCGGCGGCCGCTTCCTCGAAGCGTGCGCCCGCCAGCCTGAACTGGCCAACATGCTCACTACCAAGATGTTCCTCGCCGTCGCACTGCTCGATGCCGTCGCCATGATCGGTGTGGGTATCGCGCTGTTCTTCGCCTTCGCCAATCCGTTTATCGGCCAGCTGCAGTCAGCTGTCGGCGGTTAAGGCAGGGCCTTACAGCCCCGGCTTGATAGCAGGAGTCACGCGGTGAATATCAATCTCACGTTGCTGGGTCAGGCGATCGCGATGGCGGTCTTCGTCTGGTTCTGCATGAAGTATGTCTGGCCTCCGCTCATGCAGATCATCGAAGAGCGGCAGCAGCAGATCGCTGACGGACTGGCAGCCGCCGACAAGGGTGCCCGCTCCTTCGAAGAAGCGCAGACGCGGATCACTTCGCTGGTTGAAGAGGCGCGCGGACAGGCTCGCACCATCATCGACCAGGCGCAGACGCGCGCCAATGACATCGTCGACGAGGCGCGTAGCGGTGCCGAGCAGGAGCGTGAGCGCATTATCCAGGCGGGCAAGGCCGATATCGACCAGCAGATCAACCGGGCCCGCGATGAATTGCGGGCGCAGGTTGCGTCGATCGCGGTTGCGGGTGCCGAAAAGATCCTGGCGCGGGAAATCGATTCCCGCGCCCATCAGGATCTGCTCGACAAGCTCGTGGCACAGATTTAGGAACCCGCGAATGGCCGATCACGCCTTTGCTGCCCGCCCCTACGCCCAGGCTGTCTTTGAGATTGCCAAAGCAACCGGCGACTTCCGTTCCTGGTCAGAGTTCCTGCAGCTGGCTGCAACGCTGGTCCTGGATCCTGATCTCGGCAAAGTCCTGCAGACGCCAGGCAGCGACGTGGACAAGATCGCCGTCGCGATGGCGGACATCTGTCGCGAACAGCTTGGCAGCCACGCCTTTAGCGGTGATGGCGCCCGGGCTACGGACACCAACTTCCTGCGCCTGCTTGGCGAGAACCGTCGCCTTGCTGCCCTGCCGGATATCGCCGGGCGCTACGAGGTACTGCGGGCTGAAGCAGAAAATACTCTCGACGTGGTGCTGACTTCGGCATCGGCGGTGGATGAGGCGCAGCAGTCCAGGATTGCGGCGTCGCTCAGGCAGCGCCTCGGCCGGGAGGTCCGGATCAGCCTGAAGCTCGATCCGGCACTGATCGGCGGCGCGCGGCTCCAGATCGGGGATCGCGTCATCGACGGCAGCGTACGTACAGGACTGGACAAACTGGCAACCGCCCTGAGTGCCTGAGGCGCGGCCTCAAGGACTGAAGGGATTAGGGGATTCGACCATGGCACTAAAAGCCTCCGAGATCAGCGAGCTGCTCAAGCAGCGCATCAAAAACTTCGAAAGTGCTGCAGAAGCGCGCGACGTGGGTACGGTCATCGCCGTAACCGACGGCATCTGCCGCATCCACGGTCTGGCCGATGCCAAGTACGGCGAGATGCTGGAGTTTCCAAAAAACACCTTCGGCCTGGCACTGAACCTCGAGCAGGATTCGGTCGGCGCCGTAGTGCTCGGCGACTACAAGCACATCTCCGAGGGCGATACGGTAAAAACCACTGGCCGCATTCTCGAGGTGCCGGTCGGACCCGGTTTGCTGGGCCGCGTGGTCAACTCGCTGGGCGAGCCGATTGATGGCAAGGGGCCGATTACAGCCGCCGGCCGCTCACCGATCGAACAGGTGGCACCCGGCGTTATCACCCGCCAGTCCGTCAACCAGCCGGTCCAGACCGGACTAAAGGCCATCGACGCGATGGTGCCGATCGGTCGCGGCCAGCGCGAGCTGATCATCGGCGACCGCCAGACTGGCAAGACCGCCGTTGCGATCGACACGATCATCAACCAGAAGGGCACCGGCATTAAGTGCATCTACGTCGCCATCGGGCAGAAGAATGCCTCGGTCGCGACCGTAGTGCGAAAGCTTGAAGAAGCCGGTGCCATGGATCACACCATCGTGGTTGCGGCAACGGCCTCCGAGTCAGCCGCCATGCAGTACATCGCACCGTACTCCGGTTGCGCAATGGGTGAATACTTCCGTGACAACGGCGAAGACGCGCTTATCATCTACGACGATCTGACCAAGCAGGCCTGGGCCTACCGCCAGGTGTCGTTGCTGCTGCGTCGTCCGCCAGGCCGCGAAGCCTATCCCGGCGACGTGTTCTATCTGCACTCCCGTCTGCTGGAGCGCGCGGCGCGCGTCAACGCTGCCTTCGTCGAACAGGCAACGGGTGGCAGGGTCAAGGGCAAGACCGGTTCGCTCACTGCGCTGCCGATCATCGAAACCCAGGCCGGCGACGTTTCGGCCTTTGTGCCGACCAACGTGATCTCGATCACTGACGGCCAGATCTACCTCGAAACCGATCTGTTCAACGCCGGTATCCGCCCCGCCATCAACGCCGGCCTTTCCGTATCGCGCGTCGGTGGCTCGGCACAGACCAAGATCATCAAGAAGCTCGGCGGCGGTATCCGTCTCGCACTCGCCCAGTACCGTGAGCTGGCCGCCTTCGCCCAGTTTGCATCAGACCTGGACGAGTCCACCCGCAAGAGCCTGGATCGTGGCCAGCGGGTTACCGAGCTGATGAAGCAGAAGCAGTACAGCCCGCTGTCGGTGGGCCTGATGGCGGTATCGCTGTTTGCTGTCAACGAAGGTTATCTCGACGATGTGCCGGCGAAGTCTGTCACCACCTTCGAAGCCGCGATGCATGACTTCGTGAGCGGCAAGTTTGCCGCACTGATTACCCAGATCGATTCGACCGGCGACTACAACGACGAGATCGTTGCGGGCCTGCACAAGGCCATCAGCGAGTTCAAGAAGAGTGGCACCTACTGAGTCTGCATGTTGACCCCGGACAGGAATAGCTGATGGCTGGCGCCAAGGAAATCCGCACCAAGATCAAAAGCGTCAAGAGCACGCAGAAGATCACCAAGGCGATGGAAAAGGTGGCCGCCTCCAAGTTGCGCCGCACGCAGCAGCGCATGGCGGCTGCGCGACCCTATGCCGACAAGATCCGGCAGGTCATCGGCCATCTGTTCCAGGCCAATCCGGAGTATCGGCATCCCTTCCTCGACTCGCGGCCGGTGAAGCGGGTTGGCTATATCGTTGTGACTACCGACCGGGGTCTCTGCGGTGGCCTCAACGTTAACGAATTCCGCCGCCTGATTCCCGAGCTGCGCAAGTGGCAGGAGCAGGGCGTTGAAGTCGACCTGTGCCCGATCGGTGCCAAGGGCGTGCAGTTTTTTCGTCGTCTGAAGGTCAACGTAGTGGCTGCCACGACGCACCTCGGCGAAAACCCGCATATCGCGACGCTGATCGGTGCCATGACGGTGATGCTCGACCTGTACAAGGAAGGGCGCATAGACCGCCTCTACCTGGTCCATAACCAGTTCATCAATACCATGAGCCAGAAGCCGGACGTGAAAACCCTGTTGCCGGTCGACGCTGACGACAAGCAGGAACTGCCGACCCACTGGGACTACATCTACGAGCCAGACGCAGCGGAACTCCTCGATGGTGTGCTGACGCGTTACGTTGAGACACAGATCTATCGTGCAGTGGTCGAGAACGTGGCCTGCGAGATGGCTTCCAAGATGGTGGCGATGAAAGCGGCGACCGACAACGCAGGCAAGCTCATCGAGCAGCTGCAGTTGAAATACAACAAGGTACGACAGGCAAGTATTACGCAGGAGATTGCCGAGATCGTCGGCGGTGCTGCGGCTGTTTGAATACGGAACGAAGCGCGTTTTTATGCGACCCCGGGTCGCGGCTGAAGCCGCTCCTACGGGGGGCAGGAGAGAGAGATGAGTAACGGTAAGGTGGTTCAGGTTATCGGCGCAGTGGTCGACGTCGAGTTTCCTCGTGGGGAGATTCCGAAGATTTATGATGCGCTGCTGGTCAATGATTTCGATCTCACCCTTGAGGTGCAGCAGCAGCTCGGCGATGGCATCGTCCGCACGATTGCCATGGGCGCCAGCGAAGGCCTCAAGCGCGGCCTGCCGGTCTCCAATACCGGCAAGCCAATCCTGGTGCCAGTCGGCGAAAAGACCCTCGGCCGCATCATGGACGTACTCGGCAAACCGGTGGACGAAGCGGGCCCGGTAGATTCGAAGGAGCGCTGGCCGATTCACCGCCCCGCCCCGAGCTATGAGGACCAGGCGGGTGCTACCGAGCTGCTGGAGACCGGCATTAAGGTCATCGACCTGATCATGCCGATCGCCAAGGGCGGCAAGGTCGGCCTGTTCGGCGGCGCTGGCGTCGGCAAGACCGTCACGCTGCTCGAACTCATTCGCAATATCGCTGCTGAACACTCGGGTTACTCGGTATTCGCCGGCGTCGGCGAGCGTACCCGTGAAGGTAACGACTTCTACCATGAGATGAAGGACGGTGGCGTGCTCGACAAGGTCGCGCTTGTCTACGGCCAGATGAACGAGCCGCCCGGTAACCGTCTGCGCGTCGCGCTGACCGGCCTGACCATGGCTGAGTACTTCCGTGACGAGGGCCGCGACGTGCTCATGTTCATCGACAACATCTATCGCTACACGCTGGCCGGCACTGAAGTGTCGGCACTGCTGGGCCGCATGCCTTCGGCGGTGGGTTACCAGCCGACGCTGGCTGAGGAGATGGGCGTCCTGCAGGAGCGCATCACCTCGACCAAGACGGGCTCGATCACCTCTTTCCAGGCGGTGTACGTACCGGCCGACGATCTCACTGATCCGTCCCCGGCCACCACCTTTGCGCATCTGGAGGCGACGCTGGTGCTCTCGCGGCAGGTTGCCGAGCTCGGCATCTATCCGGCTGTAGATCCGCTCGACTCGACCAGCCGTCTGCTCGATCCAAATGTGGTCGGCATTGACCACTACAATGTGGCGCGTTCGGTCCAGTCGGTGCTGCAGCGTTACAAGGAGCTGCAGGACATCATTGCGATTCTCGGCATGGACGAGCTGTCTGAAGAAGACAAACAGATCGTGCAGCGGGCGCGCAAGATCCAGCGCTTCCTGTCGCAGCCCTTCTTCGTGGCTTCCCAGTTCACCGGCCAGGACGGCAAGTACGTGTCGCTGAAGGAAACGATCCGCGGCTTCAAGGGTATCGTTGCTGGCGAGTACGATCACCTGCCCGAGCAGGCCTTTTATATGGTTGGCACCATCGACGACGCCGTCGAGAAGGCCAAGACACTGGCGTAGGAACGGCCGTAGG
>JBATNV010000269.1:0-2335 GCA_049290495.1 Gammaproteobacteria bacterium | reverse complement strand
GTGTGTATACCGCTGCCGGCGATCGAGGAAACATTGACCGCCTCCAATGGAGACCATGCGTTGCCCTTGCTGAGACGGACCTGCCAGTTTCGCCAGAGGTCACGGCATGCCAGGTCTGTAAGGCCATCGCCATTTACATCGAAGCTGAAACACTCGCTGTTATTCATGACAGAGAACGAAAAGGCCGGGCCCACCAGCGCAAAATCAGAGCCGGTAGAAAGATATACCTGGATCGTACCGGGGAGATATGCGTTGAGTGCTTTGCGGGCGACGAGCAGATCGCGCCGGCCGTCGCCGTCGAAATCGGGGCTGGCATCAATTGTCGCGGTATCCACTGCAGCCAGCGCGGGACCGGAAGATTGGGCAACGGTCGTCGCGCGTTCGGACGCAAAGCCGGACCCCGTATTGGGCAAATAGTGGAGCGCATCGTCTATGAAGTAAGCCACTTCATTGAGGCCATCGCCGTCGATGTCCAGCACCAGCAGGGTGGGAGCAATGGCAGTCGATAAACCGGTGTTCATGCCTGCGGCGAAACCGGCGCCGGTCGAGCGATAGACAAACCAGTATGGTGAGCCCGGGGGACCGGCGGTGATCAGGTCGCGCCGGCCATCGCCATCATATTCCAGAATATAGGCAGGGCCATTGGCCGGTACATTGCTTGTAATCGGCGTACCGACATAGGGGTTGTTAGCCGTTGTCGTCGCAAGGCGTACACGCCATACGCGGCCGCCCCCAACCACGACCGGGACATGAAGATCCATATCACCATCGCCGTCGTGGTCGGCAAACAGTACTTCGCTGGCAAGTGCATCGGTTGCGCCTGATGCATCTGGCTGGAAGCTCATCGGCGTGTTCTGCCAGCCCAGCACGGTATCCGACAAACATTCCGTCGGACCGCACTGGCGGACACTGGTTGCCCGGCTGCGCTCGCTGCCGTTCGGTGCGGCATAGCTGAGTGACCAGCTGTGCACAAGGGTGAAACCGGAACCGCCATCAAACTCGTAACGAATCGCCTGTAGCCTTGCCGAGTGCTGCCAGCGCGAGCCCCAGGTATAGCCCGCTCGCTGCTGCATGGCGGGACGCGACTCATACACAAACACCAGACGAAACCGCGCACCGGCACCGCTTGGGTCTGCGGTCCAGCGGATTTCGGTGGGCAGCACTTCACCGGTCGCCTGATCGTCGTTCCAGGTGTAGAGCATCTGGTTGCCAAACTTGTCCGTGACCTGGTTGATGGCCCACTCGCGGACTTCACTGCCGGCACCCACCGCTTCGATTCGCGAATCCGCATCGTTGCCGTAGCGCCAGCTCAGACCGTCCGGATGCTGTACCTCGAACCAGGCAGGACCGCTACCCTGCTGGCCGCGCGACACGACGCGCTGCAGGTTGTTGACCTCGGTGCGGTACTCGGCACCGTCTGCGCCGTAAACGCCAGATAGCAGCACCAGCGGCTGACCATCGAGGCAGTAACGATCGCCATTACTGAAACGCACGCCCTGCATGCGGCCATCGACGGCGATAGTCTGCGCACAGCGGCTGATCTTCGACAGGCCGACGAGCGTCATACCGACGCCGGCCAGGCCATCACCGTCATGGCTGTTGTACTGCAGGCTGACAGCCGGTCGCAGCCCGCCGCGACCCGCCGCGACACTGACAGGCACCGACAAGGTTGCCGCTCCCACCGGATCGACGCCGAACTCAGCAGCGATCCGGCCGACGGCTGCGGCGCTGGCCATCTGGCTCAACAGCAAGGCAGCCAGAAATCCCAAGGCACTCAATACCCAGATCAGCGCGGTGCGCTGATCAGCGGGGCAGAATCCAGCGGCGGCGTACTGCATGCTTGTCTCCGGCAAATGGCTGACGGAGGTCTATATGAACAGCCACACACCACATGCGGCGACGTCGATAACCGGGCGCTTCATCAGCTTTGTGCAGCGGCGATGCAAATGCAGTGAAAGGCACGAGTAAGCCGGGCACACAACAAAAATGGGCCGGTATCAAAGCCGCGGTGCTAGTCTTGAATGACAAAGGAACCCGAAGGAGCAGGCTGCGATGAAGAAGTTTCTGAAGTACGGCGTCGGCGGACTCTTGCTGCTGCTGGTACTACTGACCGGTGGCTTCTATGTCTGGGGTGAAATGTCGCTGGCCAAGCCGAGGACTGAGGCGCTGGCTGCCATGCAATCCGATGATCGTGTCACCGTCGACGACGGCAAATACCTGAGCTTCAGGCCGGCAACGGGTGAGCCCACCCTGGGCGTGATTTTCTACCCCGGTGCGAACTGCGACATCCGTGGCTATGCACCGGTATTTCATCGCGTGGCAAGCCGTGGCTATC
>JBATNV010000268.1:0-1692 GCA_049290495.1 Gammaproteobacteria bacterium | reverse complement strand
TGATGTATATCGATGATCGCTGGCTCTACGATCGCGAAGCAGTGCTGCCGCCGATCACTGAACGCCCGCTGACTGCCGAAGGGCCGAAGGTCGTGCGTGAGGGCAGCGATGTGACGCTGGTCGGCGTCAGCCATTCGACGTATCTTTGTGAGCAGGCGGCGGAACTCCTGGCTGCCGAGAACATTTCTGCAGAAGTCGTCGACATTCGTGTATTGAGCCCGCTCGATGCACGGCAGATCATCACGTCAGTACAGAAGACCGGACGGCTGTTTGCTGTCGATGGTGGCTGGCGTACTGCGGGATGGTCGGCAGAGATTCTGGCAGCGGTGACCGAAGCCGTTGATCCGTCGGTTTTGAGAAGCCGGCCGGTGCGGATTGCGCTGGCTGATGCTCCGGCACCGACCAGCAAGGTGCTTGAGGCTGTCTACTACCCGACTGCGGCAACTATCGTTGATGCAGTCCGTGCAACTCTTGGCCGACAGGAAGCTCATGTCAAAGCGTCTGCTTGATTTGCTGGTGTCTTTTTCCGGGCTCGTGCTGGCATCGCCGGTGCTGCTGCCGGTGATGTTCCTGGTGTGGTGGCAGGACCGACATTCACCTTTCTACGTGGCCTCGCGTATGGGGCTGAATCAGCGACCGTTCAAGATGGTCAAGCTGCGTTCGATGCGGATCGGTGCCGACAAGTCCGGGGTCGATTCAACCTCGGCGGGTGACAGCCGCATCACGCCCGTTGGTCACTTCATACGCCGCTACAAGCTGGATGAACTGACTCAGCTCTGGAATGTATTCATCGGCGATATGAGCCTGGTCGGACCGCGTCCCAATGTAGAGCGGGAGACCCGCCTCTACACTGAAATGGAACAGAAGCTGCTGACCGTAAAGCCGGGTATTACGGACTACGCCTCAATTGTTTTTGCTGATGAAGGCGAAATTCTGCAGGAGCAGGCCGATCCGGATCTCGCCTATAACCAGCTGATCAGGCCGTGGAAAAGCCGGCTTGGGCTGTTTTACATAGAACAACGCACGCTGCTACTTGATCTCAAGCTGGTGTTTCTGACCGCCGTGACGATTTTGTCGCGTGATAGGGCATTGCGGGCCGTGGCGCAGGACCTTGAACGACGCGGCGCTCCACCTGAGCTGGTGCGTGTCGCGCAGCGTAACGACCGCTTACTGCCACATCCGCCACCTGGGGCGAGTGACGTAGTAACTTCGCGGGCGGCCTGATAGGGTTCTGACAAGCGGCGCGATGCTGTCGCTATAATGCTGGAAAACCAGGAAGGACAAATGAGCCGCGCCACAGTCCAGTCCCGACTGATCCAGCTCCCTGCGATCGCCAAGCGCCTAATCGTTGCTGTCAGCGATGCCTGTGTTTTGTCACTGACCCTGACGCTGACCCTGCTGGTGCTTCACCAGTTTGCCTTCCCGGCCAACCCGGCGATCCTCTGGCTGTTTCCGGCCGTTCTGCTGATCGGTATACCGGCTCTTGCGAGTCAGCGGCTCTACCGGGCCATCATTCGTTTTGTTGGTTCGCGGATGATTATGGGCGTGCTGAGTGGCACAGCCCTGATCACCATGACCATGACCCTGATTGTTGCGGCCCTCGACGCTGTAACCGGTCTGTCGCTGATTTCCTTTGCGCTGGTGTTCTACGCCCTCGGCATCATTGGGCTGGTCAGCAGCAGGTTTCTGATG
>JBATNV010000267.1:0-1967 GCA_049290495.1 Gammaproteobacteria bacterium | reverse complement strand
GCCCCACCTTGGGATTGACGTTTACCTGGTTGATGCCGGGCACGTTGATTTCGACCGGGTCTTCGCAGGTCGAGATGTTGCGGTCTTCAGTGTTCAGGATGTTGATGCCGGTATACAGCGACACGGTCTTGCCGCTGCCGGTCGGACCCGTCACGAGGATCATGCCGTAAGGCTTGGCCAGCGCGTCCAGGTAAAGCTTGCGCTGGAAGTCTTCGTAACCGAGCACCTCGATGCCGAGCTTCGCTGCGGTCGGATCGAGGATACGTAGCACGACCTTTTCGCCAAACAGCGTGGGACAGGTGTTGACGCGGAAATCGATAGCGCGGTTCTTCGACAGTCGCAGCTTGATGCGTCCGTCCTGCGGCACGCGGCGTTCGGCGATGTCGAGCCGCGACATGACCTTGAGGCGCGCGGTCACCTTGCCAGCCAGCGCGAGCGGCGGCGAAGCCACCTGCTTCAGCACACCGTCGAGGCGGGTGCGCACGCGGTAGTTTTTCTCATAGGGCTCGAAATGGATATCCGAGGCGCCGCGCTTGATCGCATCGAGCATGATCTTGTTGACGAAGCGCACCACCGGGGCGTCTTCGATGTCGTCGCGTGCTACGTCTTCGCCGATCCCATCGTCATCGCCGCCGACCTGCAGGCTTTCGAGGTCGAAGTCATCCTCGTCGAAGCTCGACATCGAGGTGTCGACAGCCTCGAGCGCCTTGGCGACCATCGCATCGAGCTTGTCCTGTTCGACAATGATCGGATCGACGCGCACGCCGGACTGGAACTTGATCTCGTCGATGGCCGCATGGCTGGTGGGATCGGAAACGCCAAGAAAAAGCCGCTTGCCACGAAGCAGCAGCGGCAGGACCCGGTGCTTGGCCAGCAGACGCTGGTCTACGGACTTGATCGCCTCCAGGTCCAGGTCGACGGCATCGAGGTCGAGCAGGGGCACGCCAAACTCGGAGGAAGCGGCGACAGCGATCTTGTCGGCAGCCACCAGCTTCCGGTCGACGAGGTAGGCCACCAGGCCGATATGCTGGGCTTCCGCGCCTTTAATGGCATGAATTACCGCGTCTTCCGCGATCAGTCCGTCCTGGACCAGCCGTCGGGAGAGGCCGCTGAGCGGCGCATTGGTGGCGGATACGGCCATCAGCTTCCTTGGGATGCAGCGCAGGTATTACGGTAAGTGCGTAGTGTTACTAAGGATCAGCGTCCGGTGCAACCGCCTGATTCGCCACTTTTACACTTTTTCTGTGGCACAACCGGAAAAAGAAAAGCCCCCGCCTTGCGGCAGGGGCTTTCCGTGAGTCCGTAGACTCTCAGCCAGGCAAACTTAAAGGCGGCAATTGCTCGGCACGTATTTCGGGTCAAGCGTAGTAGCGACTGGACCCGAGGGGACGGTCATGCCAGCCCCAGTCGGGGCGGCCTTCAGGCCGCAGACCCAGATGACGTCGTTGTTGGCACTGAGATAGGGTTTCAGTGACAGGGTATTGGCAGCGATATTGGCGTTGGCCTGATCGCCGTAGGTGATAACGATGGTACCGTTGTCGACGGTGATCCCGGTTACATACTTGCCGACCGGCGAATCAGTGATGCCAGCTGCGGCCAGGTCCGCAGGCCATGCGCCTTCGTCAGCATAGACCTCAGCGACTGAAGTCTTGACGGCTGAGGCCAGGCTCAGACCTTCCGTTACCTGCGCACGAATGGTGTAGTCCTGATACGCCGGGATCGCGATGGCGGCCAGGATGCCGATGATGGCGACCACGATCATCAATTCGATGAGCGTGAAGCCCTGCTGGATTTTCTTCATGAGTAACTCTCCTGATGGTTGTTAGCGGGAAACTGCGGCCCTGAGTCATGGATGAGGCCTGCGGGCAAGTACTTTGCAGGATCTGTGCCAGCTGCCAGCAGCCATTCCCTAAGTAATTGATGGTAAAGAAAAGTACTCACTCTAGAGATTTCTCGCACCGCCCTGG
>JBATNV010000266.1:0-35661 GCA_049290495.1 Gammaproteobacteria bacterium | reverse complement strand
GGCCGAGGTGCGTCTGTTCCTGGCCAGTCGCGACCAGGGCTTTCCGGGCGTAGAGCTGGAATTTATCCGGCTGTGTGCCAACTTCCGCTCAGTGCCTCCGCTGGTGGAGTGGGTTAACCGCGTTTTCCCGCAGGTCTTTCCGCCGCGCGATGATCTGCTCAGCAGCGCTATCGCCTTCGTCCCCAGCACAGCTGCGATTCTGCCGCTAGAAGGCGTTACTGCAGCGCTGCCGGATTCCGATGAGCCGGAATATGGCGTGGGTTTACATGGCTGTAGCTGGACGCAGACTGATGCGGAAGGCATCGAGGTCGTTGGACTGGTGGCGCGCTGCCTGCAGCGCTGGCCGGCGGACAACATTGGCATCCTGGTACGCAGTCGGGCGCATGCCGCAGCCGTCGTCTCCGCGCTGCGGGCGGCACAGACCGATTTTTCTGCGGCCGATCTGATACAGCTCGGCAAGACTGCGATCGCGAGTGAGTTGCTGGCGCTCACGCACGCGCTGCTGCATGCGGGTGACCGTCTGGCCTGGCTTTCAGTGCTGCGGGCAGCCTGGTGCGGGCTGACGCTGGTCGATCTGGAAGCCCTGGCCGCGCCGGCGACTGATGGCCGTTCGTTGCTGGTCGAGCGCTACACCGATGAGCAGTGGCTCGCCAGGCTGAGTGCAGACGGCCGCAGCCGCGTGCTGCGGCTTGCGGCGGCGTTCACGCGCGCACGCGCACGTCTCGGTCAAATCCCCTTGCGCGATGTGGTCGAAGGCCTTTGGGTTGAGCTCGGCGGGCCGGCCGTTGCCGGTGCAGACCTGCCGCTTGCCGACCTGGTACTCGACACCATCGCGCAGCACGACAACGGCGGCGATTGCCCGGACTTGCTGGCGCTTGATGCCGCCATCGCCGTATCGCCCTCGTCCTTGCCAGGCAGCAGCAGCCAGGTCCAGGTGATGACGATACACAAGGCTAAAGGGCTGCAGTTCGATACGGTCATTCTGCCGGCACTCGGCCGCGAAACGCGCCATGATCAGCAACCGGCACTGCTCTGGCAGGAGGTACCGTCGGCCGGTGGCAAGCCTGAGTTGCTGCTGGCACCGGTGAATGCAGCTGGTGAGAAGAATGCTGATCCACTTTATGCGCTGTTGTGGCGCCTGCGTCGTCAGCAGCGTCTCGCAGAAACCGATCGCCTGCTTTATGTCGCTGCAACCCGGGCCATCAAGCGCCTGCACCTCTACGGGCAACTGAAGACAGCTGCACTGGATGATGCGGGTGCCGTATCGGCTGTGCCCGCGACGGGCAGTCTGCTGGAGCGCCTGTGGCCGGCGCTCGCATCGTGCTGGCCTGGTGCCGCCGAAACAGTGGTCGCGACGACAGATGATCCGGTAGCGCGCTGGCAGCAGCCTCAATTGCGGCGCCTGCCCGACGACTGGCAGCGACCTCAACCGCCGCCCGGTCTGCGTGGCAAAGCTGCTGAAGCGGCGCAGCCGGCAATCCTCGTGCCTTACGACTGGGCGAGTTCCTGGGCGATGCATGCCGGTGCAGTCGCGCATCGCTGGCTACAGCATATCGCGACCGTCGGGGTCGAGCAGTTTGCAGGCGACGACGCGGCGCTCCGCAAGCTGCAACCAGCCATCCGCCGTTTGCTGCTGCACGCTGGCGTCGAAGCCGACAACCTGGACCGCGCCATCGAGCGGGTAGGCGCTGTGTTAGGCAATGCGCTCGCCGATGAGCGCGGACGCTGGCTGCTGTCTTCGCAGCACGCCGAGGCGGTGAACGAATATCCGCTGACAGTGCGGTCAGGCGACCGCTTCCGGCACCTGGTCATCGACCGCTCATTTATCTGTGAGCAGGGCATACGCTGGATCGTTGATTACAAGACCAGCAGTCACGAAGGCGGTGACCGCGCGCAGTTCATTGACTCAGAATCACTGCGCTATGCGCCGCAGCTGACAGCCTACCGCAACGCCTTCGCGCAGCTTGAAGCACGGCCGATTTCAGTGGCGCTGTATTTTCCGCTGCTCAGGCTGCTGCATGCGGTTGAGTTACCGGTGGCCGGTTCAGAATGAGCCGGCCAGACTGAACTCGCGACCGCCGTCCGGTGCGCGTGGACCGGCCGATTTCAGGATATCGACCAGCTCCGGCGGCGCGGTATCGCGCGCCTTGACCGTAGCAGAGAGTTCGTAATTGCGGGGTGGGCTCAGGTTCAGCACACCGCTGATTTCCAGCGGACCGCCGCCGTCAGCGACTTTCCCGCTGAGTGGTGTACCGGCAGCCAGCGATTCGCTGTCGAAGCTGAGCACGTAATTGCCAGGCGGTGTGCGGCCGGCCAGCACCGGGATCGGCAGCACGACCTGCGACAGCTGCAGGGTGCCGATCGCCGTTTCCACCCAGCCGTCCAGCCAGGCGATCTGCTGCATGCGGATGCTGAGCTGGCTGTTGCCAGTCAGCGATGCCATGCCGGGTGACAGCACCTGCAGTGGCGCGGCGGCTTCGATGTCGCGGATCACAAGTCGGCCACCCAGCGAGCGCGAGACATGACCGGAGAAAAAACCATCCGGCAGTCGCGCCTCGATGTGCGCGCCCAGTTCGCCGCGCAGCAGTCGCCATGGTTCAAACCGCCAGCGCAGTTGATCGAAGCGCAGTGGTCCCGCGCTGAGAGTGCGTGCGCTGCCCGACCAGATGGTACCCGACAGGCCGCTGGTGATCGCACCGGATTTCGTCAGCAGCGGCAACACAGTAGTTGCCGGAATCAATAGCAGCAGCGACAGGCTGAATGCAGCCAGGCCCGTGAACAGCAGCGTGCGTTGCATGCGCTTCATATCAACTCAGCGTCCGACCGGACTCAGGACCAGGTTGGCGTTTACGCGTCCCGGCTCACCCGCCGGATCGAAACTGGCGGACACAGCTGCGAGTCCCTGGCCAGACTGTAGTTCAGACATCCACAGCAGCAGTTCATCGAAGGGGGCGTTTTCCAGGCGCAGGCGAACGCCGCCATTGCCTTCCGGCTGATTGCGCTTCAGGTAGCTGCTGAGTCCACGTTCCCTGGTCGAGCGGTCGACCAGCACGATCACCGATTCGCCACTGGCCTGGGTCTGTGCGGTTGGGCCCGCTTGCGGTCCGAAGCGCTGCGCAACCTGCTCGATATCGCCGAGCAGCCGCCGCTGTTCGGCAATGCGTTCTGCAGCGGCATCGCGGGCCTGGTAAAGCGGCCGGATGCCGAGCGCGAAAATTATCGCCACGAGCGCAAACAATGCCCCAGCCATCACCATCCAGCGTTCGCGCGGGGCCAGCTTGTCGAACCATTGCTGAAGCGGAGCCAGGTTCATGCGCCCCCCGTCTTGGTCGCTGGCGTAATCCGGATACGTCCCTGGATCTGTTCACCTTCAGCGTTGGACGACTGGATCTCGGCATTAAGCTGGCCACCTTCGGTCACCAGCTTCCGGATGCTGTCGAGAGAATCGGCACCAGGTACGCGCACGGTCAGTTCCATGATGCCGGTGCGGAAATTCAGTGTCTCAATCTGTGCATTGCCGGTGCGTGACACCGCGCCCGCCACTGTGCGCAGCGTATCCAGGAACTGCCTGCCAGCGGCGAGACCCTGTTGCGAACCGCTGGCCTGCAGGCGCTGATCGACCAGCGCACGTACATCCTTTATGGCGGAACCTGGAAAGGTATGCGCGATTGCCTGGCTGAGTTCCAGGTCGAGCGCTGTTGACTCACGCTTCAGCCGCCAGGTTTCCAGCCCTGCGCTGAGCAGCATTGTGAGGCCCAGCGCAGCGATGAGCGCTGCGGCGAGACGCCAGCGCGGCCAATAGCTTGCGAAGGTAGAACGCTTGGCATACGGGCCCTGCAGCAAATTGACGCCCGGACTGACGGCGACGCCGGCTGCCAGGCGTCCCAGCGCGCCATCTGGCAGACGCCGGACCTCGATACTCGGTACCTGCGCCTGCAATCCTTCCCAGAATGAATTTGGCCAGCCATCCGTGGTGGCGTCGTAGATCTGTAGCTGGCGGGGTGCGGTCAAGCCGTCATCGCCGGCGGGCCGCGTCTGCGCCAGCCAGAGACTCAGCAATGCATCGAGACCATCCGTTTCAGCAGCCACCGCGTCGCCGCCCGGATCACGCAGGATGACCTGTGAGTCCTCGAGCAGGATGGTCGTCGTGCCGGCCAGATCCGCAACGCCGTCGCTGTCGGCGAATATCGCCTTGGGCGCCAGGCCGGCCTCTGCCAGCAGGGCGAGACAGTCATCCATATGCGTACGGCGGATGACGGCAACGCTGATCTGGCCATTGGCGTGCCGCACACCACTGGCGAAATGCAGCTCATCGACGTCTTCAGCAAGCAGGTCTTCGAGCGCAAAAGGCAGCGCGAGAGCTACGCGGTTCTGATTGCGGACGGGAAGCTCGGCACGGGTCCGCAGCACCCGCGTGGCGGGCAGCAAACAGACGACGCGCCGGCCACTCGCAAGCGCAGCAGCGCCGACGACCGGTCCGGCCGCAGGCGCCAGCGTGCAGGCGCCGGTGTCGTCCACCACAATCCACTCGGCGAGTCCGGCATTGCTGGCGCCGAGGCGGACTACGAGGGTTTCACTCATAGGTCATTTCACGTCAAAACTGCGCAGACGAACCGCGACGTTATCGCCGTGGCGTTCGAGCAGACTGTACAGAGTGGACTGGGTGGTGCCAATAGAAGTGGTCACAGTCAGCAGAAACCAGTCGCTGCTCACGCCTATATCGTTGTCGGTGAGCGGGAAGCCGGACTCCTTGATGAATTCACCGACCTCCTGATATTCCTGATTGAGCAGTGGTTCCACGCTTTCCAGGCTTTCATTGTCCACTAGCGAGGCCAATACCACGTCGGTGGCTGTGTTGATATTGATCTTGCGGCGCTCGCTCCCGGCTGGCGGCAGGGCGGTGATATGCGGCTCAAGTGCGGTATAGATCTCCGCGGTATAGCCGTCCACGGCCTGCAGTTCACTGATGGAAACGAACCAGAAATTCGCTGGCCGGTAAGGTGGTTCGCGGCTGGTATACCGGTCATCCTCGGCGCCGTTCAGCTGTGGCACCTGATCCGGATCGATCCAGTCCACCGTTTTTTCCATGAGTCCGGTTGCAGTGCTGGCATCGAGTTGTGAGTCGAGCGGCAGTAGCGTCAGCATGCGCACAAACTGCCTGCAGGCTTTCTCATCGGGCTTGCCATCCGCACCGACCAGGCTGTTAAGGTCGAAGCGACCCTGCTGGTCGAGCAACCAGCCCTCAAAAAATCCACCATCGAAATCACGCTTCAGCGGCGTGGCCCAGATCTCCTTGGTCGTATCCATGCCATTCGGATCATTACGATAGTCCTTGACCAGAAACACCCTGGCGAGTTCTTCACCGCCGAGATCATATTGGTGCGCCTGGTCCTGGAGCAGCAGTGTTTCGGTACGACGCAGATCGACACTGCTCTGCCACAGCAGGTTGACTGCGAGCACGGTCGCCAGGGTCACGACCAGCACTGCCGTCAGTACAGCGATGCCGCGCTGACGGGTCCGGCTCGTCCCGCACCTCACTGGCTCACCTCGATCAGCCGCTCGACAGCGCCCCAGTCTTGCAGGTCCAGAACGATGCGCACCGCACGCGGTCGCTGCCCGTCCACCGCGCTGGTTGCCTGTGCGGGTGGCCACTGGGTCTGCCATTCATCCTGTGCATCGAGATAGAAAAGCTTGAATTCATTGACGCCGCTCAACAGTTCTTCACTGCGCGGCTCCTGGCCCAGCACGTGATCCATTACCTGCCAGTACTCGCGGATCAGCTTGTCGTCGTCAAGACGATATTGCACGCGCTGCAGGGTACCGCGATGGGGCAGGCCGGCGGGATTGGGCCAGCCACCGTGGCTGAGGCGGATTTCCACACCAAACAGACGACCATCCGCCAGCAAGGGCGCCTCACCGGCGCTACCGAGCTCATCGCGGACAACCCGCGGCACGAGATTGCTGAAGTCGCCATTCATGAGGCGCAGCGCCCGCTGCAGCCTGGCGAGACGATCCATCTGCTCGCGGGCGATGGTGGTCTGGTCAACGACGGTATTCAGTCCGCCAAGCGCCATCGCACCGATGACCGCAAAGATGCCCATCGCAACCAGCAGTTCCAGCAGGGTGAAGCCGCGAGCCTGGCGCCTGATGCCAGATTGCAAAATCAGCCGGATGGCGTTGCTGTAAGGCATGGTCAGCGACCCGGCTCAATGGGTAGCCAGTCAGCACGCAGTTTGCCGGGCGTCGTGCCCTTGCCGGCAGCCCGTCCCATAAACCCGGATATCGAGCTGACGACCTGTTCCGGATTGTCGGCGAATGCCACCGAGACGTTGATCTGGCGCAGGTCTTCGAAATCGGTTTTCTCAACCTTGACCGTATAGCGCCACTTGGCGCGCCCCATTTCGGTTTCTCCGGAGCTGCTGCCGATGGCAGGATACTCGCCGAGCAATCGCTGTGCGGTAAGCTGATTCAGCGCAACCCAGTCGGCGAAGGTCTTGTCGCGCAGGCGACTCGCCGTGGTCAGCGTCTGGTTGACCTGCCCGAATGCGGCCAGCAATCCCAGCGCAACGATCACCAGCGCAACCATCACTTCGATCAGCGTAAAGCCGCGCTGCCTGTATCGCTCAGTTGTCATCGCGGATGATTTTCGTCTTGCCGTCGGTTGCAACATCCAGCGTATAACTCCGCCGCTCGACGCGATCACGGATGCGCACCACAAATGCATTGCTGATGTCGCCGGAGGAAAACATGAAGATCTGTGGCCGGTAGTTCTTCTCCACTTCCTTTGCACTGTTGGCGAGGACGACGTTGCGTCCTTCTATTTCCAGTTCGAACTCAAAGCTCTTGTTGAGTTTTCGGGGTGCCAGGACTTCATCCTGGATCTGCGTCCAGCTGTCATCAGTCGAATCGGCGATTTGCCCGCGTGAATAGACCGAGAATTCGTAACGCTGGGGATAAAAACGGATGCCGAGCTCGTGTGCCTGGAAAGTCGCGTCCTCCAGCGCGAGGCGTATGAGTGTTTCCAGGCGTTCAGTTTCCTGACGTAGTTCCCGGTCTACGCCGCCAGCCACACCCACAGCCAGCGTGAACATCGTGGCGATGACGCCAACGATGAACACCACCACCAGTACTTCAAGCAGGGTGAAGCCGTGCTGCTGCCGATCATTTACCGGGCAGGGCATGCGGCCGGTCAGTCGATATCCCAGTTACCGATATCCGCGTCGACACCGTCACCGCCTGGCTGCCCGTCGCGACCCAGCGTAGAGATGTCGAAGGCACCCTGTTTGCCGGGATTCTCGTAGATATATGGTCGGTCCCAGGGATCCTTGGGCAAGCGGTCGAGATAACCACCCTCAGGCCACTTCTGACTGGCATCCTGTGGTGGCGTAACCAGGGCATCGAGTCCTTCCTGGCTGGTCGGGTAACGAAAGCTGTCCAGGCGATAGAGTTTCAGGGCGCTTTCGATGGCACGAATATCCTGCTGGACCTTGGCGCCTTGTGCATCGTCGATGCGGCTGATGACATTGGGGGCGATCAGCGCGGCAAGAATGCCGAGGATAACCACCACCACCATGATTTCGATCAGCGTAAAACCGCGCGCTGCCCGGAACGGAGCGTTCTCGAACTTCATGTATTAGCCTCGTGATTCTGCGATGATCCGCTGCAACCCAACAGCAGCGGCAACCCGCGGGCGATTATCCGCCAGCGCGGCAGGGCCTGCCAGTAAATTTCAGAAAGATTTGACCTGGTGCGCATAACAGCACGAAACATAAGCTTTTCCCCCTGGGAAAACTCGGCGTCGCTGATGTGGGCCACGGGCTTCGCACTGCTGCTCGTCGCTCTGCAGTTTCTGCCTGTCGAACTGCACCGGAAGCTCTGGTATGTCCGTGATGCCGTGGCCAACGGCGAATACTGGCGGCTCCTGACTGGCAATCTGGTGCATCTGGGCTGGCGCCACCTGGCGCTGAATGTGGGCGCGCTGCTGCTCGGGATCTGGGTGTTTTATCCCGCACGTTCGCCGGTTGGCTGGATCATTGCCCAGTTGGTCTGCTCGTTCAGCACCTGTCTGGGCCTCTATCTGTTCAGCCCTGGGGTTTCCTGGTGTGTGGGCATGTCGGGTGCTCTGCATGGCTTGCTGATGATCGGTGCCATGGACTGGATCCGCCAGGGTGACCGGTTCGGCTGGCTATTGCTGATGGTCTGGATCGCGAAGCTGGCATGGGAACAACTGAATGGTGCCGTGCCCCTGTCCGCGGAAACGATCGGCGCACCAGTGATCACCGATGCACACCTGTGGGGTGCGGTCGGCGGCTTCCTGTTTGCTGGCGGTGAGGCCGCTGTGCGGAAGCTCCGCGCCTGAGCGCCGAGCGGCTACACAGGGTCTGTCTATAATGCAGCACCTCGGCTTGCGGAGATGATCATTGGATAGGCCAGCCACGTTTTTTTCACTTGCCGGTGAGCGGGCACTCATTACCGGTGCGTCACGCGGTATAGGTGCAGCGATCGCCGATCTGCTCGGGCAGGCCGGCGCCACGGTGATCGGCACCGCGACCACAGAAGCGGGGGCCGAGGCAATCAGCGCCAGATTTCAGGCTCTCGGCATCAAGGGTCGCGGACTGGTACTCGATGCTTCGCTGGCTACGGATGTCAGTGCCGCGGAAGCCGATATCAGTGCGAATGAGGGCGCAGTGACCATCCTGGTCAATAATGCCGGCATCGCACGTGACAATCTTCTGATGCGCATGAAAGAGGAGGAATGGCGGACCGTCATTGATACCAATCTGTCCTCTGTATTCCTCACCTGCAAGACCTTCATGCGCGGCATGCTCAAGGCACGGCATGGCCGAATCATCAATATTTCGTCTGTAGTGGGCGTAATGGGCAATCCAGGTCAGACCAATTATGCGGCGGCCAAGGCCGGCATGATCGGCTTCAGCAAGGCGATGGCGCGTGAAGTAGCCAGTCGGGGCATCACCGTTAACGTCATCGCGCCGGGCTTTATCGCCACTGACATGACTGCAGGGCTTGCCGAAGCCCAGCGCAAGGAACTCGAGGTGCGTGTGCCGCTGCAACGGCTGGGAACGGCGGAGGACGTGGCGGCAGCCGCGTTGTTTCTGGCCGCGCGCTCCGGCAGCTACATCACCGGAGAGACCCTGCATGTCAATGGTGGCATGCTGATGCCCTGATCCGGCTTATCACCCGGCGGGGTTTTTTTTGCAATGCTAGATTGGCTGGTGGGCTTAACCTAGAATACCGGCCCGGTGGGGCACTCATATTGGTGGGCGTAGAAGCCGGCCCACGCTATTTTCGGACTCACGAGAGGACATAGAGACATGAGCAGTATTGAGGAACAGGTCAAGAGCATCGTTGCCGAGCAGCTCGGCGTAAAGGAAGAAGAGGTTACCAACAAGGCTTCTTTTGTGGATGACCTTGGCGCCGATTCCCTGGATACGGTTGAGCTGGTCATGGCTCTTGAAGAAGAGTTCGAGACCGAGATCCCGGACGAAGATGCCGAGAAGATCAAAACGGTACAGCAGGCCATCGACTACATCACTCAACGGGCTGCTGCTTCCTGAGCTTCGTTTCCGTCTCCGGGGCGCTTCAGCCCGTTTTGTTTCGAGGGTAGACCGGCATGTCCAGTCGACGCGTCGTCGTTACCGGTATGGGAATCATTGCCCCCGTGGGCAATGCTGTGGAGACCGCCTGGCAGCAGGTGGTTTCCGGTCGCAGTGGTATCGGGCCGATCACCGATTTCGATGCCAGTCAGTTCTCGACGACTATCGGCGGCAGTATCCGCAACTTCGATGTCGGTCAGCACATTCCGCCCAAAGAACAGAAAAAGATGGATCCGTTTATCCATTTCGGAATCGCTTCGGCCCAGCAGGCCGTCGCACATGCCGGACTGGCGACAGCAGGTTATGCGCCGGACCGTGTGGGTGTGGCCATCGGTTCCGGAATCGGCGGTCTCGGTACGATCGAAGCAAATTTCGTTCGTTATACAGAGGGCGGTCCGCGCAAGATTTCACCGTTCTTCGTTCCGGCCAGTATCATCAACATGATCTCCGGCCATATTTCGATCCAGTACGATTTCCGTGGTCCGAACATTGCGCTGGTCAGCGCCTGCACGACTTCCACCCACTGCATCGGTATGGCGGCGCGTCTAATTGCCTATGGCGATGCTGACGTGATGCTGGCTGGTGGTGCAGAGCACGGGCTCACACCGCTCGGTCTCGGCGGTTTTTGTTCTGCGCGCGCACTGTCGCAGCGGAATGATGATCCGGAGGGCGCAAGCCGACCCTGGGACATTGACCGCGACGGCTTTGTGCTCAGCGACGGGGCGGCGTGTCTGGTTCTCGAGGAGTATGAGGCGGCGCGCCGTCGGGGTGCGCAGATTTTCGCTGAAGTGTCTGGTTTCGGTATGAGTGCTGATGCCCACCACATCACCGCGCCGGCTGAGACCGGTGACGGCGCGCAGGCCAGCATGCGTGCGGCACTGAAGGACGCCGGACTGAATCCCGAAGATATCCAGTACATTAATGCCCATGGCACATCCACGCCGCTGGGTGATGCCGCAGAAACACGCGCAGTCCGCTCAGTCTTTGGTGCTCATGCCGACAAGTTGGCTGTGAGTTCGACAAAGTCCACGACCGGCCATCTGCTGGGTGCGGCGGGTGCGGTTGAAGCCTTGTTTTGCATACTGGCGATTCGTGACCAAGTGGCGCCGCCGACCATCAACCTGCACAAGCCCGGTCCGGATTGTGACCTGGATTACGTGCCTAATATGGCGCGCAAGATGCCGATCAATGCGGTATTGAGTAATTCATTCGGCTTCGGCGGAACCAACGGCAGCCTCATTTTCCGGCGCGTTTGAGATTCCTGTGCCGGCTTCCGGCAGCACATCGACAGCGGCCCAAATCGCTGTGACACCGTCCATCGTCACTGCGGTGGAGCTGCCGACAGGGTTCGACCTTCTCGATCTGCACCGCCTAGCGCCCGAGCGCTATCCCTTCCTGCTTGAAAGCCCTGGCGGCACAACTGCACAGGCGCATTTCGACATCCTGTTTGCCTTTCCGGGCGAGACGCTTCGCCTGGACGAAAACTGGAAACTCTCCGGAGACCATGCCGGGCAATTCACGGAGTTTCTGACTGCACTGGATGCCTGGTGGGCAAGTGAGTCGGCAGAACGCCAGCATGAGAGCCTGACGGGCAGCAGCGCCGCTGCAAAATCCAGCCTGCCGTTCCAGGGCGGCTGGTTCATCTTTCTGGCTTATGAACTGGTGCGCGAAACAGAGCCAACCATCAGTTCTGCAGCGCTGCCCGGATTCCCGGTTGCACTGGCCGTTCGTATCCCCGTAGCACTCATCCGTTGCCGGCAGAGTGGCCACACGTGGCTACTGGCCGAACCGGGGCAAGAACCGGCTGTCGCGCAGATCAGCGCAGATATCGACACGGCAACCCGTACCCGGCAGCAGTCGTCGGACAGAACCGCAAATTTTACTGACTGCATTGCCGAACCGGATCCGCAGGAATTTCTCGCCGCTGTCGAAAGAGCGCGCGAGCTGATCACAGCGGGTGACGTGTTTCAGGTCAACCTGGCCCGACGATGGACGGGCAGGCTGCACGCAGGCATAGATGCCTGGCAGATTTATCACCGGCTACGCGAAGTGAATCCCGCACCATTTTCAGGCTTCGCAAAATTCGGCGCTTGCGCAATCGTCAGTTCCTCACCCGAGCGGCTGGTGCGTGTCAGTAACGGCTACATAGAGACGCGACCGATAGCCGGTACGCGACCACGGGCGAGCACCGCCGCTCCGGAGGAAGGGTGGCGCCAGGCGTTGCTCAGCAACGCGAAGGAACGTGCGGAGCACGTGATGCTGATCGATCTGGAGCGCAACGATCTCGGCAGGGTCTGTGTACCGGGTACGATAGCGGTAAATGAATTGATGACCGTTGAGTCTTACGCGCACGTGCATCATATCGTTTCGAACATCCGCGGCGAGCTGCGCGCCGACGTTACACCGGGTATGCTGATACGCGCGGTTTTTCCCGGTGGCACGATTACTGGTTGCCCAAAGGTACGCTGCATGGAAATCATCCACGATCTGGAAGCGCAGCCACGCGGACCCTATACGGGAGCAATGGGTTATCTCAATCTCGATGGCAGCTGTGACTTCAATATCCTGATCCGCACCATCCAGGTCTGTGGCAAAGAGTTCTCACTGTCGGCCGGAAGCGGCATCGTTGCCGATTCTATCGCTGAGCGTGAACTGGAAGAAACGCGCGCCAAGGCGAAGGGCATGTTGCTGGCCCTGCAGAGCTGACAGAAGATGGCTCAGTACTGGATCAACGGTACACCCGGCAGGCTCGTCGATATTACGGATCGCGGCCTGGCCTATGGCGACGGCCTGTTTGAGACCATTGCGATCCGCCGTTCTGCGGCGCGATTTCTGGATCTGCATCTCGACCGCCTGTATGCCGGCGCAGCACGACTCAAGCTCGCTGCACCGGATCGCGACTCACTGCATACGCAGCTGGTCACTGCGGCGACGGGCCTCGATGAGGGCGTGCTAAAGCTGATCATGACCCGCGGAAGCGGGCCGCGTGGCTATGCGCCAGCACAGCACCAGCAGCCGACAGTCGCCTGGGGCCTGGAAGACAGTAAGGCACAGCGCTGGATACAGATCAGGGTGCGCTGGTGTGAGACCATCGCCGGACGAAACCCTGCTACGGCGGGCCTGAAAACGCTGTGCCGTCTGGAGCAGGTGCTGGCCCGCGCCGAGTGGCAGGATGGAGGAATTGCCGAGGGTTTTATGTGCGACGAGCAGGGACAACTGGTGGGGGGCACCTCCAGTAACGTATTCATCGTCTCGGGCGGGCGCCTGTTGACGCCTGCGATTAGCCATGCAGGCATCAGTGGAGTCATGCGTCGGGTCATCCTGCAGCAGGCATCTGTATCAGCGATCGAGTCACACGAAGTGTCGCTGACAAAAGCGGACGTGCTGGCTGCCGATGAAGTGTTCGTCAGCAATGCGCTGACCGGGATACGTCCTGTCGGGCAGCTTGGTGAGCGTCAGTGGAAGCCCGGTCCGGTGAGCTGCGAGCTGGCCGCACGCCTTGCGAATAAGGGTGTGGACGAGTGCGCCGGCAGCTGCTGATCCTGGCCACTGTGATAGTGCTGGCGGTGGTCGCCGGCACCGTCTGGCTGCGTACTTACCTGTATACGCCGCTGCCAATTGCCGCAACCGGTTATCGCCTCGAAGTGCCGGCCGGAGCCTCGCTCGCCAGCGTTGCCCACCAGCTGTCGGCAGACGGGATTATCTCTGCGCCTGCGGTTCTCACCCTCTATGGTCGACTGAGCGGGCAGGCGAGCCGGATAAAGGCTGGGGAATATGCCTTCAATGCCGGTTTGACTGCCCGCAGCCTGCTGACCGAACTGGTCGCGGGCCGCGTACGGCTGCACAGCTTTACGCTCGTCGAGGGCTGGACGGTTGCAGACATCATGGTCGCCCTGAAGAAAACCGCGGTGCTGAAGCAGACGCTGAACAGCAGCGACGCCCGCGAGCTGGCCACGCTGCTGAAGCTGGAGTTCGCCAGCGCTGAAGGCGCATTCCTGCCGGAGACCTACCTGTTTCCGCGCGGGACGACCGATGCCGAACTCCTTGGCATGGCGCATAGAGCCTTGCAGGAGCAACTCAGGCTGGCCTGGGAGGGCAGGGAGGCAGATCTCCCGCTGGGCACCGCCTATGAGCTGCTGGTGCTGGCGTCGATCGTCGAGCGTGAAACAGCGCTGACGACAGAACGGCCACTGATTGCAGGCGTATTCGTGCGGCGATTGCGGAAAGGCATGTTGCTGCAGACCGACCCGAGCGTGATCTACGGTGTCGGCCCGCAATTCGATGGCAATCTCACCCGGCGCCATCTCGAAACCGACACACCCTGGAATACCTATACCCGGCCAGGTTTACCGCCGACGCCGATCGCGGCACCAGGCGTAGACGCGTTGACAGCCACCGCGCATCCCGCTGCGGGCACGGCCTTGTTTTTCGTGGCCAGCGGTGCCGGCGACGGCAGTCACCGCTTCAGCGACACCCTGGCTGAACATCAGAAGGCGGTTCAGCTCTATCTTGCTACGTTGCGGGGGAAACCCCGGTGATGAACAAGCCAGTGACAGCACAGACCGTCGGGCGGCTGGTTACCGTAGAAGGCATCGAGGGTGTCGGCAAGTCCACGAATCTCACCTTTGTCGCCGAAGAACTGCGACGGGCAGGGCATGAGGTCTTGTTGACCCGCGAGCCAGGAGGCACAGCGCTGGGCGAAAAAATCCGCGAGCTGTTGCTTCAGCCTGACGGTGAAATCGTACCGATGGCCGAGTTGTTGCTGATGTACGCCGCCCGTGCTGCACATGTCGAGACGGTCATCCTGCCGGCGCTGCAATCGGGACGCTGGGTAGTCTGTGACCGCTTTACCGATGCCACGCATGCCTACCAGGGCGGTGGCCGGGGCATCTCGCGCGACACCATCGACGCCCTGGACCATCTGGTGACTGGCGGACTGCGTGCAGACCTGACCCTGTTGCTCGATGTGTCGCTGGAGATCTCAGTGTCCCGGCAATCGGGCCGGGCGGAGCGCGACCGCTTCGAGCGTGAGGCCAATCCGTTTTTCGGCCGCGTGCGGGCGCGCTATCTGGAACTGGCAAAAGAGTATCCGGAGCGGATCCGCCTGATTGATGCGGCGCGTCCACTGCCTGAAGTAAAGCTGGAGATCAGCCGCGCCTTGCAGGGTCTGTTAGCAAGATGATTTATTCGAATAGATTGCAAGTCTTTGTAATATGAGCCTTATAAGCGAACTATTCTGGCTGGAATCGCCGGCGCGGCAGCTTAAGGCCCGCCTGCAGCGGGAGCAGCCTCCACAAGCCCAGTTGATCTATGGATCACCCGGCACAGGGCGGCGACATTTCGCCCTCTGGTCTGCAGCGCAAATCCTGGGTTTGGACTGGGAGCCGTCCGCGGATAGCGAAGCAGAAGCCTTACCGGTGCTGGCGCATCCGGATTTCTTTTCCGTCGGCATGGAGGAGGAGAAAAAGTCCATTGGAATCGATCAGCTACGGGATCTGATCGCAAGGCTCGAACTGACCAGTCATCGGGGCGGGCGCAAGGTTGCGATGATCTGCCCGGCCGACCGCATGCAGCGCAATGCTGCCAACTGCTTGCTGAAGACGCTAGAGGAGCCACCTGGTGCGACGACGATCCTGCTGGTCTGTGAATCACCGAGGGGCGTGCCTGCCACCGTCGTCAGCCGCTGTGAGCGGGTGCGTCTGGTACCGCCGGACTGGTCCACGGGGCTCGCCTGGCTGCGACATGCTGTTCCGGATGTCAGCGGTGCGGAAACCGCGCTGAGTTTTGCGAGCCGAGCGCCGCTGGGCGCACGGACGCTGCTACGCGCCGGCTTCGGCGAACAAGTCAGCAAACTGGCCGCGGACCTGGAAAAAATCGTACAACGTGAGGTGCAACCCGCTACGGTAGCCCGCCGCTGGGCCAGACTCGACCGTAGCCTTTGTCTACGCTGGCTCTACTGGCAGGTGGCAGCGCTGATACGTGAAGGCATGAATATTTCCGAACCGGCGACAACGGCAGTGAAAGCACACTTGAATATTCCGCACACCCGCCTGAACATGAGGGCCTGCTGCGACTACCTGGATCAGCTCAACCAGGTAAATCGACTGCAGGATCGTTCACTGAATCTGGAACTTCAGTGGGCAGAGTTGCTGATGTGGTGGTACGGTTCGGTGGGATATGCAAGGTAACGTCATGCCAAGGCCTGGGCTGCTGACCCTTACAATCAGGGACAAGAGCGCGCTGTATCTGGCGTATATGCCATTTGTGCGGAATGGCGGGCTGTTTATCCCGACCAGTACCAGCTACCGGATCGGCGATGAAGTCTTCATGCTGCTGAATGTGATGGGTGAGGATGAGAAGATCCCGGTTGCCGGCCGGGTGATCTGGGTGACGCCCAAGGGCGCGCAGGGTAAACGTACAGCCGGTATCGGTGTCCAGTTCAGCGACCAGGACGGCGGCTCAACACAGAAGAAGATCGAAAACTATCTGGCTGGCGCCCTCGGGGGCGACAAGCCTACGCATACGATGTGAACCGCCGGAGCCCCGGCAATTCCCGCGGGTTTCCAGAACGCCGCGAAGTTCAGTCAGCCAGATTCAGCCCACTGCGCAGTACACGTGCATCGAAGCCGCGTTCGTTCAATACGAAGGCTCCGGCCGAACTGCGACGGCCAGTGTCGCAGCAGACGATGTAGGGTGTTTTTGGATCAAGCGTACTGAGCTTCAGCCGGATGAAATAGAGCGGGATATTGATGGCCCCGGGTTCGTGGCGTGTTTCGAACTCACTCGGCAGGCGCACATCAAGCCACTTGCCGCCCTTGGCCACGATCTTCTGCGCCTCCTCACGGTCGACCCAGGTCGTCATGGGCTCGTTGAGCAGGGTATTGAAGTCCTGTTTTCCGAGGCGCATGACTGAACCGTCGGCCTGCATGGTGATGGTCGCATTGCGCCGGTTCTGCGATATCAGCGCTTCTTCGCCGAAGGTATCGCCGACACCCAGCTCGGCGAGCTTTATGCCTTCCTTGTTCAGCGGCGTTTCACGCATCACCGTGCATTGGCCACGGGTGATGACATAGAAATAGTCACCTTCCTCGCCCTGCTTGATGATGACGTCACCAGCGTTGTAATTCACCTTCTGCATGCGCATGAAGATGGCCTGGATATTTGCCGGCGGAATGCGGTGGAAGGCCCGTGTCTGTAGCAATGTCGTCATCCAGTCGTCGGAACCGGATTGCTCCTCGCTGTGCAGTTCGTTGACTTCATAGCTGCCGGTCTGGTCCCAGGTCAGCATGACATCCAGCAGTTCCGTGTCGACTGACAGGTACTGAACGTAATCAACGGCCTTGACGGTATAGCGGCGCGGCAGTAGCGGCGTTATCGGATTGTGCGCGTCGGCGCTGTCAGCGCGCATCAGTCTGACGCTGTTGCTGCGGTCTGTGAGTTCCAGCGTGCCGGATACCAGGTAGTAGGTCCGTTTGTCGGCATCCCCCTCGCGCAACAGGGTTTTGCCGCTTTCGAGGGTCCTGATCTCCATCTTCTTGGCAAGCGCCGCGATGTTTTCCCGCTTGAGGCTATCGAGGGGGGAAAAGCGCCGCAAAACGGCTTCGGTGAGGATCAGATCAGACATTTGCAGCATTGTAACCGTAAGCTTTTGCGAGGCGGGGGAATGCCTGCAGAATCTGTGACGTCAGTTGGCCAGGAGTTTCCAGCCCGGCGAGGGTCGAAAACGTGAACCGTGTTTGCTTGCCAGCGCTTCAAGCCGGGTAACCAGGGTATTTATGCCGGTTTCCCTTGCGTAATGCAGTGGTCCGCCGCGGAATGGCGCAAAGCCGGTGCCGAATATCACGCCGGCATCGACCAGGTTCGCATCGGTCACGATAGCTTCCTGCAGGCAGTTCGCAGCTTCATTGAGCAGCGCGAGGATCAGCCGGTCCTGGACTGCGGCATCGGAGCTGCCTGGCGGCAGCGATGGACGCACCGGCTTTCTTTCGCGGTAGGTGTAGAAACCCTGACCGGTCTTTAGTCCCAGGTGTTTCTGGCGTACCAGTTCTTCGATTTCCGGTGCGATCTCTCTGCCGATAACAGGCGCCAGGATCCTGGCCACATGCGCGCTCACATCGAGGCCCACGGAGTCCGCAAGTTCGATCGGCCCCATCGGCATGCCAAAGTCAGTTGCGGCAAGATCGATCTCTGCTGCAGGAATGCCCTCCCGCAGCAGTTCTAGTGCTTCGGCGATGTAAGGCGCGAGTATGCGATTGACCAGAAAGCCAGGATGACTCCGGCAGGGCAGGGGCAGCTTGCCGATCTGGCGCGTGAGGGCCGTGCCGACATCAATCGACGCCTTGCTGCTGGTGGGTGCTGCCACGATCTCGACCAGTGGCAGCTTTGCCACCGGATTGAAAAAGTGCAATCCGATCAGTTTACCGGGGTCCTGCAGGCTGGTGCTCAGGTCTTCAAGCCGGATGCTTGAGGTATTGGTTGCCAGTATTGCACCGGCCTTCAATTGCGGTTCTACACGCGCAAACAGCTCACGCTTTGCGGCGAGGTCTTCAAAGATAGCTTCGATCACGACATCGGCTGTGGCAATGCCGTGGCCCTCCGGATCTGCCGTGAGGCGTGCGATTGCAGCTTTGAGGGCGTCCGGTTGCCTGAGTTTGCGCTCAAAGAGCTTGTGGGCCCGTGCGAGAGCCGGTTCGATGAACTTCAGTTCGCGGTCTTGCAGGCTGACTTCAAGGCCGCGCAACGCGCACCACGCGGCAATATCGCCGCCCATCACACCCGCCCCGATGACATGTACCCGCTTCATCGGCTCGGCATTGCCGACGAGTTTCTTCAGGCGCTCCTGCAGAAAGTACACGCGCACCAGATTGCGTGAGGTCGGTGTCATGACCAGCCTGGCAAAGGACTCGGCTTCCGCTTCGTAGGCTGCCGGGGTGGCCTGGCCGCCATGCTTCTCCCACAGTGCGATCAGCGCATGGGGAGCGGGGTAGTGTTCAGCGGGCGCTTTCTTGCTGACCTTTTGCCGGAGTTTGCGTGCCAGCCATGGCCGCAACATTGCAAGGCCCAGAAGCCGGTCAAGCCACGGTGCGCGCGCCGTCTGATCCCCCTCGGCCAGCAGTTGCCTGGCACCGTTTCGCCACTTGTCCTCACCTGCAACCGTATCCGCACTTGCCACCGCATCTACAAGCCCATACTGCCATGCCTGTGCCGGGCGTATGGATCGACCCGTCAACATCAGGTCCATCGCCTGGCGTACGCCGATCAGCTGCGTCAAGCGCACGGTGCCGCCGAAGCCGGGGTGCACGCCGAGCAGCACTTCAGGCAAACCAAAAACCGGTTCGCTGCCGGCAATCGCGAGACGCCGGGTACAGGCCAGCGCCAGTTCCATTCCACCCCCCAGCGCAAAGCCGTTCATTACCGCCACGCTGGGAAAGGGCAGGGCTTCCAGACGGGCGAATATGTGTTGCCCCTGCCGGGTAACTGCATAGGCGCGCGCCTCTGAATCCAGCGCCGGGAACTCGTTGATGTCGGCACCGGCGATGAAGCCCCGGGACTTGCCTGACCAGATGACCAGCCCTTTGAGTGCAGATGCCTCAAGTGTGGCGAGACAGGTTTCAAGTTCTGCCATGGTTTCGGCGGACAAGGTGTTTGCGCCGGCACCGTGCCGGTCAAAGCACAACCAGCCGATGCCGTCTGCATCGCTCTCCAGTCGCCAGTGAACAAGCGTCAGCAGGACGTTTGCGGGTGATGACTGCGTCATGGGGTTACCTCAGCTGAAAGTCACAGATCAGCGGCAAATGGTCGGACCAGATGACGTGCGGAATATCGAAAGACGTGATGTCGATGCCGTCACCATACAGTACAAAGTCGAGTTCCATGCGCGGCGATTTGCTGGGATAGGAAGGCAGACCGCTCACATTGGCACTGCGCAGGCCGGCTGCCTTCATGAACAGGAACATTTCATTCTCGCCCCAGAAGGTATTGAAGTCGCCCGCAACGATGACTGGTTTTTTTGCCTTCGATACGAGATCGTAGAGATGACGAAGCTGAAACTGGCGATGTCGATATTTGAGCGAGAGGTGCACCAGAAAAATAATTACGCCGTCGAGTTCGAGCTCGAGGATGAGGCGCTTGATACCTGTGTCGAAGTAGTGGAATCGTTCGCCAATAATCGACGGCGCAGCCAGAAAGGCATTGGCCTGCTTGCGCAGTATCGGCAGCAGCTGGTTCAGTGACTCCTCGCCGTATTTGCATTCGTAGCTGGAGAAGTGTCCGAGGGCGGTAGCGATCGCTTCAGCCTGGTTGACGCCGCCGCTGCGCATTGAGCCCACATCCACCTCGATCAGGCCCACTACGTCCGGTGCGACCGACTTGGCAAAATTTATGATGTTGTCGAGGTTTCCAGGCGTGCCAAAGAGGTAACCTGCCCCTGGTACCGGCATTTTCGGCGGCGGGCCGGCACCGATGGCGTAGCGGATGTTGTATATGAGCAGGCGCATATGAACCGGGAGTGTAATGCTGCCGCGACTACGGGCAACAGGAACTGTAGTATGTCCCGCAGAAATTGAATGGAGGACGGGATTTTGTCCGACAAGACACCCATTCGCGTATTTGTGACTCACCTGTTTGAGAAGCATCCGGATTATCTGCGGGTTATCGAGTATCTCGAGAGCCGGGATAATTTCCTGTATCTGGCAACCAGCGATCCGGACCGCATTCCGCCAGGCGGCAAGGAAGACCTGAAAGAAGAGCTGCGCAAGCAAATCAGGGCAGCTGAGATCATGGTGCTGCCTGTTTCGATCTACGAAGCAAATCCCGACCTGGTGACCTTCCAGATGGATGTGGCTGGTGCTTTCAGCAAGCCGATCGTGGCGGTCAAATCCTTCGGTGAGACGGTCATGATGAAAAAGCTGATTATCGACCGTTCAGCAGATGTGGTGGAGTGGAACGAGCGCGTGCTCGTCGATGCGATCCGCCACCATGCTCGTCACGAGGATACGGCGCGCTGGGATGTGGTTGAGTTCAAGCTGGACGACTGAGAGACAGGCCCTGGCCTTGCGCAAGGCTTGTTTGAACCGGATTGGCTCAGTACCATCGCTTGCCTGCCGGATGTCCCGGCGTAGCTTGCTTTAATTCCGGTTTAAAATCATGACGATCAACACAGATGCCCTGATCATAGGGGCGGGCCCGGCCGGGTTGTTTCAGGTATTCGAGCTCGGTCTGCTGGGTATCAAGGCAGATCTGGTCGACACGCTGTCAGCGGCCGGCGGTCAATGCGCCTGGCTTTATCCCGACAAGCCCATCTATGACATTCCTGCGGTACCCGTCTGTACGGGTGGCGAGCTGGTGGCGAGTCTGATGAAGCAGATCGAGCCATTCCATCCGACCTTCCATCTCGGTGAAGAACTCGTCGAGCTGAAAGCTGCTGAAGGCGGCTTTGCAGCCCGCACCAGCCAGGGCAAGGAGTTCCTGGCCAAGACAGTATTCATCGCTGCCGGCGTGGGGTCATTCCAGCCGCGGCGCGTACACGTGGAGGGTGCCGATGCGCTGGAAGGCACTCACATCCATTACCACGTGAAAGATCCTGACATCTTCGCCGGCAAGCGGCTGATCGTTTTCGGTGGTGGTGATTCAGCGCTGGACTGGGCGCTGGCGTTGGGACCAAAAGCTGCTGCACTCACACTTGTCCATCGTCGCGATGAGTACCGTGCAGCGCCAGCTTCGGTGGCACTGCTCAAGGAACGTGCCGCGCGCGGCGAAGTGAAGCTTGTGGAACTTGCGAACCCGACTGCGCTGCGTACGGACGGTTCGTCGCTAACCGGTGTCGAAGTCACCACCAAGGCCGGCGATTCCGAGATGCTGGATGCAGATCATGCGCTGGTCTTTTACGGTCTTTCTCCGAAGCTCGGTCCGATTGCAAACTGGGGTCTCGAGTTCAACAAGAAGACCATCGTGGTCGATACCGAGAAATTCCAGAGCAATATTCCCGGCGTTTTTGCGATTGGCGATATCTGTGACTATCCCGGCAAGAAAAAGCTGATCCTGAGCGGCTTCCATGAAGCCGCGCTGGCCGCGTTTGCCGCCAAGGCCATCGTGGAGCCTGGCAAGAAGGTTCATCTGCAGTACACGACTACCAGTCCGCTGATGCAGAAGCGCCTCGGAGTCGCAGGCGAGGAGTAGCGCGCACGATGCGCTGATCTATGGCAAACCAGCACTCGTCGAGCCATAAATCAGCGGTAGTGCGCAGATCTGTGGGGCAGGGCGCCAACCGAATCCGACCTCTGGTCATCGCGCATCGCGGCGCACCTGCCTATCTGCCTGAGCACACGCTGGCCGGCAAGGCTATGGCCCATGCCATGGGCGCTGACTACCTCGAGCAGGATGTCATCGCGACGCGCGACGGCGAGCTGATTGTATTTCACGATCTGCATCTCGATGATCTCACCGATGTCGCGCACCGGTTTCCCGGCAGGGCCCGTGCCGATGGACTTCATTACTGCATCGACTTTGATCTAGCTGAAATACGCCAGCTGGCACTCACCGAGCGGCGGCGGGCCGGTCAAGAGCAGTTGCGCTATCCAGGTCGCTTTCCGGCCGATGCGGGGCGTTTTTCGATTCCGACCTTTGCAGAAGAGATCCGCTTCATCCATGGCCTGAACCATTCAACTGGCCGTTGTGCTGGCATCTATCCGGAGATCAAGTCACCAGCCTGGCATCACGAGCATGGTGTCGACCTGGCAGTCCAGATGCTGGCCGTACTGAACCGCTACGGCTACAACGGTGCTGATGATCCGGCGATCGTTCAATGTTTCGATCACGAGGAGCTAAAACGTGTCCGGAACCGGCTTTGCTGCCAACTGACGCTGATCCAGCTGACGGAGGGCGAGGTGCCCACTGCGAGCGATCTGCAGACGATCCGGGCCTATGCCGGCGGCATAGGTCCCAGCCTTCGACAGGTTCTCGGGACCGGTCTGGTTGCAGCCGCACATCAAGCAAATCTGCAGGTGCACCCCTATACGCTGCGGGCTGACGCCTTGCCGCCTGGATTCAGCACTTTTGAAAAACTGATGGAGGTCCTGTGCCGCGAGGAACGGGTAGACGCCGTATTTACTGACTTTCCTGACCGGGCTGTTCAGTATTTAAATCAATACGTTGAGGAACCTTCCTGAGCTTCGTCATATCGAAACCGTTCTTTTTAAGCACGGCAAGCATCGCATCGAATTCAGCCTCTGGGATCGACGGTTTGCGTGCCATCACCCAGACCCAGCGCCGATCGGGCACCGTTATCACCGTCCGCGTGTAGGCCTCATCACGGTCAATGATCAGAAAATCACCGGCCGGAAGAAACCAGAAAAATTTCATCTTCCACTCGGTATTCACTGGCGGATTGGCAACCCGTGCGTGCGGCGTCATGCGCTTGGCAGGGCCATCGAAGCTGCCGTTCCGAAACGTATAAGTCGTTTCAATCGTGCCATCAGCGGCAAGCCGATAGGATTCCATGCCGTTGTAGGCATCCTTCTCGGAAATAAACGGCAGGTCGATCGGAATGAATGCCAGGACATACCATTCGCCCATGAAGCGTGGCAGATCGAGCGGTTCCCGCATGCCGGCTAAAGGTGGCAATGGACTGCTGGCGCAAGCGCCCAGGAGGAGAACTGAGATGGCGGCAGCCGATGACCGCAGTATTCTGGGAAGGTTTAAAGTGCGCATAATATATATTATGTTAAATATGATTATCGGCGGTCTAATTGACCACCTGATTGATGACTATGGAGATGTTCCCCTCTGAACCCTCTATTCCGCCCCAGGTCGCTTCTCCATAAAAATCGCCTGCCTGTGCAACCGGATTGCCGCCATTGGCGATACGCGCCACCAGTGCGGCTGACTTCACTGCCGCAAGGCCAGGCCCACCGGGCAGCATCAGATCAGCGTCACTGATCCTGAGGGACAGCGGTAAGTCGCTGGCAAGCCGTCGCACGACAGCCAGAGGCGGCCCGGGCTTTCCTGGATCGCGAACGAATATAAACAACGGTGCTGATGGCGAGATCCGCGCGCGCAAGCTGGCGCTGATCGAGACCTGTATATCGATCCCGGCACTGCCGGCTACGCGAGCGCCGGCAGCTGAGGCCGTTGCCGCGGATTGATTCGGGCCAGACGCTGCAGCCCCAGGACCCGCATCCAGTTCGGCGAGTTGCCTGGCAATGATCTGTTGAATCTCCGCCGGTGGATCCAGATCAAGCAACGCCCGCCATCGCGAGCGCACCGTTGGAATGTCACCGCGTGACAAGGCGAGCATCCCGCCATACCAGAGTGCCTTTGGGTTAGCCGGATCACTTTTCAGGACCACCTCGATTTCCTGGCCGGCAGCGCCTGACAGCGCGGCCGGATTTTCGGCAATCTGTGCCTCAGCAGCACCGAGACGTGCAGTCATGTTATTGCCGCTGGATAGGTCGATAGCGCGTCGATAAGCCTGAACGGCGTCCGCCGGACGCTGAAGCGCCAGATAGGAACTCCCGAGCAATACCCAGCCTTCCTCGTCAGTGGGATTTTCTGCGAGCTTTTGCTCAAGTCCGCTGATCGCTTCATCGAGTGCACGGGCCGGTGCAGAAGGATTAGCAGCCTGGGCAGGCGGCGTCACCCAGTCATAGCTGCTGACCTTTGGATAAACCAGCCAGACAAGTACCGGAATCAGGCAGGCGGCCAGCACCGCTGCCAGCGGCGAACGCTGTGGGCCGGCGCGCCACAGCGGCCAGACGATGAGTCCGATGGTCACCAGGGTCAGCACGGCTGCCGTTAAAATAAAAAGTGTCATGCTGTCATTCATTTAGTAGATCGCCGACGGCGGATCACCGTCCTCGGTCGGTACAGGCAAGGCGGCGCGTCGCCGGATAATCCGCCACAAGCCAAGGCTTCCGATCAGCAACAACAGGCCGGGGGCCAGCCACAATAGTGCGGTATTGGCCTGCCAACGCGGCCGGTAGAGCACGAAGTCACCGTAGCGATCAAGCAGGAAGGTCTTGATCTCCTCCTCCGATCGCCCGGCTTCGAGCATTTGCCGGATTTCACGGCGTAAATCGATGGCCAGCGGTGCAGTGGAATCCGCGATCGTCTGGTTCTGGCACACGAGGCAGCGCACCTCGTTGGTCAGATGATCAAAGATGAGCTGCTGCGCCGGGTCAGCAAGTGTTTCGTCGTGTTCTATCGCCGATGCCGAAAAAGTTGCCAGCAACAGCAGGACTGCTGAAAACAGCGCCAGGTTCCGCACTAGAGTTTCGTTCCGCTCTGGGCTGCGGCAATGCGTGGTAAAAATTCGTCGCGCCAGGCGGCAAGCGTCATCGGCGCAATATGCTTGTAGAGAACTGTGCCGTCAGCGCCGATCAAAAATGTTTCAGGCGCACCATAAACGCCCCAGTCGATGGCGGCACCGCCCTCCTCGTCTACGCCTACCGCCGCGTAGGGGTTACCCAGTTGCTGCAGCCACTGCCGGGCAAGCACGGGATCATCTTTCCAGTTGATGCCATAGATCGGAATAGCGCCGTCCTGCGCCAGTGCGAGCAGTGTTTCGTGTTCCTGACGGCAACCTGAACACCAGGTTCCCCACACATTGACCAGGCTGACCTTGCCGAGCAGATCGGAACGCTGCAGCGTCTTTTCTGGGTCATCGAGGCGCGGCAGGCTGAACTGCGGGGCTGGTTTACCGATCAGGGGTGAGGGTACATAGCCGGGGTCACGGTACAGGCCGACTGCAAACACAGCGACCAGCAGCGCAAACACGGCTCCGGGTATGAGATAGCGCCACATCGCTGCCCGGGCTTCCTCAGGGCCGTGCGGGCTGCGAAACGCCGCTGGCGGCAGAAACGCTGTCGCGCACCGGTACGCGGTAACGTCGGTCGCTTGCGGCGAGAATTCCACCAAAAGCCATCACCAGCGCACCCAGCCAGATAAACCGGATCAGCGGCTTGTATTGCAGCCGCACGCTCCACGCATTTCTGCCCAGGTCATCACCAAGCGCCACAAAGATATCGCGCGACCAGCCGGCGTCGATACCCGCCTCCGTCATCGGCGAACTACGCTCGCCATAGACGCGCTTTTCGGGATGCAGCGTTGCAACCGGCTTGCCATCGCGAGTGACGAACATTTCGCCGCGTAAACCCTGGTAGTTAGGTCCGCTTATCGGCTGGGCACCATTGAAGCGGATGTCGTAGTCGCCAATGCTGGCTGTCTCACCAACTGCAATGCGCTGATCAGTTTCAACATTGAAGGATGTCGTTACGGTAACACCCAGCACGAAAAGGCCCAGCCCAAGATGTGCGACAGACATGCCCAACGCAGCCCGACTGAAGCGCGGCCCGCGACCTACGAGTTGCCGCACCGGATCCAGCAATGCTGCAAATATCAGCCACAGCGCGGCTGCGATACCGACCATGGTGAGCACGTTCTTCCCGCCATAGACAAACAGCGTGATAGCAATGCCGGCAAAAACAGCCAGTGCGGCAGGAATGCGCAGGCGTCTTGCCACCACAGATGAATCCGCCGAGCGCCATGCCGTGTGCATGCCGACACCAACAGCGACCAGCAGCGGCAACATCGGCAACAGGAACACCGTTTCAAAATACGGCGGCCCTACCGAGATCTTGCCCGCATTCAGTGCATCCAGAACCAGCGGATAGAGAGTGCCGAGCAGTACAAGCCCTGCAGCCACGCACAGCAGGATATTGTTGATGAGCAGAAAGGTTTCGCGTGAGAAGGCACTGAAGCCAACCGCACGGTCGAGAGTTGGTGCCCGCCACGCATAGAGGCCGAGAGCCACGCCGATGACAACCGACAGAAAGCCGAGGATAAACAGCCCTCGCGCCGGATCCGTGGCAAAGGAATGTACCGACACCAGTACGCCGGAGCGCACCAGGAAAGTCCCGACGAGGCTCAGCGAAAATGCAGTGATTGCGAGTAACAGGGTTGAGCCCTTGAAGAGCCCGCGCTTCTCGGTAACAGCCAGTGAGTGAATGAGTGCCGTACCCACCAGCCATGGCATGAACGAGGCGTTTTCGACCGGATCCCAGAACCACCAGCCGCCCCAGCCCAGTTCGTAATAGGCCCACCAACTGCCCAGTGCGATGCCTATGGTCAGGAAGACCCAGGCGGCTGTTGTCCATGGGCGGGCCCAGCGCGCCCACTCGCTGTCGATCTTGCCGGCAAGGAGCGCTGCTATCGCGAATGAGAAGGCGACGGAAAAGCCGACATAACCCGCATACAGAACCGGCGGATGCAGCGCCATTGCCGGATCCTGCAACAGCGGGTTCAGGTCGTTGCCATCGAAAGGCACGGGGTTAAGCCGTACAAAAGGGTTCGAGGTAAACAGGATAAAGGCCAGGAGACCGAAATTGACCGCACCCATCACGCCGAGAATCCGCGCCCTGATGTCCGTTGGCAACCCGCCTGAAAGCGCCGCCACGGCAATCGCCCAGATCGACAGCACCAGTGACCACAGCAGCAGCGAACCCTCATGCCCGCCCCACACGGCAGCGACCTTGTAGATATCGGGGAGTCTGGTGTTTGAGTTGCTGGCGACATAGAGCAGCGAAAAATCATCGTGCTGAAAGGCCCAGGCCAGGGCGAGGAAGGCCCCGGCGACAAATACAAACTGACCGGCCGTAGCGGGCGTACCCACGGCCATCCACGCGGTCTTGCCCCTATGCGCGCCAACGAGTGTGAAGATGGCCTGGGATGCGCACAGGCACAGGGCAAGTACCAGACAGATTTGACCGATCTCGGGAATCATACCGACAGTGTGCCAGACTTCAGTTCAGTGCGGCGTCGGAAGCGGGCGGTGCTGCAGGCGGCTTCTGAGCGTCAGTGGCCATGGTCGCCGCAACTTCGGGTGGCATGTAATTTTCATCGTGCTTGGCGAGAACTTCCTCAGCACGGAATATTCCATCGGCATCGACCTGTCCCATCGCGATGACGCCCTGCCCTTCCTTGAACAAATCCGGCAGGACACCTGCGTAAGCGACCGTCATGGTCTTCTCGTTATCGCTGACATCAAAGCGGAGTTCGAGGTCGCCTGGTTCGCGGCGAAGACTGCCCTTCTGGACCATGCCGCCGAGACGGATTTTCTTGCCATCCGGTGCTTCCCCGGCGATAGCCTGGGTGGGCGTGTAGAAATACAGGAGGTTCTCCTGAAACGCGCGCAAGGTCAGCCCGACGGCAACGGCGACACCGGCAACGAAAAGGCCTACCAGTATCATTCTCTGTCTGCGAGGAGTCATGTGTTCACCTTTCTGCCCGACTGTCTGACCAGCCGCAGCTGCAGACGTTCCCTGGTCTGCAGCAATTGGCGGCGTGCGGCCAGCAGATTTAACATCAGCACGATGGCGGTGATGGCAAAGGACGGCCATACGTATTTAGCGTAGCCACCCATGGCCAGAAAATCACTCATCGGTCCACCTCCCTGAGGCTGACGCCACGCAGCACGTCTTGCGCCCAGCGGGAATGAAATTCGCGTTCAAGCACCTCGCCGCGCACCCGCATCGCCAGTACACCCAGAAAAAACAGCGTAAAGCCCAGAATCATCGTTAAAAGTGGCCACAGCATGTTGAAAACAATCGACGGCGTATCGAGCTTGGAGATTGACGGGCCCTGGTGCAAGCCAGCCCACCACAAAACCGAGAAGTGGATGATCGGCACATTGACCACGCCAGCCAGCGCCAGCACGGCACTGGCCCGATCAGACTGGTTCAGGTCATTGAATGCGCTGCGCAGACTCATATAACCGAAGTACAGAAACAGCAGGATCAACTCTGAGGTCAGGCGCGGTTCCCATTGCCAGTAGGTTCCCCACATCGGCTTGCCCCATAGCATGCCCGTGACCAGTGCTGCTGCGGTGAAACTCGCGCCAATGGGTGCACAGCTCGCGGCCACCGCATGCGCCAGTTTGATGCGCCAGATCAGACCGATACCGGCCGCTACGGCCATGGTCACATAGATCATCATCGACAGATAAGCCGATGGCACGTGCGCATAGATGATCCGGTAACCGTCACCTTGCTGATAGTCGGCAGGTGCAACCACCAGTCCGCCCCAGGTGCCGAGGACGATCAGCAGCAAGGCTGGCCAGAGCAGCCATGGCACCAGGCTCGCTGCCACGCGATAAAAATGCGGCGGCGATGCGAGGCGATAAAACCATGTCCACATAGGCCCGTTTGCTCCGTGTTCAATCTGCGCTAATGCGTATTGCCATGGCCGCAGCTGGTGGCGCAAGACTCAGCGCGAGCGCCAGCAGCGCACCAAGCAGATAAAGCGGCCCGGTCGGGTCATCGCCGCTCAGTGCAATATCTGTGGCGCGTGCGCCCAGCATCAGCACCGGCAGCATCAACGGACCAACCATCAACGCGAGCAGCACGCCCGACTGGCGCAATCCGGCCGTCAGTGCGGCACCGATTGAACCCAGCAGGCTCAGCGTTGGTGTACCGATCAGCAACGACAGCAACAAGGTGCTGTTCGCCTCAGCGGGCAAATGGTAGGTGATGGCAAGTATGGGTGCCACAGCCACGACAGGCAGACCGGTCACCAGCCAGTGTGCCAGCGTCTTGGCCAGTATAACGAGCCCGAGTGGATAGGGCAGCGTCAGCAGTTGCTCCATCGTGCCGTCTTCGATGTCAGCCCGGAACAACTGGTTTAGTGACAGCAATGCAGCCAGCAGTGCGGCGATCCATAAAACGCCTGGCGCCAGTGCGCGCAGAAACTCGACACGTGGATTGAGGGCCAGTGGAAACAGGGCGACAACGAGAACAAAAAATACAACGGGATTGCAGATATCCGACCAGCGCCGCATGGCGACCATTAGGTCGCGCTGGAGCACGACCCAGAAGAGACTGCCCAGCCCAAGATTCAAGCGGTATCCCCCATCTGCAGCACTGAGATGGGCGCTGTACCCAGGTCGATAGACTGATGAGCCACGATGACGGCGGTACCCGAGTTTGCCAGATGTTCCTGCAACACCTGCTCCAGAAAACGCCGGCCTTCTGCGTCGAGATTTGTCTGCGGTTCATCCAGCAACCAGAGGGGCGCGCCAGACATCAGCACACGGGCGAGTGCGGCACGACGCTTCTGCCCGGCTGACAACACCCGGGCAGGCAGATCCGCGCATGGCGTCAGTCCGGCCGATGCCAGCAATTCAGGCAGCGTCGCGGTTGGATAGCCAGACAACCGGGCAAAAAAGCGCAGGTTTTCCAGCGTCGTAAGATCGGGTTTCAGGGCGGTCGCGTGGCCGCAATAGGCCATCGTGTGGCGACCGGACTCATCGCGTTCGGACAGCGGGCGACCCCGCCACTGAACCGCACCCTCCTCGGCCAAAGTCAGGCCGGCGATTACACGCAAAAGCGTCGTCTTCCCGGAGCCATTGGGACCCCGGATCAGCAGCGCACCACCCGGTGCCGCAGAAAACGACAGCTGATCGAACAAGCAGTTCGCACCGCGCCACAGCGTCAAGTCTTTGCCCGTGAGCAACTCCACCTCCGTAAACCGCGGCCTTTGCGGCGCGCCATCCTGCACCAGTATCCGCTTTTGAAACAAGTCATTGAATGAACTAGACTAACCGCAAACGAAAAATGAGCGTTCAAGCCATTGGCCGCACTGATCAACTCAGGTGAATTACAGGCTTCCGGTTCTGAACCGGTGCCGCGCGTCGCGACGCTTACCGCCGCCTCGGCCTATCTGAATCGCTGCCTGCGCGGCCAGCGGCCATTCGCCGTACTGACTGGTAGCGTGCAAGCGGCGCTCGGTGCCCTCCTCGATCATCTTGTCGGCGAATGTCAGCTTCGCGAAGATCTGCACCTGGTACGGATTGATGCGCCAGATGACAGTATCGAGGATTTTCTGACGCGGGCGCTTACCCAGCTGGGCTTCGAGTTTCAGGCCGTCGAGATCGATGATCTGCATAACCTGCTCGTGGTCTTTCTGCGGCACGAAGGTGCTCGCGGGCGCAGAACTGTATTCCTGATCGATCACACAGAGCGATGCGGTCCGCGCGTGCTGGAATTTCTGCAGGTGCTTTCACGGGTGCGAGTGGCCGCGACCCCTGCTGCTACCTTTGTGCTGGCCGGCACCCCGGCGCTGAGCCGGATACTCGATTCGCGCGGCATGGCCGGGCTCAAGCAGTTTACGCGCGAGCGCTTTGACCTGGATGCTGCTGTGGTTCGCATTGCGGAGCCGGCGCTCAGCGTCGTTCGTGGTCTGCCCGCCGGATTGCCTGCGGCAGAGCCCAGCGCATCTACCCTGCGCAGAAGCCTGGTCGTAATGCTCGATGGCGTGGTCCTGGAGCGCCGCACCCTCGCAAGCGGCCGCCTGTTGATCGGCCGCAGTGCGCACAACGATCTCTGTCTGCAGAGTCGCTTTGTGAGCCGCCATCATGCGGTACTGATCGTTACAGACACCGAGACCCACATCGTGGATCTGCGCAGCACCAACTCTGTACGCGTAAATGGGCAGGCTGTACAAAGCCAGGCGCTCGCAGCCGGCGACCTGCTCTCTATAGGCAACTATCAGCTACGCTTCGACTCTGGTCTTTGACCTGTTGGTCGTGGAGATGGAAGCCGGTGGTCGTTCGCTACAGCCTGTATTTTATCGTCATGGCTCTCTACACGGCGCCTCTTCTCGGCGTCAAGGTGATGCCACCTGCGTTTCTGCTGAACTGGAAAAACGGCGCAGTCTTTCTGCTCGTGATCCACGAGTTCTCGGGCTTCCTGTTTTTTGGCCATACACTGTTCAGCAATATCTGGGCGATGCGCGTGCGCATGACGGCCGACCATGCAACAGGCGTGATGGCCCGCGCGATGCTGCGCAAGATGGCGCTCGGCATCACTGCACCGACATCGATATTGAGCCCACTGGCGGGACTCCTGCTGGTAAATGGCTGGTTTGGCGGATTCGCATCGGCACCTTGGGCGCTCGCGGCCTACGTTGCCTTCTGGATCATGGCAGCGATACAGCTGGTGCCCGACATCATCCGCTATGCCGTTGATACCCATGCCGCAGATCCGAAACGGGATGTGAAGACCGCGGCCATCCGCGGTATCGGCTCAACGATGCTGACCTTCTACATCATCTGGTGCATGGTCACGAAGAACGCCCTGTTTATCTGAGGCCACGTGGCTACCAGAGCACAGGCTTCCAGACCATCATGTAGAGCACGACGAAGACGCTTACCGTAATACCGATCCAGCTGATGGTTAGCCCGCGCGCGAGCCCGGCAATCTGCTGCTGATCCGGCGCTTGCTGCGCAGTGAGACGAATCCACTTCTTCATGAACGGACCATAGGCGGTACCCATCGCCGCCAGCACCAGCGTCAGAACCAGGCTGACGATGATCCACGAGGTGTTCGTGGGCCAGAGCGACAGCCACATGATCGTGCCGCAGATCGTGGCGACGATATAGGCTGGTACGGCCAGCCGGTCATCGATTTTCTTGATCAGACGCAAAATATTGGAACCGTGTACGGGATCGGCGTTGGCGGCCAGCAGCCAGAAGATATGCGTGATGTTCGAGCCGAAGCCGATGGACGCAGAAGCGATATGCAGCCATTTAAAACCGAGGTAGATTTCGGCGGTCATCCCGTTCCCCGTCCGTGATCGGCGCCACGAGACAGGATATTAGCGCAGGGGGAGAGAGTCGACCTCGATCATTACTTCATTACGCCGCATGAACGGCGGGATAAATGGCGCGTTATAGCGCGCAAGTTGCGGTTCACCACGCACCGCAACGCCGGCCGCAGCCAGGATGCCCAGTAATTCATCGCGGCTTTCATTGTAGTTGCTCTCGGTCCATCGCCCGGAGTAGCGGAGCACGGCAAACAGTCTCGCTGGCTGACTGACGATCCTGACTCGTGAGTCGCCTGGAACTGGTGCTGTTTCCAGGGTGTATTGTTTTGGCAACGTGAAGGCGATAAGCCAGCCGCCTGCTGAACCAGTTTGCTGTACCGGCACAGTCATGGCGATCTTCTCGCTCTCCCCGGTTTGCGATACCGGTGCAGTCATGGCGATTTTTGACTGCGTGGTATTGCCGCCGGTGATATATCTGAACAGCCGCCGAAAGCCTTCGTTGCCTGCGCTCTCGAAGTCGGCCGCACCCTCCACCAGGGTCTCTGCCTTCAGGTAAGGAGCATATTCCCGGTACTCAATCTTTCCGCTTGTGTCCCGGACCGTATATGCGGGTTCCTCTATACTCATGGCGGGACTCCAATGAAGAACAGTAATGCCAAGGACGAGTCCCTGGATGATTGTCAGGACTCGCTCTCGCGTGCTCATGCACGCCGCCGCGACTGGTCTTGAGACTGCAGTATCGATACGAAAGTGACCACCAGCATCACAACGCAGGCAGCTGCCGCAGCCAGCCTGACAGCATGGCTCGTTTCAAGTGTCTGCAGAACAATCCCCAGCGATGCCCAGCCGAATACCGCCGTATACACGGCATCGCGCGTTCGCAGGCCCATCGCGGTATAGATCGCGGTTGCAGTGACTACTGTCAGGATGGCCCAGTCATCCATTGGCAAGTCGAACGGGTAGATCTTTATATCGAAGAACCACGCTGCCAGGTTCGCGAGGATTGCGGTCGTAATCCAGCCGAAATAGAGACTGAAAGGCATGTCCACGCAAAGACGCTCGGCGAATGATGAGGCAGTGCTTTTCTGCAGCCGCACGTAGATAAGAACCAGACAGGCAAGCAAAACGAGCATCAGCAGGAGACTCGCGAAGATCCAGCCGTGATGCCACATCAAAATCCAGAGCGCGTTCGCCAAACAGCTGAGCCAGTATGCCGGCTCTATTCTTCTGATCCGTGACTCTTGGGCCTTTGAGCTACGGGCGGCATAAACCGAGAACGCAGCAAGTCCAAGATAGATAAGCGCCCAGATCGAGAAGACCCAGCCGGCAGGTGTAAATCCGGTGGGATAGCGTGCGCTGACTTCCCCCGTATTCACCCCGTTAATCGGCAGGATGTTTGCGGCAGCGTTAACGCCGATAACGACCAGGGTCAGGAGAAGAGAGACAAATCTGCGCATTGTGAAATCTCCGCAATCGGTATGCCGGATTCGGAACTGGCGCTTGCCATCCCTTGTACATGCTTTCGAAGGAACTTGTTATCCGGATGAGGTAGATTCAGCCCGCCATACGGGAGTGCAAGGCGCTGATTGGTGCCCGGGACCGGAATTGAACCGGCACGACCGTTTCCGGTCAACGGACTTAAAGAAGGACGCCCCGCATTTTTGCGTAAGGCCAGACTACTACGGACTGTCAGTGAGCCTCTGCCTGGCGATGCTTCTCCGTGGGGCACTAATAGTTCATGAAAGTAGATTCCAGGCCGTTCCTTGCAACTCTATAATTCACGCACGAAACACGGAAAACGCGTTCACCAACGAGATATGCATGGCGGATACCCGACGCAAGGCTCTCATCGCACTGATCGTTCTGAGTGTCATCTGGAGTTATAACTGGATCGTGATGAAGCAGGTGCTGCGCTACTCCGGCCCCTTCGAGTTCGCGGCGGTGCGCTTTGTGTTTGGCAGTGCCGTTATGTTTGTCGCGCTGAGGGTCCGTGGTGTGTCGATGCGGCCGCCACCGTTGCTGCCGATCGTGCTGATCGGGCTGGCGCAGACGATGGGATTCCAGGCGCTTGTGCAATGGGCGCTGGTCGACGGCGGCGCGGGCAAGACCGCGCTGCTCGCCTACACGATGCCGTTCTGGACGATCCTGATTACATCGCTGATCTTGCGCGAACACCCCTCGCGGCGACAGATTGCGAGCCTCGCGCTGGCGTTGATCGGTCTGTTCCTGGTGCTCGAACCGTGGCAAGGCCTGGGCGGCGCGACCAGCGCCATGCTCGCGATCGGCGGCGGGGTGTGCTGGGCAATTGGCGTGGTCCTGACCAAGCGGCTGCTTGTCGGCGGCAAGACCGGCTTGTTGTCGATGACGGCGTGGCAGATGTTAGCGGGTACGGTCGGACTGGTGCTGATTGCACTAAGCGTACCCGAGAGATCGATCGAGTGGAGCGGCTATTTTATCGGCGCGCTGATCTATAACGGCCTGTTTTCATCGGGACTCGCCTGGCTGCTTTGGTCTTACATCGTCGAGCAGTTGCCGACTTCAGTGGCGGGACTCAGCAGTCTCGCCGTGCCGATTACGGGCATCCTCCTGGCCTGGGCGCTGCTAGGCGAGACGCCTTCATTGCCCGAGGCGGCCGGAATCGCGCTGATTGCGCTGGCGCTGGTTGCAGTGACCTTGCGTCGGCGCGCGTGACGTCTGCTCCAGCACGGGCGGCCAGCATTTACACGGAATGGACGACAAAGCCCCGGGCCCTGAAGCTCCGGATGACCTATACGTTATTATTTTATTGGTGCCCAGGGCCGGAATTGAACCGGCACGACCGTTTCCAGTCAACGCATTTCAAGTCCTATTAGGCTTACTCTGCACACATCAGGCCGCAAATGATATTTCGTGTAAATGGAGCAAATATAGGGTCTAACCCCTAGCCTGCTTGGTGGACAGTATCGGGTAAATGTGCGGCTTACTGTCCCGCTACTGTCCCACAATATCCTAGCCGGCAGCCGCATGGGTCCCATCCACGAGACCCAGCAGGGAGCAAATGTCGCTGCCCGAAATCCGGCGCTACCCTGCTTGCGCCGTTTTTGCAAAAACAATGGCGGGCAGCCTTTCAGGACAACAACCTACCGGAAGCGTTCTCGATAGCTACCAAAAGCGCCTCAGCCATCCCCGGGTCGCAGGTCTCAACAGCATCACCGCCGCGCCAAGATGCGCCATAGCCAGAATCGCGGAGTCCGTGTCCGGATCGGCCCTATTCAGACACTCTTGTGCCAAATGTCAGGCAAGGTCATCGGGTGTCATGCAGGCAGGGTGCTGGTGGCGAAGCTGGAAGGCCAGCGGCGAATCTGGTGATTTCGTCCAGATTATGTCTCTCGGGTGATTGACGCCTCTCCGGGGGGCGGAGCAGAGTCGGATAGCGGCAAGCGGTCACAGAACCGCCATGTCGAGTAAACAAGAA
>JBATNV010000265.1:0-1712 GCA_049290495.1 Gammaproteobacteria bacterium | reverse complement strand
GTGATGCTGCGCGCCCGCGTTGGTATGGTGTTTCAGAAGCCCAACCCCTTTCCGAAGTCGATCTATGAAAACGTTGCTTACGGCGCGCGCATTCACGGCCTCGCAGCCAACCGCGCCGAGCTTGACGATATCGTCTACGGCAGCCTCGAGCGCGCGGGACTGGTAGATGAGGTCAAGGACCGGCTCGATGATCCGGGCACTGGCCTGTCGGGCGGGCAGCAGCAACGTTTGTGTATCGCACGCACGATTGCCGTCAATCCCGAAGTGATCCTGATGGACGAGCCCTGTTCGGCCCTCGATCCGATTGCGACCGCGCGCATCGAAGACCTGATCGACGAGCTGTCAGAGAAGTATGCGATCGCAATCGTTACACACTCGATGCAACAGGCGGCACGCGTTTCAACCCGTACCGCCTATTTTCATCTGGGCCGCATTATGGAAGTTGGCCCTACCGACAAGATATTCACCAATCCGGCGCACAAGCTTACTGAAGACTACGTGACCGGCCGTTTCGGCTGAGGCGCAACGGATCCGCACGATATCCGGGCGAAATTCTGTCGCCCGTTTCATATTCCCGTAACAAAAACGCGGCAGACTTCCTGCATCGGGTGGAGCGGGCGAGCGCCTTTTTCCGCCGATGTGCAACGAATTATGAACAGACGAGGTATCCCCATGAGACGTGTATTTCTGGCCCTGACCATTGGCCTCCTGATGAACTCACCGACCGTATTCGCTGCGGTTTCCGATGAAGTGGTGCAGCAGCTTCTCCAGCGTCTGGAGGCCCAGGACAAGCGCATTGCTGAACTTGAGAAGAACGCCCGCCAGACGCAAACGGCGGTGGAAGAGCAGAAACAGGTCGTCGCCGAGGTTGCAGCGAGGCCGGCTGCCAACGCCCCGGCACCGTCCAGCTGGGCTGACACGCTGACCCTGAAGGGCGACCTGCGTCTGCGCTACGAGAACATAGACGACGAAAATGCCAGCGACGAACGCAATCGCGAGCGGATTCGTGCCCGCCTGGCGCTGATTGCCAAACCGCAGGACAACCTGGAGATTGGTCTGGGCCTCACGACGAGCCAGGACAATGACCCGGTTTCCGGCAACCAGACCCTGGGTGACGGTAACTCGAACAAGAATTTTGCGCTCAGTCTTGCCTACTTCAAATGGGCTGCACTGGAGGGGTTGACCGTCAGCGGCGGCAAGTTCCAGAACCTGCTGTACCGGCCCGCCCAGCATGCGTTGCTCTGGGACGGCGACTGGAATCCCGAAGGTTTCGGACTCAACTATGTCAGTGGTCCGTTCTTCGCCAATGCGATTAGCTTCTGGCTGGAAAGCGACAGCAAGAACGACAAGGAGTTCACCTGGGGTGGTCAGCTGGGTGCGGCGGTTCCGATTACTGATGAGGCGAAACTCACGGCTGGCGCAGGGTATTACCACTTCAATACCAGGGGCAAGGGAACGTTCTACGGCTCGGATACCAACTTCCTGGGTAACAGTTACGATTCGATCACCAACAGCTATCTGTATAACTACGAGGAGATCGAGGGGTTTGCCGAGCTGGGTTTCAAGCTCGCTGGTCTGCCGGCCAGTGTCTTTGCCGACTACGTGAAAAACACCGATGCCGACGAGTTTGATACGGGTTGGGCAGCGGGCGCACAGCTCGGTGCGGCAAAGGCCAAAGGGACCTGGCAGCTGGGCTATACCTGGCAGGACCT
>JBATNV010000264.1:0-1710 GCA_049290495.1 Gammaproteobacteria bacterium | reverse complement strand
GCACCGGATATGTGAACATGCTCCCACTCCAATCTGTTGTTCCAGACCGTAGATAGAGGGTGTGACATTTGTTTGCGCCCGGAACCTGTCAACCTGTTTGGAGTCGGTCGTGGGTTTTTTTTTGGTTGAGTACGACTGTGCCCTTGGGTGTTTTGGCTCGGGGTGGGTGCCGGTAGCGGCCGGGGTTGGCTTGGTAGAGCTCGTCGAGGACGGCTTGTCGTTGGTGGTGGGTGACGATCCAACTGCCGTCGTGGACGCTGGCCGGGGTGTGGCCTTCGAGTGATGAGTGGCGGTGTTGGGTGTTGTACCAGTGGATCAGTTTCTCGGCCCAGGCCCGGGCGTGTTCGATATCGCGGAAGAATGGCGGGTAGCCGGGCTGGTATTTCGCGGTTTTGAACCAGGCCTCGGAGAACGGGTTGTCGTTGGATACTCGTGGCCGGTTACGGCTAAGTGCGACACCGAGTTCGGTGAGGGTTTTGCCGACGATTTTCGAGGTCATTGATGCTCCCCGGTCGGAGTGCACCAGCCACGGCCGTTGCTGGTGTTCAAGTGCTGCCAGGACCTCGGTGAACATTTGCGCGGCCAGTTCGTCGACCTCGGCGAGTTCGACCCGCCAGGCCACGATCTTGCGGGAGAACACGTCCAGCACCGCGTACAGGGCGTAACTGACTCCTACGTAGGGCCCGGGAAGCATCGTGATGTCCCAGGACCAGACCTGCATCGCGGCGGTGGCTTCCCACTGAGGCATCGCGGTGCACCGGTGCTGACGGGTGCGTCGCGCTGGGCGCTCGGCGTCCAGATAGGACTGGGCCAGGCGGTACCACGATTTCAGCGACGCCACCGGGTTCCCGGCATCCAACGCCTCGAAATAGGCCTGGTGCACCGAGGTTTTGGCCTTGAACGCCGTTTTCAGGGTGTCGATGATGGTGGCGGTCTCCTGCTCGCTGAGCCAGGTCTCACCACGCCGCGCGGTGTGAGCCACCACCACGCCGGTGCCCGGCCGCGGGCTACGCCGGTAATGCCAACTCGAGGCGGCCAACCCAATCAGCCGCAACGCCCTGGTTTGCGACCAGCCGGCCGCGCAAATCGCGGCGACCAACTCTGCCTCAAGGTCGTAGAAGTCGGCCAGCTGCTCAGCCTGCTGGTCGGTCAACGTCCGGTTGTACTGTCCGCGCTCTCGTTGCCGGCGTGCAAGAGCGCGATAGCTTTTCCCAACGCCTCCGTCACCCGCCCGGCCGCGTCGAGCTCGGCCTGCTTGGCCGCCAGCGCCCGCTCATGGTCGGCCTCACGCGCGGCCATCACCGACTCCAGGGCCTCAAGTTCTTTCCGTAACCGCAGCACTTCACGGTTGACATTCGAATCGTTCATCCACACTCCCCGGGGAACCAGCCCCGCCTCAAGGGTCCCTTCATACAACTGGGCTCGCCATTGCCGAATCTGATACGCACTGATCCCATACCCGGCCAGATAACGTGCCTTAGCCCCATACGGGACCTCCAGATACGCCAGCACATGCTCCCGGCGCTGCTCAACAGTCAAACCATGAACTGCCATCATCAATCATCTCCAATCAGGTGACGACCGACTCACAGTCAGACTGACAGGTAGGGGAGACGAACCGTTGTCAGAAAGTCGAACGGGAACGCCAGCGGGAGCGGAGAGGGGGGCGTAACTCCAGGCTGAACCGTCAGCGTCGCGGGTGCCCTGCGT
>JBATNV010000263.1:0-16251 GCA_049290495.1 Gammaproteobacteria bacterium | reverse complement strand
ATGAATGGTAACCGTTTACGTCCGATGTCGAGTTATTGTCGGTATAGTCAGCGCCAATGCTCAGCGTGACAAAATCAAGCGGCAGGTATTCCAGATAGACCGCAGCACGCACACCGTCGTCGCGCCTCGCCTTGCCAACCAGGCCCTCAAAGTAGTCGTCGTATTTGCGCCAGAATGCACCGATACTCCCGCCAACCTGCCACGCTGGTCCTGGCTTGTATACCAGGCTAAGGTCGGCGGTCGCACCCTTGTATTTGTAGTCCGACGGGTCAGTCAGCACGCGCTCCAGCGTGAGCGAGGGGATGAGCACGGAGTTCTGCCCGAAAGATGTGGCGGATAACCGCGAGAATTCTGCCAGTGGCTTGATGAGCTGCGCGGACGCCGAAATGCGGTGACGCGTCTGCTCGTGATTTGCGAAGAAATGCCGGCCGTAGATCACCGCCGGCGAGTAGTCAGCACCCAGATTGATGCGTCCGATCGAAGTCCGAAAGTCGCGGTTGACACCAATGTTGCCGGTAAATGCCGAGTAATCCAGTTCGCCGAAGTCATGGTAGCGTGTCGAAAGAATGCCTGCGCCGGCGTAGATGTTAACCTCGCCCGCCAGCACCGTCGCAGCGCGTATACCCAGATTGGTAACTACGAAAAAATCGTTGTCACCATCCGGTGTAAGGGCCGCATTGGTTGTGTATTGGGGAGAGACCGTGCCCCAGGCTGTAAAAAACTTGCGCTTCTCGAGCAGGATCAGGTCTTCATAGCCCGTTACCATCGCCGCAAGACCGTCGCGTGTTGCGGGACTGCCGCCAGCCACGGACTCAAAACGCTGCCCGAGGGAATCCTGTGCGGAACCCGCCGGCACCGACGCCTCGACCTGGGCCCGCAGTGCGGGCGCAAACCCGCAGAAAAGCAGCGTAGACAAGGCGGCGAGCGCGCCGGCACAACGACCCTTACTGAACACTGCTGGAGCCTCCGGATTGAACGATGGTATCGACGGAGAACAGCCGGCCGGTCGCCGGATCTATCTCGACTGCGCGCCAGGTATTGCCGGTACCCGTCGGGGAAGGCCGGCCGGTATAGAGAACCGTACCACCCTGGATGGTAGTGCCCTGCCCGACGCCCACGGCCTCGCCACCACGAACAATCGACAGCACGACATTGGCTCCCGGAGATGGAAGCTCGGTTGAGCTGGCAGACTGGTCACCGTAATTGAACACCGACACGCGATAGACACCGCCCTGCAACAGGTTGCTGGTCAGGATCACCTCACTGCCATTGGTGCAGATACAGTCACGGATCAACGCCGCATATGGCGCCTCGGTGAGACTGCCCTGGTCAGAGTAATAAACGTGAAAGCGATTTCCAGCCAGTGGCCCGGTCATATGCAGGTCAAGGTCATTTGCGCCCGCTCCCCAGGTCAACAGCACATTGAAGGGCTGGCCCAGCAGCTCGCGCAGGCCGCGGATGTCTGTCGTTGCCAGTCGCAACAGTTCACTGTCCGCCATGCCCGTAAGGTTGCCCGCGTGCACCGCGCCCTGACTGATGCGGTTGGGACTGGACAGGAGACCGGCAGCGATCTGCCGCAATTCTGTCGCACTCAGGGAGCCGCCCGGCCGGTTGTTCCAAGCGTTGGCAAGCATTGGATTGAACGCGTTGACGAGCGAGCTCAGCGAGCCATTGTAGGGCTGGCTGTTACCGTTGAGTGACGTCCAGAGGACAGACGAGCCAGCCGAGGAAATACCGGTCGGCGGATAGAGATCCAGCGACCAGCCCACCGAGGAAATACCCGTCGGCGGATATAGGTCGAGCGACGAACCGACCGATGACACACCCGTCGGCGGATAGAGATCCAGCGACCAGCCAACGGACGACGGTCCGGGTGGAAACAGATCCAGGGACCGCATGACGGTACCGACACGCCACGGGTCGTAACCCGCATAAATAGGCAGCAACTCGGCAACGGTCATGGTTTGACCGGACGGTACATTACCGATCTGGAACATCGGCAACGGGCCCGACTGTACCGAGGGAATCTGGGACTGGTCGTAAGGGCCGCGGGAAAATGCGTCGGCGGAACCACAAGGCCCGCCCGGACAACCGGTATCGAGTGCAGCCTGCAGGCCTTCACGCGTGCCGAGATTCGCTGCGGCAATTACTGCGCCCTGCATTTCCTCGCTCATCATGTCGCCTGTGTACTCATCCCAGGGCATGTGCTCACCATCACCTCGAACTGCACCGCTGCCTTCGAGTGCGGCGGCCGTGGCCGCCGCAATATCAGCACCGACTGAAGCAGCATCTCCGTTGCCCGCCGGACGCGGCGCACGTGGCCGTGCCAGCGGGTAGCCCGGTGGATCTCCGAGTGAGGGCTGCAACGGCTCTGCTGCTGCCGCCACAGCGGCATCAGCGACCGTCTCGCCTGCCGAACCTGACCTGGGGCCATTTGCCGCATTCTGTGCGCGCATTTCGGCAAGGCGCTGTTCACGGGTCGCCTGATACTGCTGCAACTGTGCATCAGCGGCAGCGTTCTGCTGCTGCAGAACCTGCATTCCGTCACTGGTCAGGTGGCCGTCCGGGCCCACCATGTTCACGGTCCGATCGCCGACAACCATAGTCTGGGGAACGATCAGCTGCGGCGCACTGCCGTCCAGAGGCGTGGTGTAAATACCGGGCGGCCGGGTGGGCTGGCGCACCGGCGGGCTGCCGCTGACGGTGATCGTATTCGGATTATTGGCGCCGTTGATCAGCGTATTGCGGAGTTCCGTGTTGCCGAGAATCGACTGCGGGTTATCAGGGTTGCCGAGCATGCCAACCACGACCTGGCCAGCGTCGCCGGCATTGGCCACCTGGCCGGGTGTCAAACCCTGACCCATAACGCCTTGCACATTCTGGTTCTGGTGCCGGCCGCCGCTGTTGGCATTTGCGGCCGCATTCACCGCATCAGTGGTGGTTTGCGTCGGCAGGATGGTCGCGGCGTACCAGGCAGCGTCGTGAATCACGGTGTTGCCGTTACCGATCTGGTTGGCCATGTTGATCTGCTGCTGCGTGGTCGGTCGACGAGGTGCAGCCTGCGACTGGCAAACCAACGGCAACGCCGTCATGACGAGCAACGCAAGCAGCGGAACGCGGGGACTTTGTCCGTACATATGGTTCACCTGTCTTACTCGGCTCTGGCCAGATCAATGGATTCGACATTCACGAGGTGGATGTCATCACCCGCACCTTGCAGGTGCGCCACGTAGACCGACGCTGGCTGCAGGGCGCTCTGCACGACAGCGAGCACACGCCCCCTGGCAGGTACGGCGCTGACAATGCGCAGTGAGAGTCGCACTTCAGTCGGCAGCGCCGCGAGTCCGCGTGCAATGCTGTCGCTCACCTCCTGCACCGCCGGCGTTTCCTCGACCAGCGCGACATTGACCACCTGGGCTGCGTCGGGAGCTGTCTTTGCAAGCGCGCGTCTTGCGAGACGCGCGGCATCGAGACGCTGCAGGGCAATTTCCCGCGCTCTTGCCGCCCGTACATCCTTGCCCCAGGGCAAGGCATCAAGATTGCCGGCGCCGGCCCGGCGGAAAGCCGCAACCGCATCGTGATGCGCCTTGACAATTGCGGCGCTGAAGCCAATTTTTCCGGCATCCGGGAACAATGGCAGTGCGGCTGTCGTTGTCTTGCCGCGGGCCGGATCGAGATCCCGGGTCAGCGCCAGCGTTGTGCGCTGAAGCTGCCAGGCAATCTGCCCGTCCACGGTCTTGCGCGACCATTCCCCGAGTAGCCAGACATCGGTTAGCGGGTCACGCCAACCAGTCAATGCACGGTCACCGCGAATTACAACGCTCTCAGTACTGTGCGCCAGCGACTGTGCGAAGAGCACACCGTCACCCGGCAAGGCTGGCGCAAGCAGGGCGCTGACGCCTGAAGCACCGCCCGCCCACAGACCATCAACGGTATTGGCACCGATCAGCCGGGTCGCGCCCAGTTCAGCACGCAGCGCACGGGCGGCCGGATCACCGACTACTCCGGGTGAAAATGCGGTTGCGTGCGCTACCTGTAATGTGGAAATGAGCGATAAGGTACTGAAAACCAGAAACAAGGCCGCAGTGCCGCTGCAGTTCAGTCGGTAATTCTGTCGAATCATCATTGAGCGGCTCCCAGACTGACGGTTGCTGCTGGTGCAGAGGGAGTGGTATCACCGAGATTCAATACATTGATGCGCATCGGCTCGGTGCTGGTGCCCGCAGCAAAGTCGGCGAGCAGCAGCAAACCCGGGCGCAGCGGCGAGCCGATCAGTACCGACAGGCCGGCATCCGGCCGGTCAAATGCCGCCACCGGTACCAGTGATGCCCGCACCGCCCGATCAACTGTGGCCAGCTCCAGCGCTGCTGGTGCACTGCCGGTGGGCAGACCAAGACGCGCCGGGTCGGCAGAGACGAGCGCCCCGCGCACACGTTCAACAGCCTCCGCCGCAGGACGGTCAGCACGCACGGCCTGCAAGCGTTGCCGGATCGCTTGCATGCGTTCCTGTAATTCGGCGGACGTGATTGTCGGCGGCAGAATGCGGCCAACGGATATATGGCTGGCAACGCCGAGTACCGCCCGGGTAGCAGCGACCATGGCTTCACCGTAGCTGCCTTCGGCTCGTGTCCAGGCAACCGGCACTCCGCCCCGTAGGGTTGCACCGTCGAAGACAAACATCGAACTGAGCCGCCAGGTGCTGTCGATACGCTTCCAGAGACTGACAACGGCTACATCGACAATCGGGTTATAGAAGGTCACTACCGGCTCGCGTGCCTCACCGCTGGTAACAGCAATGGCGGAGCGAAACAGCCAGGAAAGGTAATAGCCACTATCGGCGTTCAGGCCGCCGAAGGTACCGCTCAATGCCACCATCTCCATCGGTGCGCGCTGCCGGGCATAGGCAACAGGATCGCGCACCAGGCCTGCACGCATCTCTTCTGCCGCTATGCTGACACCCTCCAGACGATCACTTGCTGCCACCCTGGCGCGGGCAAAATCCCGGGCATCGTCACCACTGAACCCGCTGCTACCCGCCTCAGCCCTGCCCGATATCAGGTTCACGACCATGAGCGCAGCAAACACCAATCCCAACCAGTTGCGGGGGGCAGTCATCGGACGTCTCCTTCCAGCATGGCGACTGGTGTGGGGGTATCAGTCGACGCCAGACCGGTAACAAAAGTCATGTTGTCCCGCTCCGCGGTATTGAGTATCCAGGAGTGCCCAACTGTGCTGACGCGGAACTGGCCGGGAACATCCGGCACTGCCGCAACCGTCGCGGCATCGAGATCACCGGACAGGCGTGAGCGCACCAGTCGTTGTGCATAGTCCGCACGGGTGGCCACCCAGCCACTACCCGACTGCACGAAAGGGGTGGGATCAAGCAGGCCGGCAACTGTCGCCGTATCCTCCGCACTAAGCGCGGTAACAAAGCGGGCGGCGGCCAGTTCGCGCTGCCGGTCAATGCTGCCCTCTGCGTCTCGACGCAGATGTACAGCGGCGGGATCAAGCAGATACTGCCGGCGCAGCACTTCCAGCTCCGGCGGCACCGGCATTTGTGCATTGACTCCAAGCGACTTGTAGTAGCCCCACCAGCGGCGTTTTGCCTGGCGTTCGGCGACTTGTCGCAGTCCCGGGCCAAGATCAGCGCGCACAGTGGCCGGCAGTGAAGCATCGAGACGCGCAGCGTCGATAGCCGCACGGCGGAGCTCGCTGGTAGCGAAAACCATTAAAGCTGCTTCGCCGGGCACGAGTTCGCCCAGCGACCTGATCTGGACACGACCCTCAATCACCGCCATGGTCAGCAGTTCCGACGACGCGCTGGCAAACACCCGGACCGGGTCAGTGGCCAACACCTCAACGCCATAAGCCCCGAAGGTTTCACCTGGCTGCAGGGTCACCGCCAGACTCGACGAAGCGAGTACACGTTCGGCAAGTTCCGCAGCGATCGGCAGGCCGCTGTCAGTGCGCCTGATCTGCACCGGGTCTGCCGCGAACCCGGTTGTATTGGCACAGAACACGAGCAGCAGGCCAGCGACGCTGACCGGTCCCATGATTGCGTACGACATAATCGCGACCCCTGACAGAACTTTTTATGGTGTTACTGCCTTAAAGGCGGCAACCACAGGAAAGCGGGGCCAACTATTTTTTCAGGAAGGTGGTGGTGCGCCGGGGCAACGTCGCCGGTACTCACGGCGATATTCCGGTAACGGCGTCGCATCCAGGGCAGCCAGCCCCCAGCGACCTTCAACTGCATGCCACTGCGCAATCGCCGCAGCCATACTCCCGCAGCCCTCGGCATGACGGCCGGCGTGCCACTCGTTTACGGCCCGTGGCCACATCAGCACAGCCAGATCCCGTGCCGGCCCGGCATCGTTGCTGTCACGTTCCGCAATGGCCATCAGCTGCGCATACCGTAAGTTGAAAATCCCGGCTGCCTCGGCGTAACGCCCAAGCGCCGCAAGCGCCTGGGCTTTCGTGGTTTGTGCGCTGCCAAGCATGCGCTGGGCCGAGGCATTCGGTCCGAAGTCGAGCAGGTGCTGGCTGGTTACTTCCGCCAGGCCGGTATAGGTCACGGCCTGTGCCGGCTGGCCAAGTTCAATCAGCACATAGCCGATACTCCACTGGGACAGCGCCAGAGAGATCGACAGGTTGGGCGAGGTGCCCTGCTCGCTGAGGGCCTGCTGAAGGATGCGCTCCGACTGCATATAAGCATCAAGTGCAGCACGCCTGTCGTCGAGGTTATACAGCGAATCACCAAGCAAACGCGTGAGATAGGCCTGGATGCGGATATGAAACTCGGGATTTTCCGGATCTTCGGGAATTGACGCGGCCTGTACACCCAGCTGACGCACGGTATTGAGCACCTCTGCCGCCTGGCCGGCATAGTTCAGGTTGTCGGCCTTATAGGCGCGGGCGGCCCATTGCCAGACCAGCGCACCCGGATTGGCCGGTTCACGATCCAGTACGGCCTGCAGCAATTCCAGACCGGAATCGTTGAGCGCCATGGATGTGCCGGTAGTCGAATCACGAATGTAGCGCACCCTGCCCTGCAGGATCTGGCAGCGTGCCAGCTCCAGGGTAATCCGCATGTCGTCCGGATGGGCACGTTGCAGCGCTTCCAGCTGGCGACTGGCATGATCGAGTGCCGCAAACGCCTCCTCCGGCCTGCCGAGGTTCGCTTCACCCGGGACTCCGAGCACGATGGCCAGCTTGCGATAGCCGACCGCGGTCTCCAGCGCCACATCCAGTGGCGCCTCCGGAACCCCTGACAGTATTTCGAGATATCGCTGGCCCTCCTCCGCCAGCGCCTCCCGGGCCGCAGTCGTGCCTGGAATCCGGATCAGCGCATCGTGCAGATCAAACAGCATGAACTTGGCCATGTTACGGGTCTCGGTAAAACGTACGCTGGCAGCCTCGCGTGCAGCCTCCGCCCGCAGGTACAGCGTGGTCATCACCAGTACCGCGACCAGCAACGACAAAGAGAACACGCTGGCGCCCGTCACTGCCCAGCGGTGGCGGGAAATGAAGCGGCCCGCAAGATAGCGCCAGTCGCTGCCGCGCGCCTGCACAGGCAGGCGATCAAGGTACCGGTTAAGTTCAGCCGTGATCTCTGTTACCGATGCATAGCGCTGTTCCGGGACCGGATGCATCGCCTTGCAAACGATGGCGCCAAGATCATCGTCGGCCTCACTACGCCACACCGCTGCGGATACCGGCATCCCCGGCATGTATACGGTTTCGGTACTTTCACGCGGCAACTCGCCGGTAATCAACTGGTGAAGTAATACTCCGATCGAGTAGATATCAGCGGCCGGCTTGGGCATAACCCCGGCCAGCCGCTCGGGGCTCGCGTATGCACGGGTCAGGGGCTGAAGTTGTCCGGAAGGCTGCTCATCCGGACTGGTCTCCTGCCCCATCAACCGGGCAATCCCGAAGTCCAGCAGCTTGACATGGCCATCTGCGGATACGCTGATGTTCGTGGGCTTGATATCTGCGTGGACAACCAGGTTCTGATGCGCATGTTGCACAGCTGCACAGACCTGGCGAATCAACCCGATGATCTGGCGAACCGACAGCTGTCGCGTACGCACATACTCATCGATCGGCTGCCCTTCGAGAAACTCCATGACGAGATAGGGATTGGCATTCTCGTCCGTACCACCATCAAGCAGCGCAGCGATATTGGTATGCCTGAGATTGGCAAGAATCTGTCGTTCAGCAGTAAAGCGCTCCAGAACGCTTGCCGACAAAAGCGTGGAGCGAATCAGCTTGATGGCAACGACCTGCGTGAACAGTCCGTCGTCGCGTTCGCCGCGATAGACCGCTCCCATACCACCCTCACCGAGCGGTGCGCAGATGCGGTATACGCCGACCCGTTCGGGGGGTGGGCGGGGAGCAGCCGGAGCCGGCGGATCGGGCAGCAGGGTCGGCAAGCTCGCGGCGCCGGCCGCATCCGCAGCCAGCATTTCGATTACGGCGGCCAGTACGCCGGGTTCAGCCGCAAGTGCCAGCGTCAGCCGCTGGTGCCGCTCATCCGCTGGCCATTCAAGCGCATCCTCGAACGCTTCGAGGGCGCGACGCTCAAGCGCGGTGTCCAAGGGTTTCCGTGCGTGTCAGATCGCGCAGTAACCAGGCCCGTGCCGCCTGCCAGTGCCGCTTGACAGACCGCTCGGAGACTTCCATTACGCCGGCGATATCCTCCACGGTCATGCCGGCAAAGAAACGCAGCTCGACGATGCGCGCACGCTCCGCTGACACTTCGGCAAGTCTCGTCAGCGAACGATCAAGGGCTTCGATATCGATTGCGCTCTCTGCAGGGCCGGATTCAATCCACGTGGTCAGAATGGCCGGCGACTGGCGCTTTTGTGCGCGATAGCGACGGACTTCATCAAGCAATACCTGGCGCATCATGCGTGCAGCGAGCGCAAGAAAGTGGTTGCTGTCCCGCAAATCGAGACGATTGACCTTCAGCAACCGCAATATGGTTTCATTGACCAGTTCAGTCGGTTGCAGATGGACGCTGGCTGAATCACCGGAGAGAATCCGTCGGGCGATTCCGCGCATCTCCTGGTAGAAAGCCGTGAGCAACTTCTCCTGGCAGTGGTGATCTCCACGACAGAACCCCGACCAAAGCAGTCTGAAATCTTGCGGGCTGGCGCCCAGACCACTATCCATTACGACACAACTGGATTCTTGTTTTCGGGCGCAATCATGCTGCAGGGCCTGCAGCCCGCTGGCCCTTCACCAGCACCACCGGCAGCGACGATCGCTGGATCACGTTACGGGCTACAGAACCCATCACCGCACCGGCCAGGGCGCCGCGCCCATGCGTGCCCATGACGATCTCATCGCAGCTGTTGGCCTGCGCAAAATCGACTATCACCTGGCCTGGGTCGCCGACGCCGATATGGTGATCGCAACTGATGCCGGCCGCGCTGAGTACGCCACGTGGTGCTTCGAGGACGGCCATCCCTTCGTCACGGTAATAACTCTCCACGCTTTTCGCCTTGATAAACAGCTTGACATTCACGCCGGTCAGCGACAATTGCACATTGAGCAGATGCACACGCACCGGTTCCTTGCTCAGACCTGCCCGGCGCACTGCATAGCCAACCGCACTGTCAGAATAACCAGAACCGTCGATGGCGACGAGGAATGTCAACATAAGCTACTCCTGATGTTCGCTGTTGCCGTCGCGCCGGACCAGATCGACGGGCTCTGTCTTTGTAGCCTCCGAACGGCGTTTGCCACCCAGCTTGCCGGTGGCGACCACCAGCACTGCGCCGGCCACCGGCGCAGTCCAGGCAAAGACGCCCGGCGCCAGCGCCGCATAATGGGCGGCAAGCACCACGTCGTGGGCGATCATGTCACCGGCAATCCAGCCCAGCAGCGCCGCGCCGCCGAGAATGACGACCGGGAAACGATCCATCAGGGTCAGCACGAAACGGCTACCCCAGACGATGATCGGCACGCTGACGATCAAGCCGAATACCACCAGCCCAAGATGTCCCTTGGCTGCGCCCGCGATACCGATCACGTTATCGAGACTCATCACCGCGTCGGCGAGAACGATGGTCTTGATGGCACCGAGCAGATGTACGCTGGCATTGATTTCGTGGCCGCCGTCCTCGTCAGCGGGCAACAGCAGCTTGATACCGATCCACAACAGCAGCAATCCGCCGACGATCTTCAGGTACGGGAACTGCAGCAACTCGAGGGCAAAGAAGATCAGCACTACGCGTAGCCCGACCGCGCCAAACATGCCCCAGAAGATGGCTTGCGTACGCTGCTGCACCGGCAGTCGGCGTGAAGCCAGCGCGATCACGACAGCGTTGTCACCACCGAGCAGGATATCGATGGCGATGATCTGCCCGACGGCGATCCAGAAATCCGGCGAACTCAAATCCATGTTCAGTCCCTGCCCTGCACCAGTCGCGCGCCGCCAAGGATCAGCAGCGACAACAGGAATACTGCCGCAAAATCTCCCAGCGGGATCATGAACACTTCATACAGGTAGCCCAGCCCGCGGCCATAGTAATAGATCAGCACGACCGCCAGCAGATAAACGATCGTCGCAGCCAGCCGCACCCTGCGCTTCCACGGCAAGCCGTAGATCTGGGTAATCACGAACAGACCCAGCAGGCCGGTGACAAAATTCTCCCAGCGCGTGCCGTTCATCATACCGACCAGCACGGCATGCGCGATCACCAGCATTTCCAGGGACAGCGTCCAGTAGCGGTTCAGGTGCGCACGGCTAAAGAACAGGCTGCCCTGCAGGAGCAGCAGGAACATATACAGGAACCCCATCAGGTGCCCGGGCGTGTTCTCCATCGGGTGATACCAGAAGGTATAGATGATGGCCCATGCAAAGTAATAGCCGTGATACTTTCGCGCCACCTCACCGGCTGCGCTGACCAGCGACACTCTGCGGCCGAAGAACAGGCCGCGCCGGTGATCCTCCATGATCAGGATCACCACCAGCATCACCGCCACCGCGGCGAACGAGGTCGCCTCGTGCACATCCTGCGCCAGGCCGTCATACCAGAGACGCGTCTGCAGCCAGTGCAGTCCGATGAACAGCGCATTGCCGCCCAGCGCCCAGACATTCACCGCATGCAGACTGCGCGTATAAGCCGGTCGCTGCCGTCGCGCATACCAGATCAGCCACCACAACATCAGCTGGTGCGCGAGATAGCCAGCCCAGACCGTCGCCCGCGTCCAGAAGGTCGGTTCGGCCAGTTGCCACTCGTACCAGAAGCCCGGCCGCTCGGGCAGATAAGGCGCCGGTGTCGGCCAGATGCTGCCGCTCACCCAGATGAAGGCGGTGAACAGCACGCTGAAAGCGATGCCGGCGGCGAGCGCCCATCCGCTGTCGAGTGACTTGTTGGATGAGATCGTCATGACCGGATCAGGAAAAAAACTTCAGCACGCGCACCATGGCCAGTGTGTCGTGGCCACAATAGCGCAGAAGCTGCTCGCGCAACTCACTGCGCCGCGCTGCTGTAGTTTGCGGCGCAACCGCCTCAACCCAGGCCAGTTGCGCACCGCCGCCATCATGCACGCCTTCGAGCTGTGCGTAATCCATGTCCGGCGCGATGGCCGGCAACAGCGCCTTGATCGACCAGCTGCCTTTCATGGCGGGGTGGTAGTACGCCGCCTTCACGACCGGGTGCAGATCCACCAGCCGTCCAACGACAGCGGACAGTCCTTCGGCAAGTTCCGGACAGAACGCGGCAAGCGCGCCGAGACACTGCTTTTCGTAACCGGTCCAGGTCAGCACCGGACCCTCGGCACCGATCGCTGCGAGCAGCGCAGTAGCAAGCGCCCGCGCCGGGAACTCGCCACTCAGATCAAGAAACTCCGCATGCCCAAGCTGGCCGGGCGCTGACTCGACATGCAAGGACCACTGGAATGGCACTGCCTGATAAGGCCGCGTTCCGGCCCAGCGGGGAATCGCCCCACCGATGGTCTCGAAATCCAGGTAGTAACGCGGCCAGCCGAGTGCTGCGAGTTCCTTGCGAGCCGAATCATGCACCTCCGGCTGCCCGCTGCGAGCCGCCCGCCAGACGCGCTGTGCCTCTTTGCCACTCAGCTTCGAGGCCGGAAGATCGCGCACGTCCTTGTAACCCTCCGCGATCAGCTCATCGAGACGCCGGCCGACACCTGGCAAGGTGTTAAGCGGATAGTCGGTGTCCGGCCAGCAATGCGCGATGAATGGACAGGCATAGGGCGTGCGACAGCGGCGACCGATCGCAGCATCCGGACAGTCGCCCTGCACCGTCCGTTTCGCAGCCGCCAGCCATTCGGGGACCTTCTGTCGCTGTGTACCGATCGCCGCACCCAGGTCTTTCTCGTCCAGCAAGCCGCGATAATCGCCATCGCCCTGGTAGACGAACTGGTTGTTGACGTACGCGAGTGCCACAGACTTCGGCGCGACCGCCGACGTTTCAAGCACCCAGGCCTGTATGGCGCAGTCGGTGACATGCTCGTCCTTGCAGGATGTCGATGATTTCACTTCGATGAGCCGCTGTGCCTGACGGTCCAGCACGTCAGCACGGATCAACAGGCCATCGCGCTCAAAGGTCGCTTCGAAGAGCGGCGTCGCTGCAGAACCGGCAATTGCCGCTGCCGTATCGCGCAGCGCTGCTGCCATGCCATCTGCACCGCTGATCAGCGTAGCGGTGCCGGCGGGATCATAAAGCTGCCGGGCGATATCACCGATTTCATGGCCGGTCGCAAACGCCGCTTCGGTCGCCGCACTGAACGCCGCGAGTTCCGGCTGATGCTTTTCCAGCCAGAGCCGCTTCGGGCACTGGAGGAAGGACATCAGGCGTGATTTGGACAGTCCGGCCATGAGGCTCAGGATAACCGCCAGAACGCAGGTGCGCGCCTGAAACTATTTGCGGTTCACGAAATTGAGCGCCCCACTGCCGGCCGCACGGCCGGTGGCGAGGCAGGCGCTCAGCAGATAGCCACCAGTCGGTGCTTCCCAGTCGAGCATTTCGCCAGCAACGAACACGCCCGGCAGACGGTGCAACATGAACTGCGCGTCGATCTCATCGAAGGCGACACCGCCTGCGCTGCTGATCGCTTCAGCCACCGGACGTGTTCCGCTGAGAGTCAGCGGCAGCGCCTTGATGTGGGCTGCCAGACGCACCGGATCGGCGAATACTTCCGCATCGGCAGTTTCCCGCAGCAACGCCGCTTTCACGCCCTCGATGCTGGCGGTCTTGCGCAGGTGGCTGGCCATGCTCGCCTTGCCACGCGGACGTGACAGCGCCGCCGCCAACTGTTCGAACCTGCGGCCAGGCAGCAGATCGACCAGCAGCGTCGCGGAACCGTGCGCTTCGATGGCATCGCGTAAAGCCGCCGACAATGCATAGACGGCACCGCCCTCGATACCCTTCGCACTGACGACAAATTCACCACGCACTGACTCGGTGCCAAAGGACAGGTTGACGGATTTCACCGGCGATCCTGCAAAGCGCTCACGCAGATGCGCGCTCCACGACACATCGAAGCCGCAATTGGCTGGCCGCAGTACCTTGATGTGCACGCCACGCTCCGCGAGGAAAGCCGCCCATCCGCCGTCCGTACCCAGGCGCGGCCAACTTGCACCCCCCAGTGCCAGGACAGTGGCATCGGTACTGAATCTCTGCACGCCATCCGGCGTGTCAAACACCAGCACACCCTCGCCGTTCCAGCCCTGCCAGCGGTGACGCGTATGCAGGGTCACCCCGCTCTCACGCAGCCGTGATAGCCATGAACGCAGCAGCGGTGAGGCTTTCATCGCCGTCGGGAAAACCCGACCCGAGCTGCCAACGAAGGTTTCAATACCGAGACCTGCTGCCCACTGCCGGATCGCTTCGGGCGGAAAGCTGCACAGCGCCGGTTCCAGCGCTGCGCGGGCCGTACCGAAGCGGCCGAGAAATATTTCGAAGTCTTCGGCGTGCGTGAGATTCAGGCCGCTCTTGCCCGCCAGCAGGAACTTGCGTCCCGGCGAGGGCATGCCATCGAAGACATGAACCTCGGCATCTGCCGCCAGCATCTCGGCCGCAGCAAGACCGGCCGGCCCACTGCCGATGATTGCGACCCAGGGCCGCGGGTGACTGTCAGACATGCGGCCGCTTACTCGCGCCGGGTGCGGAACGCGGCAATCGCGACCAGCAACCAGGCCAGCATGAAGGAACTGCCGCCCATAGGCGCTAGCTGCCCGACAAAAGGCACGCCGAGCGAGCCCAGATAGATGCCGCCCGAGAACAGCAGCAGACCGAGCACCATCAGCCCGCCCGCCCAGGTGATCAGTCGCGAATTACCGAGCCGCGGCCCAAGCAGAGCCAGCAGGATCAGGCCCAGCGAGTGATAGAACTGCATCTCGGTAGCCCAGTGCCAGGACTCGCGCTTGGCCGGGGTCAGTATCTCGTTGAGCGCATGGAAACCGATGGCGCTGAGCTGCGTGGCTACCAGCAAGGACAGCGCGCCGATCACGATGAAGGCCTTGGCTGGAGCTGAGAGTGTAGAAGTGGACATGCGCACATCCTGTTGACCCGGTACCGCCATGCTCGCAGGATCGGGGCACAAAATCGATTATTCTGCGGCCAGCTTCCTGACCAGGATCCAGAGTCATGAAATTGCTGCTCGCCTTGCTTCTCAGCGCCAGCCTGCTCTCTGCCGTCTTCATCCCGGTCACCCAGGCCCAGCAGATCCTGACACGCGATATGTTGTCGAAGGCTGACTACGTGGTCGGCCGACGTGCGTTCCAGATGCGCTGTGGTGCCTGCCACACGCTGAGCGATGGCGCCTCCGATCTGACGGGTCCCAACTTGTGGCATGTCACCGGCAGCAAGGCTGGCAGCCGCAGCAGCTTCAAATACTCGCCGGCGCTGGTCGCCGCGAATATCACCTGGAGTGCCGACCGTCTCGACCAGTTCCTCGCCGATCCGGCCAAAGATGTGCCTGGCAACAGCATGGCGATTCCCGAAGGCGTGCCAAATCCCGACCGCCTCGCGCTGATCTCCTTCCTGATGCTGGAAACCGGCGGTGCCGACTGGCCCAAGCCTGAATTGCCCAAGGTCGTGATCGACCCGGATCGCAGCAAGCCAGTGTCGGAGCGCTTCTCAAGCTTCTGGAATCACATGATGTCGAACACCACGCGCTATCGCATGGTGACCGCCCGCGGCGAGCTGGTGTTCCGCGCGTATTTCAACGCCGATGGCTCGATCACCAGTGACCACCAAACCATCCGCGGCTTCTGGCGTCCGGACGAGCGCGACTTCTTCTGCTACGCGCTCTACGGCATTCCACTCAAGCCCGATCAGATCGTCGAATGTTTTCCGATGGTCGCGATGAGCATTCCGCGCTTCGCGGAGCAACTGTGGGAATCGAAACCGGCAGACGGCGTAAAACTGTACGGTGGAATACTGCCCGGCCGGCCCTGAACGGCGGCGAACCGAAGTTCGCCGCCTCACGCTCAGTTCGGCAGGCTCAGGTACCGCTGACCGGACTGACGCCCGGCAGCGCCGGTACCGCAATCAGCTCGGTCGGTAGCGTGCCGGTGAGGCTGCTGAGGAAGGCCCTGATTTCAGATATCTGCTGATCGGTCAGCGTCCTGCCGAGCTGATGCTCGGCCATCAGTCGAATCGCATCCTCGAGCGTCGCGACCTTGCCATCATGAAAGTACGGCCCGGTCTTTTCGATGTTCCGCAGTGAGGGCACCTTGAAGAAAAACTTGTCGGCCTCGTTATGTGTCGCTTCTTCACGACCGGTATCGGTCGTCGCAAAAGGCTTCACGAGACCGAGTTTCTGATACATGCCACCACCGGCACCAACGCCGTTGTGGCAACTGGCGCAGCCGCTGTCGACAAAGGTATTGAAACCGGTCAGCTGTGCTTCGTTGAGTGCCGTCAGGTCGCCGGCGATAAACCTGTCGAAGGGCGCCGGCGTCACGAGCTTGCGCTCGAAGGCACCTATCGCCTTACCGAGGTTGTCGTAATTTATCGGGTCCTTGTCATCCGGAAAGGCCGCTGCAAACAGTTCGGCGTAACCCGGAATGGCCTTCAGGGTTTTCACCACCGTAGCCGCATCGGGCATCGCCATCTCGACGGGATTAAGGATGGGCCCCTTGGCCTGGGCCTCGACGTCAGCCGCACGACCATCCCAGAACTGCGCGATATGCAGCGCTGCGTTGTAGGTCGTCGGCGAGTTGCGGCCACCGAGCTGGCCCTTGTCGCCGCTGCTGGTCGGCTTGCC
>JBATNV010000262.1:0-24219 GCA_049290495.1 Gammaproteobacteria bacterium | reverse complement strand
ATGATGGACTGTACCGACCGGCACTGCCGGTTTTTTCTGCGCCTGCTGAGCCCTCATGTCCGCCTTTATACGGAGATGGTGACGGCAGCCGCGATCATGCATGGTGATTCAGGCCGGTTGCTCCGCTTTGACCCGGCTGAGTATCCGCTTGCCCTGCAGCTCGGTGGCAGTGATCCAGCCCTGCTTGCAGCGGCTGTCCGCAAGGCTGAGCCCTATGCCTACGATGAGATCAACCTCAATGTGGGCTGTCCGAGCGCGCGGGTCGCAGAGGGCGCCTTTGGCGCTTGCCTGATGGCTTCGCCGGCTCTCGTGGCTCGTTGTGTCGAGGCCATGCAGGCTGAAACCCGGGTGCCCGTTACGGTCAAGACGCGGATCGGAATTGATGACCGCGACGACTATGGTTTCCTGCGGGAGTTTATTGCAGCCGTTGCGGCAGCCGGATGCCGGACCTTTGTGGTGCATGCGCGGAAGGCAATACTCAGTGGGCTTTCGCCGAAGGAGAACCGGGAGATCCCGCCATTACTTTATGCGACGGTGTACCGTCTAAAAGCAGATTTCCCGGAACTCCGCATTCTCCTGAATGGCGGCGTCGATACGCTTGCTGCTATTCATGCGCATCTTTCAGCAGGTGTGGACGGTGTGATGATCGGCCGCAAGGCCTACGCAGATCCGTACTGGCTCACAGCAGTCGAGGCGAGTGTTCTTGACCAGACTGGTGTATGGCAACCGCCGTCAAGAGCCGAAGTGGTTACAGCCATGATGCGCTACGCACAACAGGAGATGGGTGAGTGGGTCCGTCTGCACCACATCACGCGCCACATGCTGGGCCTGTATCATGCCCAGCCGGGCGCACGGGCCTGGCGTCGCTTTCTCAGTACCCGCGGCTGTGCAGCTGATGCACGCCCGGAACTGCTGCTTGAGTCTTTACAGATGGTGGCCGGCGAAGATGCCGGTTTTTGACATACAGGAGTTGAACACGGATGGCGGAGCGCAAGAAAAAGGGCAAGCAAAGTATTGCCCAGCAGGCAGACCTGCACGAGTACTACGAGAAGGCCGTACAGTGCGCCGAGTCTGAATGTGAGTTTGTCGTGGATACTTTCCGGCAGATCCGCGGCCGGACGCCACACAGTCTGCGTGAGGATTTCTGCGGTACGGCCAGCGTGGCCTGCCAGTGGGTGAGTCTGGGCCGCTCGATGCATGCCACGGGTGTTGATCTGGATGCCGCCGTTCTGGACTGGGGGCGTGGACGAAATGTTGCCCGGCTCAAGCCCTCGCAGCAGGCGCGGCTTCAACTGCTGCAGGCCGACGTCACCAAAGTCCGTGCTACAGGCTTCGATGCGGTTGCCGCCTTTAACTTCAGTTACTGGATATTCAAGACGCGCGCGCAGATGCTGCAGTATTTCCGTCGCGTACGGCGTTCACTGCTCAAGGATGGCATCTTCTTTCTGGACGCTTACGGTGGCTACGATGCTTATCGGGAGCTGCGTGAAACGACCGCACATCGCGGCTTCACCTATGTGTGGCATCAGGAAAAATACTATCCGGTCACATCGGAAGTACTCTGCCATATAGGATTCCGCTTTTCGGACGGGTCGCGGATAGACAAGGCCTTCACCTATGACTGGCGTCTGTGGTCATTGCCGGAGTTGACGGAGCTGCTGTCCGAGGCAGGATTCTCGAAGACCACCGTCTGGTGGGAAGGGACCGCCAGGGATGGTCGTGGTAACGGCGAGTTCACGCCGGAGGCGAAGGGCGATGCTGATGCCGGCTGGGTGGCATATCTGGTAGCTGAATATTGATCCGGTGATCCCGGCGTCCGGACACTGGTCAGGCCGGGTACCTCATGGCATATACTGACCTCAGCCGTTTGACATATTGCGCTCGGGGTGACCTGTGACTGCAGCCGCCGAAAAGAAGCTTTCGATACTGTTTGCAGACGTGGTTGGCAGCACGCAGCTTTATGAGAATCTCGGCGATGAGCGCGCCCGTGAGACGGTTCAGCAGTGCCTGCAGGTGATGAAGCAGGCCACCGAGAATTTCGGCGGCACCGTGATCAAGACCATGGGCGACGAAGTCATGTCGACCTTCCCGTCGGCTGACGATGCCCTCAATGCCGCAAACCAGATGCAGCAGCGCATCACCAATACGGTGCGTATCGACGCGCAGGGCACGCACGCCGCAATCCGCATCGGCTGTCACTACGGGGCCGTTCAGCTTGAGGAGCGGGATATTTCCGGTGTCGCCGTTCATACCGCCAACAGCATGACTTCACAGGCCAAGGCTGGCCAGATTCTTACTACCACTGCAGTCGTGGAGCAGTTAAGTCCGCAGTGGAAAGCGCTGGTGCGACAGATCGATGTCTCTACCCCCAAGGGGCAGTCCGACGAAGTCGCTGTATTCGAGGTGCTGTGGCAGCCCGAAGAGGCAACCAACATGCTGCCCTCTATAGATCCGGGTCACCGGACCCCCGCCCGCACTTCCCGTTTATGCCTCCGGTTTCGTGATCAGGAGGTCATCGTTGGCGACAAGGGCAAGGTGACCGTCACGATGGGTCGTGCCGACGAAAACGATGTGGTGATAAAGGGCAATCTGATATCGCGGATACATGCGCGTGTGGATGCGGCCCGGAATCGTTTTGTGCTTGTGGATGAAAGCACTAACGGCACCTTCATACAGCAGGACGGCAAGGAGGAGATTTACCTGCGCCGCGACAGTGCCGTGCTGACCGGCAGCGGCGTGATCAGCATGGGCCGGGTTGCTGCCCGCGGTACGCCGCTGGCCATCGAATACAGCGTAGAAAGCTGAGAGTGCATGCGGGCGCAAGGCCCGCATGCAACTGAGGGTCAGCCGAGGTCGTTGACCACTCGACGGTGCTCTTCGACCAGTTCGGCTGGCAGGCGCTCGCCGAATTCCTTCATGTATTTTTCAATGGATGCCATCTCTGCCCGCCATTGTGCTGCATCGACCTTCAGCAGTGCATCGAGTGCGCCTGGCTTGAGATTCACACCGCGGCTGTCGAGATCTGCGCTGTTCGGCAGAAACCCGATCGGTGTCTCACGCGCGCCGATCTTGCCGGCGCAGCGTTCCGTGATCCACTGGATGACCCGCAGGTTATCGCCAAAGCCCGGCCACAGAAAATGTCCGCTGTCGTCCTGCCGGAACCAGTTCACATGGAATACGGCTGGCAGCTTTTTGGCCCGCTTTTCAAAGCTCAGCCAGTGTTTCCAGTAGTCACCAAAGCTGTATCCGCAGAAAGGCTTCATGGCCATCGGGTCGCGCCGGGTTACGCCGACGGCACCGGTGGCTGCTGCGGTGGTTTCAGAAGCGACACCGGCACCCATCAGCACGCCATGACGCCAGCTCTTCGCCTGATAGACCAGCGGTGCCAGTTCGCGGCGACGGCCACCAAAGACAATCGCGCTGATGGGCACGCCGCGCGGATCATCGGCGAGCGGTGAGTAACTTGAGCCCTGCTGTGCCGACACGGTAAAGCGGGAGTTTGGATGCGCGGCAGGGCCATTCTTCGCATCGTAGGGGCGACCCTGCCAGTCGATAGCGGGTTTGCCATCGCCTTTACCTTCCCACCACGGCTCCTTGTCGGCCGTCATGGCAACGTTGGTGAAAATCGTGTCGTGCCGGATCATTTCATAGGCGTTGCGGTTGGTGGTCGGCCCGGTGCCCGGCACCACGCCGAAGTAACCTGCCTCGGGGTTGATTGCGCGCAGCTGGCCTTCGTCGTCGAGATGCAGCCATGCGATATCGTCGCCCAGTGTGCGTACCTTCCAGCCCGCCATCGATTCAGGCGGAATAAGCATCGCGAGATTGGTCTTGCCGCATGCTGAAGGGAAGGCTGCGGCGATATAGAAACGCTCGCCGGCCGGATTCTCGATTTCGACCAGCAGCATGTGTTCGGCAAGCCAGCCTTCCTGGCGGGCCTGCCAGCTGGCGATGCGCAGCGCATGGCATTTTTTGCCAAGCAGGGCATTGCCGCCATAACCGGAGCCAATGCTCTGGATCAGCAGCTCTTCCGGGAAATGCATGATGAAGCGGCGGTCGGGGTTCAGATCGCCGGTGGAGTGCAGGCCGCGTACGAACTTCCCTTCGCGCTCAATGCGTTCCAGGGCGATCTTGCCCATGCGCGTCATGAGTTTCATGTTGGCGGCCACATAGGCGCTGTCGGTTATTTCTACGCCACAGCGCGAATAAGGAGATTCGATCGGACCCATGCAGTAGGGGACGACGTACAGGGTTCGGCCCTGCATTGCGCCAGCAAACAAGCCATCCATTTTCTGGTGTGCCTGGTCGGGAGCCATCCAGTTGTTGTTGGGACCGGCGTCGTCGCGGTCTGTACTACAGACGAAAGTCAGGTGCTCGACGCGCGCGACGTCTGAAGGACTGGAACGGTGCAGAAAGCAATTTGGGTAGGTCTTCTGGTTCAGGGCGATGAGGTCGCCGCTCTTTTGCATTTCGTCGATCAGGCTGAGGTATTCAGCTTCCGATCCGTCACACCAGTGAATTTTCGCGGGCTTCGTCAGGGCAGCGACCGAGTCGACCCAATTGCGCAACGCTGCGTTACTTGTAGTCATCAAAGATCCTTGATTATTGTGAAGTAATCGCAGCTGCAGCCTGGGCTGGGAGTGCGATTTAAGCGAATCATTATACAGATCAGGGATCACCTATACTGGCCCACTTGTATCTCTTGGCGGCTCCGGTTGTGTCTGTGCATGGCTGCTTGAAAGGCTGGCAGTGAAGGGCCCTGGTTTCTGCTGCCTGGCCGTAGAAACGGCCACTGATTTTCCGAGTCTCGCTCTCGTCCATGGCGCAAAGATAGCGGTGCGCGCAGCAGAAGGTCTGCAGACGCCGTCGCGTGCCATCTATACCTGGTTGCAGGAATTGCTCGAAGAAACCGGAACCCGTCTTGATCAGCTGGATTGTCTGGCTTTTGGTGCCGGACCCGGTAGCTTTACAGGCGTGCGGGTTGCTGCGGCTTTGGTGCAGGCCCTTGGCTTTGCACGGCAGCTGCCTGTAGTACCCGTGTCGACACTCGCTGCACTGGCGATGGCCGGGTTCCGCGCGTCAGAGGAGCGCCCCGTGGCCGCTTGTCTGGATGCGCGGATGGGGCAGATCTACTTTGCAATTTATGCGCCTGATGCGGAGCAGGGTGTGCGTGTCCTGCAGGAGGATGTACTGCTGCAACCGGAGCAGGTCAATTGCGCGGGTATGTCGCCGTGCTTTGCAGTGGGGCCCGGCTGGCTGGCCTATCCTGATCTGCGCGACCGCTGCGCCCCGGTGTTGACCGGACTTGATAGCGGGTTGCGACCATCAGCGGCGGATGTTGCCGCGCTGGCCTGGCCCAGGTTTCTGCGTGGCCAGACTGTTGCGCCGGCTCTCGCATTGCCGAATTATCTGCGTGACCGGGTAACATCCTGATGTCTTGCAGCGGGTTTGTGACCTTATTCTCCGGATAGCGAACATGGACATCATGAATATATTCAGTACGGTGCGAGGTGCGAATACAGCGGGGTTTCTGGTCTGTGCCGCGCTGATTGCCTTTGCGTTGTATGCGCAGCAGGTTCTGGGTCTTGAGCCGTGTCCGCTGTGCATATTCCAGCGCGTTGCGGTGATGTGCCTCGGGCTGCTGTTTCTTGTCGCTGCCGTACATGCAGCCGGACGGGGGATGCGACGTGGCTACGCGATCCTGATCGGCCTGACCGCACTGGCTGGCAGTGGTGTCGCTGGCCGGCAGCTGTGGCTGCAGGCTTTGCCACCGGATCGGGTGCCGGCCTGCGGTCCAGGTCTCGACTTCATGCTGGAGGCCTTTCCGGTCGGCGAGATGCTGATGACAGTGCTGTCCGGTTCGGGTGAGTGTGCCAAGGTGGACTGGGTCCTTCTCGGATTGAGCATGCCAGGTTGGGTGCTGATTGCACTGGTGGTGCTCGGTACGTACGGTGTCGTTTTGAACTGGCGCGGCAGAGGCTGGTCAGTACGCACGCACTAAAGCCCGGCCTGCTTAGGGTTGGCCGAGCATCCGGTCGAGAATTTCCCGATAGACTTCGCGCATGGTGCTGATATCAGCAACCGGTATCTGTTCGTTCGGTTTGTGAATCGTCGCGTTGACCGCACCAAATTCAATGACATGAGTGCCGCTTGGCGCGATGAACCGGCCGTCTGAGGTTCCCCCACCGGTCGACAGTGTCGGCGTGATACCGGTCACGCTGCTGACGGCTGCGCTGACCGCGTCGGTAAGCTGGCCTGGCGGAGTCAGGAACGGTTCCCCTGACAGGTGCCAGTCCAGCGTGTACTTAAGCCCCGATTCCGCAAACAGCTTTTCTACATGCGCGCTGAGACGCTGGTGTGTCCAGACCGTTGAATAGCGGAAATTGAAGCGGGCGCTGAGTGTGCCCGGTGTGCTGTTGACCGCGTCGCCGATGCTTTCGAGTTTTACGACCTGAAAGCTGGACGGCGGGAAAAACTCGTTGCCCTGATCAACCGGCTCTGCGTAAAGCCGGGTCAGCAGTGGAGCAAACGCCTGGATCGGGTTGCTGATCATGTGTGGATACGCGACATGCCCGGGTACGCCGTGTACGGTCAGTATGCCGCTCAGGGATCCGCGGCGGCCTACGCGCACCGTGTCCCCAAGGCGGTCTTTCCCGGATGGCTCGCCGATGACGCACCAGTCAATCTTTTCGCCGCGCTCCGCAAGCCACTGCATGACACGTTTTGTGCCGTCCTGGGCGCGACCTTCTTCATCGCTGGTGATCAGGAACGCGATTGATCCCTTGTGTCCGGGATGAGCTGCCGTGAAGCCCGTTGCGGCATCCACCATTGCTGCAAGGCTGGCTTTCATGTCGGCGGCACCGCGGGCATGGAGGATGCCATCGCGGATTTCCGGCACGAAGGGATCGGTCTGCCAGTCCTGTGCCGGTCCGGCTGGTACCACGTCGGTATGACCAGCAAAGCAGAATACCGGGCTGCCCTGGCCGTGGCGGGCCCAGATATTGCTGACGTCGCCAAACTGCAGGTGTTCAACACTGAAGCCGGCCGCGATGAGGCGCTCGGCAATCAGCGACTGGCAGCCAGCGTCTGCCGGTGTAACAGATGGCCGGCGCAGCAGTTCACAGGCAAATTCGACTGTGCTGTAAGTGATGGATGTCATGGGCTCAGTCTGTTCTCAACAGCTCGTTAAGGGACGTTTTGGCGCGCGTCTTAGCATCAACGCGCTTGACGATGACAGCGCAATACAGATTGCAGGAACCCTTGCTCGACGGCAGTGTTCCGGGAACTACGACCGCTCCGGCAGGTACCCGCCCGTAGAGAATCTCGTCCTTTTCGCGATCGTAAATCCGCGTGCTCTGGCCAATAAAAACGCCCATCGATATCACCGCGCCTTCTTCAACGACCACCCCTTCGACAATCTCGGAGCGTGCGCCGATGAAGCAGTTGTCTTCGATTATGGTCGGATTGGCCTGCAGAGGTTCCAGAACGCCACCGATGCCCACGCCGCCGGAGAGATGCACCTTGCGCCCGATTTGCGCGCAGCTGCCGACCGTCACCCAGGTATCCACCATAGTGCCGCTGTCGACAAAGGCGCCGATGTTCACGAATGAGGGCATCAGGATCACATCGCGAGCCACATGGGCGCCGCGCCTGACGATCGCACCCGGCACCACGCGTGCGCCACCGGCGGCAAATTCTTCCTGGCTGCAGTTGGCGTACTTCATTGGGACCTTGTCATAGAAGTCCGTAAAGCCGCCTTCGATGCGCACATTCCGCTCGATGCCGAAGTGCAGCAGCACGGCTTTCTTGAGCCACTGATGGACAACCCAGCCGCGTGCAGTCTTTTCTGCCACACGTGCCGTGCCGCGATCGAGCATATCGATCGCGGTCTGCACGGCTGTACGGATGGCCTGGGGCGGGTTCTGCAGGTCGAGCGAGGCGCGCTCTTCGAATGCCTTGTCGATAATTGTGCTGAGTGAGTCTGTGTTCACAATGACTTCCGGCTGTTGTTGTGTGAATGATACGCGGGCTGCTGTGTCAACTGCCGTTGTCCAGGGCGAGAATCAGGGCTGCTTCGATCTGCTGGCATGCGGCTTCGGTCAACGGGTTGCCGTTCGGGTCCGTGACATAAAAAACATCCTCGGCGCGCTCGCCGACGGTGAGGATCTTGGCTGCCTGTATCCCGACGTCGTGGTTGCGCAGGACCAGACCGATCTGGCCCAGCAGTCCGGGCCGGTCGCTCGCAACAATTTCAATGACGGTCCTGTTGTTGATGTCATCGCTGCCAAAGGTGACCAGGGTCGGTGTGGTGAACATGCGTACCTGGCGTGGCGGTCGCCGGGTCACTTTCAGCCCGCGGGTCTGGCCATCGGTTATCGCCTGTTCCAGACGTTGCCGGATCTGTTCGCGTCGCTCGCTGTCCAGGATATGTTCGCCGCTCTCGAGCACCACGTAAGTAGACAGACGGAAACCGTTGTTGAGCCGGATGATGCGCGCATCGGCGATGTTCAGGCCCAGTTCGTCAAGGACGGCGGTGGCAATTGCGAAGGTGTAGCGATCCTCGGGCGCATAGGTGATCACGGAGGTGCCGGCGCGCGAGACTTCATCCTGGATGCCGACCAGAACACGGCGACCTTCATCTTCGCGCGCGGCCAGTAGTCGCGTATGCCAGGCAATTTCCTCCGGGTAGTAGCGCAGGAAATATTCGTCACCCAGTTCTGACCAGATCTCTTCGAGTCGTGCCGCGGGAATGTTAGCTGCCGCTGGCAGGATACGTGCCGCAGCCCTGCGCTCGGCAACCAGTTCGTCGCGGTCAATCGGATTTTCGAGCCCGCGGCGCAGTGCCCGTTTGGCCTGGCTGTAGAGTTCGTCGAAAAGCTGCGCCTTCCAGGAGTTCCACAGTTTCGGGTTGGTACCACGGACATCGGCAACGGTGAGCAGATAGAGGTAATCCAGGTGGACCTCATCGCCAACCAGTGCGGCAAATTCGCTGATGATCGCGGGATCGCTGATATCGCGTTTCTGGGCGGTCAGCGACAGGCTGAGATGGTGACGAACGAGCCACGCAACCAGCCTGGCGTCGTAGCGGCTCATTCCGTGTTCGAGGACGAAGGATTCGGCATCCAGTGCGCCGAGCTCGGAATGATCACCGCCGCGGCCCTTGGCGATGTCATGAAAAAGTCCGGCCAGATAGGCGAGCTCCGGTGCCGGCAGTGAACGCATGATTTCCGAGCAGCGCGGATATTCATGATCGTATCTGGCCAGGGCAAAGCGTCGCAGATTACTCACCACGAACAGCGTGTGCTCGTCGACGGTGTAGGCGTGAAACAGGTCGTATTGCATGCGACCGACGATCCGGCCGAAGGCGACAACGTAGCGGCCGAGGACTCCGTAGCGGTTCATGCGTCGCAGTTCGTGGGTCACGCCTTCCTTGGCGCGCAGGATCTGCAGGAAAAGGCGGTGGTTGCGCGGATCCTGCCGGAAACCGTCATCGATCAGATTCAGGCTGCGCCGTATCAGTGAAATGGTGCCGGCGCTGACGCCCTTCAGGTCGGGGTGCTGCTGGAGGACCAGGAAGAGTTCCAGCAGGGCAGATGGTGTGCTGTCGAATACGTCATCTGTAGTCACCTGCAGAAAGCCGTTGCGGACCTGGAAGCGTTCATTTACCGCTTCGACAGCGGTATCCGGGCTGCTGAGAATGGCTTCCTGAAACTGCTGCAGGATCATCTCGTTGAGCCGACTCAGATCCATTACTGTGCGGTAGTAGCGCTGCATGAGTTGTTCGACCGCCAGCATGTAAGTGGCGTCCTGGTAGCCAAACAGCTGCGCGATGCGTGCCTGATGGTCAAACAGCAGGCGGTCCTCATGGCGGCCAGTGAGCAGATGCAGGGCGAAACGGATACGCCAGAGGAATTCCCGGCCCTGCAGCAGCAGTCGAAGCTCCGGCGCGCTCAGAAAGCCGCGTCTGACCAGATCATCGAGGTTTTCACTGCCGAATTCACGGCGTGCAACCCAGGCGATGGTGTGTATGTCCCGCAAGCCCCCCGGACTGCCTTTGACATCCGGTTCCAGGTTGTGAACGGTGTCGTCATAACGGTGGTGACGGGCCTGCTGCTCGCGGAGTTTGCCTTCGAAGAAGTCGCGTGATGACCAGATATTTTCCGCGGCAATCGCGGCCTGCATGTCCTGCAGCAATTGTTCCGGTCCGAGTAGCAGGCGGGATTCCATCAGCGTGGTGAGGACGGTGAGATCCTGTTCGGCATCCTGTCGGCACTGCCGGGCGTTGCGGACGCTGTGCCGGATCTCAATTCCAGCATCCCACAGCAGGGTCAGGAATACCGACAGGCCATCGTGAACGGGTCCCGCAGTTTCTGCCGGCAGGAGTACCAGCAGGTCGACATCCGAGCAGGGGTGCAGTTCTCCGCGACCGTAGCCGCCAACTGCCACCAGTGCACAACCGGCGTGATCCGCACCGGTGCTGCCGCGCCAGGCACCGCAGATGACGAGATCGACGAGTCTGGCCCGATCGGCGATCAGCTGCGCTGTGGTTTCACCAGCCAGAAACCGCTGCCGGAGCGCCGCGCTGCCGCAGGCAAGGATGTGGCGGAGGTGCGTCAGCAGCGTGTCTGGAGCGTTGCCCTGCTGACCGGGAGATGCGGATACCTTTGTCCAGTCGATGGCGCTGCCATCAGCGCTAAGGATGCTCGCGGCCAGTTCACGGGCATCGTCAGTCAGGGTAATTGGCTGGCTGCCTGACGGGTTCATCGCTGCTCGTTGGCACCAAGTGTCAGGACTTCGCAGCCGCTGTCAGTGATCAGGATGGTGTGCTCCCACTGGGCCGACAGCGAATGATCGCGGGTAACGACCGTCCAGCCATCTGCCAGCAAGCGAACATGCCTTTTGCCGATATTCACCATCGGCTCGATCGTGAATGTCTGCCCAGGACGCAGCTCAGGCCCGGTGTTTGGGTCACCGTAGTGCAGAACCTGCGGGTCTTCGTGAAAGACGCGCCCGATGCCGTGGCCGCAGTACTCCCGCACTACACTGAGATTCTGGGCCTCAACGAAGGTCTGGATGGCATGACCTATATCGCCGAGGCGATTGCCGGGCCTGGCCTGGGCAATGCCCTTCCAAAGCCCGTCATGGGACGCGTTTACCACCCGTTCGCCCTGCACCGTGCTCTTGCCAACAAAGAACATCCGGCTGCTGTCACCGTGAAAGCCGTCCTTGATGACGGTGATATCGAGATTGACGATGTCGCCGTTTTTCAGGATCCGGTCGCCCGGAATGCCATGGCAAACGACATGATTGACCGATGTGCAGATTGATTTCGGGAAGCCGCGGTAGTTCAACGGGGCGGGCACCGCATGCTGCACGTCGACAATAAAATCGTGACAGATCCTGTCCAGTTCATCGGTGCTGACGCCGGGCTGTACATAAGGGCCAATCATGTCCAGTACGTCTGCCGTGAGGCGCCCGGCGAGTCGCATCGCATCTTGTTCAGCCGGAGTCTTTATTGAAATCGCCATTCGTTCCCTTCTGCAGCCCTGAGCCGGGCCCCGGCAAATGTAGAGGAACGACCCTGCGAGCGCGTTGTTGCCGCTAGCCCGGTATGGTATAAAGCGCGCGCCCTAGAGGCAACGAAATCCACACGCGTTCCGACACGTCCGGCGGGGTGCCCTCCAACCACATCCAGATTTCTGTAAAGGAATCTTGCTGCGGGAAGGGGTTGCCGGATGGGGTTCGCGGAGGTTCGAACCCAAACTTAAGGAGTTTCTATGACTGACGTGAGCATGCGCCAGATGCTTGAGGCTGGTGTCCATTTTGGCCACCAGACCCGCTACTGGAATCCGAAAATGGGCCCGTATATTTTCGGTGCCCGCAACAATATCCACATCATCAATCTCGAACACACGGTCCCGATGTTTCGCAAGGCGACGAGCTTTATCAGTTCGCTTGCGGCCAACGGTGGCAAGGTGCTGTTTGTCGGTACCAAGCGCTCCGCTGGCGATTCGGTCAAGGCCCAGGCCACCCGCTGTGGCATGCCCCATGTCAGCCACCGGTGGCTCGGCGGCACGCTGACCAACTTCAAGACGATCAAGCAGTCCATCAAGCGCCTCGAAGAACTCGATGCGATGGAAGAGGACGGTACCTTCACGCGTCTGACGAAGAAAGAAGTTCTGGAACGTCGACGTGAGCGTGAAAAACTTGAGCGCAGTCTCGGTGGTGTGAAGAGCATGGCCTCACTGCCGGATGCGATTTTCGTGATCGATGTCGGTCATGAAAAGATTGCGGTACATGAGGCGAACAAGCTGGGTATCCCCGTCGTCGGTATTGTCGACACCAATTCGTCGCCTGAAGGTGTCCAGTACATGGTGCCCGGTAACGACGATGCAATGCGTGCTGCCGAGCTTTATGCAGTTGCGATTGCCGATGCCGTGATTGCCGGTCAGTCATCGATTCCTGCCCTGCCGATCGGTGAAGACGATTTTGTCGAACTCGATGCCGACGGACGGCCATGGGCCAACCCCGATGGCAAGCGTGCCGGGGCGGCGCGGCGGCCGGTACGCAAGCCAGCTGCAGCACGCAGCCCGGCTCCCAAGGCTGAGCCGGAAGCCGCCGTGGATGCGGCGTCTGCGGGCGAACAGACCGACGCTGAGGCCTGATTTAATCAGCCAGCCTGCCCCTGCCGGGCTGCCTGGTGCAGCCCGGATATTTTTTTGGTGCCGTGCAGGTACCAGTCGGGCGCCATGTTTTGCATGGAACCCTGTTTATAGATCTGGAGAGCCGTGATGACGATTGCCGCAAGCCTGGTGAAAGAACTGCGTGAGCGTACTGGCGCCGGCATGATGGAGTGCAAAAAGGCATTGATCGACGCCGAGGGTGTAATCGATGCGGCTCAAGATCTCCTGCGTACCCGCGGACAGGCGAAGGCCGACAAAAAGGCCGGGCGGGTTGCGGCTGAAGGGCAGATCATGACGGCCGTCAGCCCTGGCGGTGAGGTGACCGCAATCATGGAGGTCAACTGCGAAACGGATTTCGTCGCCAAGGACGATAACTTTCAGCGCTTTGCGCAGATGGCTGTTGAGCTCGCAGCTGCACAGCAGCCCGGTACGGTTGACGAGCTGATGGCAATCGCTACTTCTGACGGGCAGACGCTTGAGGAGTCTCGGCGGGATCTGGTCGCCAAGATCGGTGAAAATATCGGTGTGCGTCGCTTTGACTATGTCCGGCCAGCCGGCCAGCTGGGTACCTATTTCCACGGCACGCGGATCGGGGTACTTGTCGATGTGGTCGGCGGCGATACGGATCTGGGCAAGGATCTGGCGATGCATATCGCTGCAAGCAACCCGCGTTACCTGTCGGCCGATGATGTACCTGAGGAGATTCGCGCCAATGAGCGCCGGATTCTCTCAGAGCAGGCTCAGGGTGAGGGCAAGCCGGCCGAGATCGTTGCCAAGATGGTTGAGGGTCGCTTGCGCAAGTATCTAAATGAGATCGTGTTGCTGGGGCAGACGTTCGTCAAGGATCCGGATTTTTCGATCGAGAAACTCCTCAAGCAACGCGGGGCCACAGTAAAGAGCTTTGTGCGTCTTGAAGTGGGTGAGGGGATCGAAAAGAAGTCCGAGAATATTGCCGACGCAGTCGCTGCCATGCATTCCGCTGCCTGAACTGTCAGGTGACCATGCAAACGCATTGCTGGTCACGACTGTGCGGCACGTCGCAAGCCTGTCCTGCCGGTAACCTCGCAGGGCAGCAAATCCGGTAGAATCGACGGTGTTTCGCATCGGCACCCAACGGACATCGCACGGTTTTGAACGCATGAACGAGACTCGTCTGCTCTACCGGCGCATCCTGCTGAAGCTCAGCGGCGAGGTACTCATGGGTGGCGGGGACTACGGTATTGATCCCGCTGTGCTGTCCCGTATAGCAGCCGAGCTGAAAGAAGTTGTGGCTCTCGGCGTGCAACTTGGTGTCGTTATCGGCGGTGGCAATATTTTCCGCGGCGCGGGTCTGGCCCGGGCCGGCATGGATCGCGTTACGGGCGACCATATGGGAATGCTCGCAACAGTCATCAACTCACTTGCTTTGCAGGACGCCCTTGAGCGCATGGGTACACATGCCCGCGTGATGTCTGCGCTGCAGATCCACGAAGTCTGTGAGGACTACATCCGGCGCCGAGCGATCCGTCATCTGGAAAAAGGACGGGTCACCATCTTTGCAGCTGGTACCGGCAACCCTTTTTTTACAACTGACAGCGCTGCAGCATTGCGCGCCATTGAGATTGATGCCGATGTGCTCGTCAAGGGCACCAAGGTCGATGGTGTTTATACGGCTGATCCAGTCAAGGATCCTCGAGCGGTGCGCTACGACCGGCTGAGCTTCGACCGGGTGATCAACGACAAGCTAAATGTTATGGATACCACTGCGGTTGTCATGTGCCGTGAAAACCATGTACCGATCCGCGTCTTTAACCTGAACGGTGCCGGGGAGTTGGTGCGTCTCGCACGCGGCGAGAACATCGGCACACTGGTTACAGATTAGAGGCGTTTAGTCTGGAGGTTATGGTGTGATCGACGAGATCAGAAAGGACGCTGATCAGCGTATGGCCAAATGCGTTGTGGCAATGTCGCAGGGCCTGCGCAAGCTGCGCACCGGTCGCGCGCACCCGAGTCTGATTGAACATCTGACTGTCGATTATTACGGGGCCAGTGTTCCACTCACGCAGACCGCTAATGTTGCCATTGAAGATGCCCGCACGCTGACCGTTACGCCCTGGGAAAAATCGATGGTGGCCGTGATAGAGAAAGCCATCATGAGTGCAAATCTCGGTCTGACGCCACGCAGTGCCGGCATGGTGATCCGTGTGCCCTTGCCGGTACTCACGGAGGATCGGCGGCGGGATCTTGCGAAGATGGTTCGTCAGGAAGCCGAGCAGGGTCGGGTTGCCATCCGCAACGTCCGGCGGGATGCCATCAACGACATCAAGGAACTGCTGAAGGACAAGCTGATCAATGAGGATCAGGAGCATCAGGGCGAGGCGATGATCCAGGAGATCACCGACAAGCACGTCGCTGAGATTGAGAAGGTCTCTGAGGACAAACAGAAGGAAATCATGGAGTTCTGATTGTTCCAGAACACCTGAGCCAGATCTGAGCGTTGATGACCAGCAGCAATAAATTTCAGCCCCTGCGGCCTGCCCATGTGGCCATGATAATGGACGGAAACGGGCGTTGGGCCAATGCGCATGGACGGCCCCGTCATGCCGGCCACCGCGCCGGCGTAAAGGCTGCGCGCGCTGTTATCGAGGCTTGTGCGGCCAGTCATGTAAAGGTGCTGACACTCTTTGCCTTCAGCAGCGAGAACTGGAAGCGCCCGCCGGGTGAAGTCGATGCGCTCATGCGGCTGTTCGTCGAAGTCCTGCAGCGCGAGGTTGATGCCCTGCACGAGAATGGCATCCAGCTGCGCTTCATCGGCGCGCGTGACAGTCTGCCGACCATCTTGCGCAAGCGCATGGCGGATGCGGAGGCCCGTACTGCTGCAAATTCGCGCATGACGCTCGTGCTGGCTGTCGCCTATGGCGGCCAGTGGGATATGGTTCAGGCCGTGCGGCGGATCGGCCAAAAGCTGAAAGCCGGCGATCTGGATCCTGCCGATATAGACGAGTCACTGATCGATCGCCATCGTGCACTGGCCGGGCTGCCTGCGCCTGATCTCCTGATCCGAACCGGTGGTGAGCGGCGCATTTCCAACTTCCTGTTGTGGGATCTGGCTTATACCGAGCTGCATTTCACCGATACGCTCTGGCCAGCCTTCAATGCGGAGGAGCTGGCGGCAGCCCTGGAGCTTTTCAGTCATCGGCAAAGACGCTTTGGCGGTGTCACCGAGCAGCTAGAGGCTATCGGCGATTGAGTACCGTCGCCGGCAGCTGCGCTGCGGCCCGGAATCGTAGCGGTATTGCATGAGTGAACTGTTGCAGCGGGTGCTTACCGCAACAGTGCTGGTCACGGTTCTGGTGGCCGTTCTCTTTGCCGCACCCGCGAGTGTTGCAATAGCGGCGGCTGCACTGCTCATGCTGCTTGCCGCCCGGGAATGGACAGCGTTCCTCGGTGGCGTTCAGCCGCCGATACGACACCTCTATTTTCTGCTCCTGACAGCCGCGTATATCGCGGGTTACTGGCTGGTTCCCGACCGGCTAGACCTGTCGTTTGTGCTGTGGGCTGCGCTCACCTGGTGGCTGGTCGCGCTGGTCTGGATCCTGCGCTATCCGGTACCGATATCGCCATTTGCTGCCGGTCTGGCCGGTATTTTCGTCCTGGTTCCGGCCTGGATGAGCCTGCTTGCCATCCTGCAGGTGGCGGGCCAGGGATCTGCGCTCCTGCTGCTGGTTCTGGCGATCATCTGGGCCGCGGATATCGGTGCGTACTTTGCCGGGCATCGCTGGGGGCGCCTGAAGCTGGCGCCGCAGGTCAGTCCGGGCAAGACACTCGAAGGTGTAGCTGGTGGCTTGGTAAGTGCGGTGCTTGTCGCAGGTGCGGGCGGCAGCCTGCTTGGTCTGCCATTGGCTGTAATGCTGCCGCTCGGTCTATGCATGGCAGCGCTATCCATTGTCGGGGACCTGGCCGAGAGCATGTTTAAACGTAGTGTCGGTCTCAAGGACAGCGGCCGACTTTTCCCCGGTCATGGCGGTGTGCTCGACCGGATTGACAGCATGACGGCAGCAGCCCCGTTGTTTGCGCTGGCCCTGCAGTGGATGGGACGGATCCCTGCCTGATGTCTTAATATTGACGCCATGCCATCCATACTCAATTCACTGATTGCCTTCATTGCTGCCATTGCACTGCTGGTAGCGATACACGAATTCGGGCACTACGCCGTTGCCCGCCTGTTTGGCGTCAAGGTTCTGCGTTACTCCATCGGATTCGGGCAGGTGTTGTGGTCCCGTCGTGCCGGCGTTGACCAGACTGAATACTGTCTGTCGGCGATACCACTCGGTGGCTATGTGAAGCTGCTGGACGAACGGGACTGTGCGGTCAGCTTTGCCGAACGCGAACGTGCCTTCAACCGGCAATCCGGATCGGTGCGCATGGCTATTTTGTTTGCCGGGCCGGCATTCAACCTGCTGTTTGCCGTACTTGCCTATGCGCTGATGTTCATGAATGGCGTGCCGGGCATCAAGCCGGTGATCGGTGCTGTTGAGCCCGGATCGGTGGCTGCGAGGGCCGGATTGCGCGAGGGCAATACCATTGTTTCAGTCGGGCAGCAGCGAGTGCTGACCTGGGAATCGGCCACGCTCGGCATACTGGATGAGTTGCTGACCAACGGGTCGATCAGTCTTGAGCTGAGTGAGAAGAGTCCAGCCGGCCGGCCGGAAATTCGGCAGGCGGTTCTCCAGACCGCTGGCCTTGAGTCCGAGTTGACCGAGCCAGGGCAGCTGTTTGTGAAGCTCGGCTTCAAGCCCTGGACGCCTGTCCCGGATGCGGTGATTGGTGAGCTGGTTGCGGGTGGTCCGGCCGAGCGGGCCGGTATGCGGTCCGGCGACCGGGTGCTGGCTGTCGATGGCATTGCTGTGGACAGCTGGGTGCAATGGGTGGAGCTGATCCGTGCCCGTCCGGGCCAGCGCATCGACGTCAGGCTGGAAAGAGCCGGCAAGGAGCTGGAGCTGGCGGTCGATGTTGAAACGGTGGACGGCGACACTGGTTCAATTGGCCGGATCGGCGCTGCAGTTCTGCTTTCGCCCGGTGAGTTTGACGATATGCGCGCCGAGGAGCGCTATACGCCCATCAATGCCCTGCAGCGGGCGGTGATCCGTACCTGGGACATGAGTGCCCTGACGCTGCGCATGATCTGGCGGATGCTGGTTGGTGATGTGTCGGTAAAGAATATCAGCGGCCCGATCAACATCGCACAGTATGCAGGCTATAGTGCGAGCATCGGGCTTTCAGCATTTCTGGGTTTTCTCGCAGTGGTCAGTATCAGTCTCGGTGTGCTTAATCTGCTTCCTGTGCCGATGCTCGATGGTGGTCAGATCGTCTATACGCTGGCCGAGCAGCTGAAGGGTAGCCCGCTGTCGGAACGTGCGCAGATGATCGGGCAGCAGGTGGGTCTCGGCCTGCTGCTGCTCCTGATGACCTTCGCTTTCTACAACGATATTTCCAGATTGCTCGGCTGAGTCAGTGATGGGTTTGTTGTCGCGGGGTTGTCGTTGTGTGCGTGCGCTGTTTGCCGTAACACTTTTGCTGTTGACGGCGAGTGCTCATAGCCAGGTTGCGGTATCCGATTCCGATGACCTGGTCGTACGCAATATCCGCGTCGAAGGTCTGCAGCGGATTGCCGAAGGTACGGTATTCAATTACCTCCCGGTGAATATAGGCGACCGCATCGATCAGGATCGTATCCAGGAGGCGATCCGGGCGGTATACGGCACCGGATTTTTCCGGGATGTTGAAATCCGCTGGGACAGTGGGGCGCTCGTCATTGCCGTATCAGAGCGTCCATCGATTGCCAGTTTTTCGATTACCGGCAACAAGGACATAAAGACTGAAGACCTGCAGGAGCCACTGGCCCGGATTGGCCTCAAGCAGGGTCGTATCTTCAATCAGTCGGTACTTGATGAGGTTGAGCAGTCCCTGACCGATCAGTATTTCAGCCGCGGCAAATATGCGGCGAAGGTGACGGCGGCGGTTGACTCGCTGCCGGACAACAAGGTGGCGATTGCCATCACGATCAAGGAAGGTGATCGTGCCAAAATCCGGCAGATAAATCTGGTGGGCAATCGCAGCTTCACCGACAAGGAGATCCTCGAACGCTTTGAGCTGAAGACACCAACCTGGCTGTCGTTTATCAAGCAGGACGATCGCTACTCACGCGAAGCCTTGTCAGGCGACCTGGAAGCCCTGCGCTCCTTCTATATGGACCGGGGCTTTGCTGATTTCAACATTGAGTCGACCCAGGTCGCGATCTCTCCCGACAAGCGCGACATATTCGTTACGATCAACCTGCTTGAGGGCGACCGCTACAGGATCAGCGATGTGCGGCTTGCAGGTGATCTGGTGCTGACGGAGACTCAGCTCAATCCGTTTGTGCGCGTCAAGCCCGGGCAAAGCTACTCGCAGCAACTGATCACGCAGAGTGCAGACATGATCCGCCTGCGGCTGAGTGAGGAGGGCTATGCCTTCGCGACCGTAGATCCGGTACCGGAACTCGATCGCGAGGCGAAGACTGCCGCGATCACGCTCTACGTCGAGCCAAAGAACCGTGTCTATGTGCGGCGCGTCAATTTCAACGGTACGTCGTCGATCGATGACGAAGTGTTGCGGCGTGAGGTGCGGCAGCTGGAGGACGGTTACCTGTCTAACAGCCGCCTGGAGCGTTCAAAGATCCGGTTGCAGCGACTGCCTTATATTGAAAAAGTGGAGGAAACGAGCAATCCGGTACCGGGTACCCCGGATCTCGTCGACCTGGATTTCGACATCAAGGAGGGCCTTCCGGGGCAGTTTGGTGGCGGTGTCGGTTATTCCCAGTCGCAGAAGCTGATATTCAACGGGAATTTCGTCCACACCAATTTCATGGGCAGCGGCAATCGCGTTCAGGCTGATGTCAACACCGGGCAGTACCGGACCGTCTACGGTATTTCCTACACCGACCCCTATACGACGATCAATGAGGTCAGCCGAACGATCAGTCTGGCCTATCGTGATATCACCCAGTTCACCTCAGAGGCATCTGATTTTTCGACCAAGACCTGGTCCGCGTCTGTCGAATACAGTTATCCGGTCACTGAATACCAGCGACTGATTTTTGGCGGTACCGTCCAGAGTTCTGAACTGCTCAGCGACAGCTTCCAGACCAAGCAGGCCCAGGAGTGGGTGCGTAATAACGGCAATAGTTCATCGTCGATCGTGCCAGGTGGCGCTATTTATAAAACCAACTTCGACACCGTCGAGTTGCTGGCTGGCTGGATTTATGACACCCGTAACCGCGGCTTGTTCGCAGACCGTGGTGCCCGGCACCGGCTCACCGGTAACGTCACAGTACCTGGCAGCGATATCGAGTACTACACGGTCAACTACAACTACCAGCAATACCTGCCGGTTAACCGTTGGGCGACCTTTTCAATCAGCGTAGACCTTGGCTATGGTGCGACACTCGGCGATACGACTTCATTGCCGCCATACAGAAACTACTTTGCAGGTGGCCCCAATACGGTGCGGGGTTATACGGAAAACGACCTGGGTCCCCAGGATACGAACGGCAACCCTTATGGTGGCGACCTGTTGACGGCGGCCCAGTTCGAGTTTTTGCTGCCGATTCCGGAAAAGTGGGAGTCCAAGTCGCGCTTTACACTGTTTTACGACGTTGGCAACGTCTTTTCAGTGGGCGATGTCCAGTTTTATAACAAGGCGTTTCAACCGATCGATTATCATTTCAGCGCAAGCGACCTGAAGCAGTCTTACGGCATCTCGGCCCAGTGGCTGGCTCCGCTTGGCCTGTTCCGTTTCAGTTATGCTTTCCCTGTGAATGCCGACTCGTCCACCAACCTCCTGTATGGCGACAGTACTGAGCGCTTCCAGTTCTCGATTGGTGGTGCGTTCTAGATCCAGGTTGATTGAAAACGGTATCGGGTAGAGGATTTACAGGTCTCCGGCGGCAGTTGTCGCCAAAATTTCAACTTTTATGAAACAGGAAATTACGATGTTGCAGATCAGGAAGTGGGCAGTGCTGGCGGCGATGACCGGTATGCTGGCCGTGCCACAGATCTTGCTGGCGCAGGCGGCGAAACCACTCAAGGTGGGCTTCGTCAATGTTGCGCGGCTGCTGGCCGAGTCACCGCAGGCCAACGCGGCAAATCGTTCGCTTGAGAATGAGTTTGCGCCACGCCAGCGCGACCTGCTGGCGAAGCAGAAGGCGTTCAAGGATCGTGCGGACAAGATTCAGAAGGACGGTGCAGTGATGGGTGCTGATGAGCGCCGTAACGCCGAGAACGATATGCGGCGTGATGAGCGCGACCTGACGCGTCAACTGGAGGAGTTGCGTGAGGACCTGAACAACCGCAAGAACGAGGAACTGGGCAAGCTGCGCGTCAACTTGCTTGGCGAAGTCGAGGGCTTTGCCCGGCAGGGTGGTTACGACATGATCATCAGCGATGCCTTGTATGTGAGTCCTGGAATGGATGTCACGGCGCAGGTGCTTCAGGCTTTGCAGAGCCGGTCGGGTGCAGCGAAAGCCCCAGCCAAGCCCTGAAGCACCAGGGCACAGACTGGTGGTTGTCGCCGGCCTGATGCTGTGTGCTTAAGTCCATGGGCATGACCCTGGGTCTGCTGGCCGTTCGCTACGGCTGCGAGTTGCGTGGCGACCAGGACGGTGTCGTGGACCGGGTGGCCACACTGGTCTCTGCAGGACCTGGTGCCATCGGCTTTCTTGCCAACCCTGTCTACCGATCCCAGCTTGCAGGTACACAGGCTACGGCCGTTATCCTCGGTGCCGCAGACGCCGACGATTGCCCGGTTGCCGTACTGATCGCGCAGGAGCCCTATGCTGTTTATGCGCGGATTGCCGCTGAGCTGCACCCCTCGCCACCGCTTCGGCCGGGTATTCATGCGTCTGCTGTACTTGGCAATGTGGCCTGCGTTCCTGCGAGCTGCCAGATCGGTCCAGGTGCCGTACTTGGCGATGGCGTATCGCTTGCTGAACGGGTCAGCATCGGTGCCAACACGGTGATCGGTGACGGTGTGGAAATCGGTGCAGATACCTGCATCTCTGCCGGTGTCGTGATCTATAAGGGCGTCAGGCTGGGTAGCCGCTGTCTCATTCATTCCGGTGCAGTAATCGGTGCCGATGGTTTCGGTTTTGCGCGGGAGCGCGATGGCAGCCAGATCAAGGTGCCGCAGATCGGTGGCGTGGTCATCGGCGACGATGTCGAGATCGGCGCCTGTACCACCATCGACCGCGGTGCTCTTGGCGATACGTTCATCGCGGAGGGCGTCAAGCTCGATAACCAGATACAGGTCGGGCACAATGTGCGCATCGGTGCTCATACCGTCATTGCCGGCCAGGCTGGCGTATCGGGCAGCACGACTATCGGCGCGCGCTGTACGATTGGTGGCAGGGTTGCGATCGCTGGTCATCTTGTCATTGCCGATGACGTGGTTATTGGCGGTGGTACCGGCGTACCTGGCTCCATTTTGACGGCGGGCATTTATGCTGGTGGCGGTACACCCGCAGATACCCTTCAGCGCTGGCGAAAGAACATGGTGCGGTTTGGCCAGCTTGATGAAATTGCACGCCGGCTTCGGGCAGTCGAGAAACGTATCAACCGGGATTCCTGAGTGACCGCAATTCATTCAACTGCGATCGTGTCGGCACAGGCCGATCTCGACAGCACGGTCAGCGTCGGCCCTTATGCAGTCATCGGACCGGGCGTGCGCATTGGCGCCGGCACCACCATCGGCTCACATGCGCTGCTCAAGGGGCCGGCAACCATCGGTCGCGATAACCGGATATTCGGCTTTGCCGTCATCGGTGAAGATCCACAGGACAAGAAGTATGGCGGTGAGGCGACGCGCCTGGAGATCGGTGATCGCAACACTTTCCGCGAGTTCTGTACGGTTCACCGCGGCACGGCCCAGGACAAGGGCGTCACGTGTATCGGTAACGACAACTGGATCATGGCCTACGTCCATATCGCCCATGACTGCGTTGTGGGCAGTGATGTGATCTGCTCCAACAACACGACGCTGGCCGGCCATGTGCAGGTTGGTGATCATGTGATCTGCAGCGGATTCTCGGCGATCCACCAGTTCTGCCGCCTCGGTGCGCACAGCTTCCTCGGTGGCTTCGCTGCCATTACGCGCGATGTACCGCCCTACGTGATGGTGGGGGGGCAGCCGACAGCGCCACACGGTATCAATAGCGAAGGACTCAAGCGTCGCGGTTTCAGTGCTGACCAGCTGCGTAACCTCAAGGACGCATACCGGATCCTGTATCGCGACAGCCTCCAGTTGGCGGAAGCGCGTGACCGGATCGCGGCGCTTGCAGAGAGCCAGCCGGAGTTGCGCATCCTCGTCGATTTCATCGACTCCTCCGAGCGGAGCCTGATCCGCTGACTTCCCGCATGCCGCGGATTGCCATCGTTGCAGGTGAAGTTTCCGGAGACCGGCTTGGTGCCGGCCTGATCCGTGCGGTGCATGCGCGGCATCCGGAAATCCGCTTCGTCGGTATCGCCGGACCACTGATGCAGGCAGCCGGTGCAGAAGCATGGCTGCAAAGCGAAGAACTGGCGATCATGGGCCTTGCCGAAGTGGTGCGCCATCTGCCGCGGCTGCGGCGGATAATCCGTCAACTCGAAGCGCGCCTGCTCGCTGATCCGCCGGATCTTTACATCGGCATCGATGCGCCGGATTTCAATCTGCGTATCGAGCGAACGGTGCGCGCAGCTGGCATACCTACGGTGCACTACGTTTCGCCCTCCGTATGGGCGTGGCGCAGCGGCCGGGTTCGTGTGTTGCGTGAAGCCTGCGACAATGTCTTGTGCCTGCTCCCCTTTGAAGCTGAATTTCTGCAGCGCCACCAGGTGCCGGCAGTATTTGTCGGCCACCCGCTGGCTGATGAATTACCGGCCGATCCGGATCCGGCTCCCGCGCGCCGCGAGCTGGGGCTGCCCATGGCAGGCAGGGTGGTTGCGCTGATGCCCGGCAGCCGGGGCGGCGAGCTTGAGCGACTTGGTCCGGTATTCGCTGAAACCGCAAGCTGGCTGAAGTCGCGGCTGCCCGATGTGGTCTTTGTGGCGCCCATGGCGACACCCGAGTTGCGCACGCGCTTTGCAGCGCAATGGCAGCAGGCGACGGGAGGCTTGCCGATACAGCTGGTCGATGGTCAGTCGCACATGGCCATGACGGCGGCCGATGCGATCCTGCTGGCTTCCGGTACGGCCACGCTTGAAGCCATGCTTCTCAATCGGCCGATGGTCGTTGCGTACCGTATCTCACCGCTAAGCTATGCGCTGGTTAAGCTGTTCCGGTTGATCCATGTGCAGTACATGGCGCTGCCCAATCTGCTGGCCGACGAGGCCCTGGTGCCGGAGTTCGTGCAGGGCCAGGTTGAGCCGGCGACGCTGGGTGCTGCACTGCTTGAACTGCTGGAAAAGCCGGAAAACCGCCAGCATCTGGCCGGGCGCTTTCGTGAGCTGGGTGAGAGCCTGCGCCACGCAGCCAGCGAGCGCGC
>JBATNV010000261.1:0-10159 GCA_049290495.1 Gammaproteobacteria bacterium | reverse complement strand
CCGTAATGCTGGAGGGATGGCGTTAATCAAGGGTACAGGTCATTCAAACGCCCCATTGGCTGAGTCTGGCAGAGTGTAATCCGGACCGCCATGGCCTTCGTGCCGGCCCGCTCGCAGCACGGCCGATGCCGCGCCCCGCGAATCTCCCCGCCAGCGCGGGTTCAGGCTTTCTTTACAAAGCCTGACTTCAGTTGCATGGCGCCGATGCCATCGATCTTGCAGTCGATGTCGTGATCGCCATCGACCAGGCGGATGTTCTTTACCTTCGTCCCGACCTTGACCACGGACGAAGAGCCCTTGACCTTCAGGTCCTTGATGACAGTCACGCTGTCGCCGTCGTTGAGCACATTGCCGTGCGCATCGTGCACGACGCGTTGTTGTTCAGTGCTTTCTACGGCCGTGTCTTTCGGCCATTCATGGGCACATTCGGGACAGATATACAGGGCACCGTCTTCATAGGTGTATTCAGAGCGGCATTTGGGACAAGGTGGCAAGCTGTTCATGGCGATCCCTGGTTTGTTAAAAGTGTCGTGGGGCTTCAGTGTCAGCAGCCAGCGCCTGCCCGAGTGCTGCTATGGGGTCTGCATTGGCCGGCAGGTCCGCCACCGATGATCGCAGGACAATGGTGCTTGTACCAATCGAAAAGGCCTGTGCCGACAGGTAGCCGCTGGTACCGGCAGAGCGGGCGATCACGATCACTTCCTTGTGCTGGTCGCCGTCTATATCAGCAAGCACCGTCCTGTCCAGATAGCCGTCCCGCGCCTGCACGAGGCCTGCCTGAAAGTCGTCCATCGGAAATCGGGGGTTCGCGGCCGAATACAGCCGCACGCTGTAACTGCCCACGGAGCGTGGCTCGAATTCGCCCTCCGTCACGACGATCATCTGACCAGTAGGTAGTGTAAGGTTTTGGACGAAGCGGTCGGTCTCAGCGGTACCGGCTGCGCAGCTTGCGACGAGGGTGGTGAGCAGAAGGGTAATTCTGTGCTGATGCATATCGTGAAGTCTGGCCCCACAGGCTCCTACAGCGTTTTCGCCATGACGAAGTCGTCCATCACGAAACCCTTGCCGATATCGAGGACGATTTCCTCACGTACAGTGAAGCCGGCTTTTTGGTAGACAGCAACTGCGTCCGCGTTCTGCTTGTTGACCTGCAGGCTCAGCGTCTTGCCCCCGATCGTGCGCGCATGGCTTTCGACGTGGCGTAGCATGAGTCCGCCCAGGCCCTTGCCCCTGTGTTCCTGCAAGAGATAGAGCTGTTCCAGCTTTAATTCGTCCGACGTTGGCGTTCGCGCCCAGCTGCAATATCCGACCGGAGTGTCGGACAGCCGCAACAGGCACATCCAGCGGTCATCAGTTGCAAGATACCCACGCAGTTTTTCCGGCGTGTAGCGTCCGGCCAGCATGTAATCGATTTGTGCGATGCTGATGATTGTCGCGTAGTGTGCATGCCAGATCGTTCGCGCGAGCGCCGCAAGGACCGAAAAATCGGCGTCCGTCAGCACATCGAGTCGTGCGTTCATTGTAATGCGCCTGCATCTTTTGGTCCCGCCCAGAAAAGCGGGTTATGCGCTACTTCCCAGAGGTGGCCGTCAGGATCCCTGAAATAGCCGCTGTAGCCACCCCAGAAAACCTTCTGCGGCTTCTTCACCAGAGTCGCGCCCGCCGCAAGCGACTGGGCGATCACTGCATCAACTTCCTGTTCGGAATCCACATTGTGGGCCAGCGTGAATCCTTCGAAACCTTCGCCCTTTGCAGGCACCCCGGCATCCTCGGCAAGCGACTCGCGGCCATACAAAGCGAGCCAGCTGCCATTGAGCGTGAAAAATGCAACTTCCGGTGGCGACTCCATCCGCGGAAAGCCGAGCCCTTGTTCATAAAATCTGACGGCAGTGGCGAGATCGCGGACCGCAAGCGTGATCATGCTGATTCTCGGTCGCATTGCATGACTCTCCTTCTGTTACGCGGGACTGGGTGACCGCGGCGATAGCTCAGGTACCCGTCCGGGGCAAGAGCTTTTGAATATCCAGCAAAGACAATCCATCGATCTCGACCACTTTCAGCTGTGATGTTTCACCCTGCAGGACCCTGACAGCATTCCGCGGCAGGCCCAGCGCTTTGCATAGCAGTGTCACCACGGCCTTGTTTGCCTTCCCCCGCTCGGGTGCTGCGGTGACCTGTATTTTCAGTGTGTCGTCCAGCCACCCTGACACCGCATTGCGGGAGGAGGCCGGGATCACCTTCAGTTTTAGCCGGGTCGGCATCCGTCAGGCTTGCGCGTTGTAGAAGTAAACGATGGAAAGGTACCAGACCAGATAGCACCAGAGGTTGATCCTGCCTGTCTTTAGTCTGCTTATATAACTGATCATGAACAATGCACTTGTTTAACCTGTGCCGGACAAGCCCAGGACCCTGACAGGTGCTCAGAGCCTGATGAAATATGGAATAGCCGTGAGCACGATCCCGATGACGACGAGAGGAATCGTGCTGGAGACAAAATACGGAAAGACCATGAGAGCCAGGCCACAGACAAGTGGAACAACAGCCCGCTGCCTCTTTCCATAGACGAACAGGCCGAGCCCGATCGAGCCGAACAGCAAACCCCACAGCAGCGCGGACTCGTTCAACGTCGTTTCATCTCCCGATCATGAGGCAGTGCAAGCGGGCAGCGCTCAGGTCATCGTTCTTTGGTGGAAGGCTGTTCATCATATTGTGGCGCCTCGCCTCCAATATGGTCCCACGGTGCCTTCGAGCCAACGAAGATATGCATTTCGATCTCTACGCCGGGGTCGCCATCCACGCAGCCCAGCGTAACGCCATGCACCTCGCCGTTCGACAGGCCACACAGCGTGGAACCACAGATTCCGCAGAATGCCAGGGCCCAGTCCTCAGCAGTCTTGTGCGTGACCAGCGAATCCTTGCCGATCGTCCAGCGGAAGCGGCTGCCAGGCGCCAGTTCGGCATATGCGGAGGATGCACCGCTGAAGGCTTTCCGACATCGCGAGCAATGGCATGCACGGCCATTTTGCAATGAGCCATCCAGTTCATAGGTGATCGTCGAGCAGAAGCAGCTACCGGTGATCACGGTTGTACCCTGCGCCATACGCTTGCAAGCCATGGCTGTTGTTCGATCGGCAAGCCGGGTGGTCGATAGTAGTGCTCCAGTTCGGTAAAGCCAGCTGCCTCGACGAACGCGCGCCATGACTCAAGGTCGTGATACACGCCGTAGCGCCCCCGGTTCCAGCCTTCTTCATTATTCCCTCGCGGATTTGAGCTGAACAGTACGCCATCGGGTTTCAGCGCCGCGTGCAGCTCTTTCAGTACGCGTGGAAGTTGCAGTGATGGCACGTGGAACAGCGACGCGTTTGCAAAGATGCCGTCAAAGTGCCCAGCCGGGAGCTTCAATGCCAGGAAATCCTGCTCCCAGACTTCGCAGCCGCTGGTCTCGCGAGCCATGGCGGCAAACACCGGGGACCCATCAAGACCGATCGACTCATGGCCAAGCGCACGAAAGGCGGCCATATCACGCCCGGGACCACAGCCGAAGTCGAGTATGCGAAATGGGGGTGTGGCACGAATATGCCGGAGGAGGGCATCGATGTTCTGCCTGACGTCATGATCGCGCGTACCTTCGCGGAAATCGGCCGCGCGCTCGTTGTAGTGCGCAAGTGTCTCTGCTGTGATGTTCGCCGCTGCCGTGCCTTTTTCCGGACTCACTTGCTTGTCTCCCGGCTTGTCAGGATGGTGTCGACAGCTTGAGGCCAATGATGCCTGCGAATATAAGCCCAAGACTCAGCAGCCGCGGCGCGTTGGAAGGTTCATCCAGCAATATAATTCCAAGTATCGCCGTACCTATGGCGCCCACACCAACCCAGACCGCATACGCCGTGCCGAGTGGCAGTGACTTCATCGCGATGCCCAGCAGGCCAAGGCTGACAATCATCGCCAGCGCGGTGCCGACCATCGGCCACAGGCGCGTAAGGCCGTCTGTGTATTTAAGCCCGACTGCCCATCCGACTTCGAACAGGCCGGCAACTACAAGAATGAGCCAGTTCATAACGGAATACCTGTCATATGCGCAGTCGCCGCTCTATTCAAATATTTAACGTTCGACGTGAACAGTGGGCGCGGGCGGGTCAAGTGTGTCGAGACACGTCCGCTTGATAGTTTCACAGCCATCGACGCACACGGGCTTTGTACGACGCGTACTCGCTGCCAAAGAGCCTCGAGAGAGCACGTTCTTCTGGCGCAATCTGAAAGCGATTCATGTAGAGCACGAAGCCTGCCACTCCCAGCAGGGCCCACGCGGAAGCGAGAAAGACCGCCCAAGCGACCAGCACCAGCAAGAGGCCGACGTACATGGGGTTTCGGGTGACCCGATAGATGCCCGTGCTGACCAATACGGAAGCTTCGTCTGGCCTGGTGGGGTTGACAGTAGTTCGCACGCGGCGGAAAGACAGGATGCCTGTCGCGCTGAACGCAACGCCAATCACGACGATAAGGAGAGATATAGCCACGCGAGCGCCTGAGGGTATTGCCAGCAGCGGAGCAAGCCGGGAGATGCCCCAGATGATGAGCGCAGTGGTGAGCGCGACGACGGGGGGTGGAACCTTGACTTCGAGGGTCATTTTTATACAGACGCTCCAAAGAGTGCGCCGACTGCCGCGGTCAAGCCCATTGCCAACGCGCCCCAGAAGGAAACACGCAATACAGATGGGAGCGCCGGCGCACCGCCAGCGCGTGCCGCTATCAGGCCCAACAGTGCAAGGAAGAGCAGCGAGCTGCCCGCGAGGCCGTACATGAGTGCAGCAGTCGGGATCATCAGAGCCACTAAAAGCGGCAGTGCCGCTCCCGCAGCGAAGGTTCCAGCCGAGGCCAATGCCGCCTGAACGGGCTTCGCAGCCAGCGTATCGGATATGCCGAGTTCGTCTCTGGCGTGTGCGCCGAGCGCATCATGCGCCATCAGTTGGGTGGCAACACTTGATGCCAATGACCTGTCGAGGCCACGCTGGACATAGATCAATGTGAGTTCTTCGTGCTCCTGATCGCTATTTGCAGCCAGTTCCCTGCTTTCGCGGGCCAGGTCCGCACGCTCGGTATCGGCTTGCGAGCTGACTGAGACGTACTCGCCAGCAGCCATCGACATAGCACCTGCTACGAGGCCGGCAACACCCGCAACAACAATGGCTTTTGTCGTTGCACCAGCAGCCGCGACGCCCAACACGAGGCTCGCAGTGGAAACGATTCCATCGTTTGCCCCAAGAACGGCGGCGCGAAGCCAGCCTGTTCGATGCGTCCTATGTCGCTCGCGATGTCTCATGCGTCTGACGGCAGTGTGAATGGTTGATTGTTAGGCCTGATGCCCGGGCCAGGTTGGCTATTGGAATACTCTGCCATTACTTCTTATCCAGCCAGCAATATGAGTGCCGTCAGGATCTCGATGTGTCCAGTGCACAACGCCACCCTTGGGGTTCCAGGCGTATTCGCCGCTGAACGACACCAAGGTACCTTCCGACAACGGGGAAACGCGTGACGCCAGGTCGATGTTGTGAGCAATCAGAATGCTTTGCCCGGACTCCAGCTGCACGATGAAACGCTGATGGCGGCTGCCCTGGTTGTCGTCAGGCAATAGCTTGAGTACCACGCCTTGTCCTTCAACGGGAACGCCATCCGCATGTTCCTCAAAAGCGCGAGAGATTGCAGAGTTGTCATGAGATTCCAGCGAAGTTGAAGGCGAAGAATCAAAGCTGCCACCTTTGCCGCTGAACGCCTGGTACAGGCCAACGGCAGCGAGAGCGACGACTACGATCAGCAGCTTTTTCATGATCAGGAGAATCTGGCCCTGGAATCCGGCAGGCCTGGCTTGGCCTGCTCCTGCTCAGCGGCACGAGCCTGCACCTCAAAGTGGTTGTCGCGATAGGCGTGACCGCCCCGGACTGCCTGGGCCAGGCTGCTCACGGGATACAGCACGAATAGCAGTATGCCCCACTTCTCGTACTGGGTGACGTGGGCGCGCTCATGAATGCGAAGGCGTGCCTGCTCCTGCTCGGTGCGCGCCAGGACGACGTGACCAAAGGTGATGCTGCCAATTGGTAGCCTGTGCAGTGCCTGCGCGCCGAATGTGGTGCTGTTCAGGAAAGCCACCTCGGCGATTCCCGCTCGCAGGCGCAGCTTCGCGCCAACGCACATCATGACCGCACCCAGACAGGCACCTACGGCCGTGCAAGGCGCGGCCCAGAGGTATTTGATGAATGTCAGCATGGCTAATGTACTTCGTCAAAACTCCGAGTGCCGCATGGTGTCAGCTGGCCTCATTTGGCGTGACATCAGCACAACCCGGTCGGTCAGAGAATACAATGGCTTATGAAAATACTCGAACCGATCACCGTCGGCGGCGTGACGTTTAAAAACCGTATCATGTTTCCACCCCTCAGCACCGGGTATGAAGCCAAAGACGGAAGCATCAGCGCGCAGAGCCGCGCATTTTACACGCGTCTCGCCAGGGGCGGCGTGGGCTACATCGTCCTGGGCGATGTAGCGCCTGTACGCACCTTTACCCGAATACCCAAGCTGTTTGACGACAGCCAGATCGAGAGCTTCCGGCTGCTGGCTGACAGTGTGCATGCGTATGGTGCAAAGCTCGGCTTGCAGATCTTTCACCCTGAATATGACTGCGACGCCATAAACGCCTTGTTTGCAAGTGGCGAAATAGATCAGGTCCGCACGCGGCTACACCATGACATGGAGTTTTTCGTCAACGAAGTCAGCGAAGCAGCGTTGATGCAGGTCATCGAAAGAATATGCGAGTGTGCTGTGCGTGCGCAAAAAGCCGGTGCGGACGCGATCCAGGTGCATGGCGACCGGCTCGTGGGCGTGCTGTGCAGTACAAAAATGAACCAGCGCACCGACAAATTCGGCGGGAGCCTTGAAAACCGCACGCGCTTTGCCCTGTTGCTGGTGCGTGCGCTGAAAAAATCCGTACCGGATATGATCCTCGATTACAAATTCCCGGTTGTTACGCCTGCGCGCGGCAAAGGCGGTATCGATGAAGCGGACGCGCCAGCGTTTGCAAAGTGGCTTCAGGACGCTGGCGTGGATATGTTGCACGTGGCACAGGCAAACCACACGGGTAACATGGCAGACACCATCCCGCCGATGGGCGTTCAACCCTACTGCTTCTTTGTGGACATCGCGGGCGCGGTCAAACAGGCTGTCTCCATTCCCGTCAGCACCGCAGGACGCATCATTGACCCCGTCATGGCGGAGAATGTGCTCCAAAGCGGCAAGGCCGACATGGTTGGGCTGGGTCGTCCGCTGCTGGCTGACCCCGACTGGGCGAACAAGACTGCCGCCGGCAAAGCCGACGACATCCGGCGGTGTATCTCGTGCAACAAGGGCTGCACGGACAATATCCAGAATCGCGCGTTCATCGCCTGCGTACTCAACGCCGAGAACGGCTATGAGGACACGCGTTTGATCACGCCTGCCATCGCACCGAAGAACGTCGTGGTTATTGGCGGCGGCCCGGCCGGGCTTGAAGCAGCACGTGTCGCCGCAATAAAAGGCCACAGCGTCACGCTGTTTGAGAAAGAAACCGAGCTGGGCGGGCAGCTGAACATCGCCGGGGTGCCGCCGCGCAAGAAAGAAACCTACCGTGCTGTAGAGAATCTTGTACACGCGGTCTCCACAGAAGGCGTGACGCTGCGTCTGCACGAAGCAGCTACCTCCGGGAGCGTGCTGGCGCTAACACCTGATGCAGTGATTGTGGCGGTGGGTGCATCGGGCTTCACGCCCGCAATTCCGGGCGTGGATGGCCCGAACGTGTGTGATGCGTGGAAGGTGCTGGCGGGCGAGCAGGAAGTGCACGGTCGCGTGGCCGTAGTTGGCGGCGGCCTGGTCGGCTGTGAGACAGCTGAGTACCTCGCTGCACAAGGCTGCAAGGTCTCCGTAGTCGAAATGCGCAATCAGATTGCAAACGGCGTAGGCAGCACCGTTTTACCCACACTGCTCGAAAACTACCGGACGTACGGCGTCGAACAGTACACCGGTCACAAGGTCACGAGCATTGCCATGGGCGAATTGATATGCGAGGACAAAGACAACAATGTCGTGAAAATTCCGTGTGACTATGTCGTTATGGCTATCGGCGCTCGCCCGGTGACATTTGACACGGCGGCGCTGAGCGATAAAGGCATCGAGATCGTCAAGATAGGCGACTGCCGCGAGGTAGCCGATATTTCGCACGCAATCAAAACCGGATACGACGCGGCTAACGCGCTTTAGAGCGGCTGCTTTGCGCGCAGGTCCAAGGCCGGAAATTATTGGTCGTCGGTCAGCGATAGTTTCTGGCGGCCGCAACCGTAGAGTCAGCATGAGCTTTCCTTGCAGCCGCTGCGACTTCTTTGGTGACAATGGTCTGGCCAATCGGGAAGAGAGCAATTCCAGCTAGTTTGAGGTGTTGGATACCAAACGGAATACCAATAAGAGTGATGAAGCACAGAATCGCTGATATCAGGTGTCCAATTGCCAACCACACGCCTGCAAAGATGAACCACACAATGTTGCCAATTGTTCCTAAAACGCCTGTGCCAATGTCGTCCTTCTGATTCAGCTCCTTGCGACTGATTGCTTCCTTGCCAAACGGGAAGAATGCAAATTGACCAATAACGAAGCACGCCTTGCCCCACGGAATACCAACCACTGTAGCGAAGGCCAATAGTCCTGCAAGCCACCACCCGAGGCCCATAACGGCCCCACCGAAAACAAACCAGATGAAGTTACCAATCGCTCGCATCGGCTTTTCTCTTTATTGACACCTCAACGATTTAGCTCACCGGCGGGTTTGACGCCGCGAAGCGGCGGCAAGACCGTCCGGTGGAGCGCATTGTTGGGCGCGTTCGCGCTCTAGTGCTTCTATTTGCAGCAGGATCGCGAAGAAGTTTTGACCGAGATCAGTAAAGCCATATTCGACGTGGAGCGGTAGCTCGGGGAATTCGGTTTTTACGAACACGCCATGCGCTACAAGCTTGCGTAGACGTTCATTGAGAACTTTAGTCGAAATGCCGGGAATGGCCCTCTCAAGCTGGCCGGGGCGCGTTGTGCCGGCGTGAACCGCCCGCAGGATGCCCCAAGACCACTTGCAGCCCAGAACGTCTTCAAGAAGTGCTGTGATGGGATTTGAAGAGTGCTCACTCGCGGATTTCATACGCACCACTTTGTAAGGTAGGAACCATTTTGTGCCTTCTGTTCAATTAATTGCCACTGTGAAGAATAGTGCTGGTGGCGCTGAGTCACAACCAACCAATGGAGATTGACCATGGCAAAGAAGGCAGTTTTTTACCACGCAGGTTGTTCGGTGTGCGTCGAGGCCGAGCAGAACGTAGCTCAAGCGCTGGACAAGAGCCGTTACAGCGTTGAAGTGGTTCATTTGGGACAGCAGAAGACGCGCGTTAAAGAGGCCGAGGCTGCGGGCGTGAAATCTGTTCCGGCACTGGTTCTGGACGGACTTCCGTTTCATATCAATTTCGGTGCTGGCCTTGATGCTTTGAAATAGCATCATCGTTGAGAACGGCTCCATATGGCGGCGACATGTGGGGCCGTTTTCTTTTACGCCCAACGCATGAATTAGGCCCTGGCCGGCTGCTCCACAAGGCTGGGGACGCTGCAAAGAACACCAGCGAGGCCAAGTAGACACTACCCGAAACCGGATCGCGCGATGCGATGTACTGGCTGGGCGAGCGGTCACCGAGGGCATACGCGACCACTAGTTCTGCGCCCACTAGCAGGACAAGCGCGACTATGCCAGCCAGTAGGCGTGAGCTGTGACTGAGATCTGGATGGCGCTGAGCCAAGCGCCTGGACGCCCAGACAATGACGGCCAGCATGACGGGTATTTCAAGAAGCTCAGCGGTCCGCACACCGAAGCGAGGCACGAGAAGCGGCAGCCGCACGAAGGCGAGAGCGAAGCCAGCACCGAACACAACTAAGAAATAGACCAGCCCGGCTTTCAAGATGCGCATTGTCTTTTTCCGGGGCCTAACGAGGCTGTAGAAAAAGTTCCATGCGGGGATATTGCGCCGCTGATGCAGGCGCATCAAGATCAGATCAGGTCTGTGACAGGGAGCGTTGCCGATGGCCCGCTACAAGGAAGTCGATACCCAAC
>JBATNV010000260.1:0-7996 GCA_049290495.1 Gammaproteobacteria bacterium | reverse complement strand
TAATGGCCCGGCCGCTGCGGCCGGTGGCGTCTCCCGCGGCCACCACCTGCGCTGCACGCCACATGGACAGTGCGTTCGCGCGGGAATATTCGCGAATCGCATCGACAGAGCGGGCACCGATGCCGCGCGTTGGGACGTTGACCACCCGCTCGAAGGATGAATCGTCGTCGTGATTCGCGACCAGGCGCAGATAGGCCAGTGCGTCCTTGATTTCGGTGCGTTCGAAGAAACGCTGACCACCGTAGACGCGGTAGGGCATCCCGGCCCGCATCAGCATTTCTTCAAAGCTGCGCGACTGGGCATTCGAGCGGTACAGCACGGCAATCTCGCTGCGTGCGCTGCCTTGCTGAACGCGGTCCTGAATCCGGCCGACGACAAACTCCGCCTCATCCCGTTCGTTGTAAGCGCGATACAGGCGGATCGGCGCGCCGTCACTCCCGGCGGTCCAGAGCTCCTTGCCGAGCCGGCCGGTATTATGGGCGATGATCGCATTGGCCGCGCTGAGTATGGTTTTTGTCGAACGGTAGTTTTGCTCGAGCTTGATGATGCGTGCGGCCGGGAAATCGCGCTGGAACGTGTGCATGTGTTCCTGGCGGGCACCGCGCCAGCGATAGATTGACTGGTCATCGTCACCCACCGCAAAAGGGATGCCCGTGGTGCCAGTCAGCAGCCGCAGCCAGGCGTACTGGATCGTATTGGTGTCCTGAAACTCATCGACCAGCACATGCTGGAAACGTCGCCGGTACTGTTCGAGTAGCGCGGGATTGTTCTTCCACAACTCGAAAGCCCTGAGCAGCAGCTCGGCGAAGTCCACCACGCCGGCCTTGTCGCAGGCTTCCTCATACAGCCGGTAGAGATGGATGAGTTGCCGACGTGTGGTGTCGCCGTTGTCGCTCAGCTGCCCCGGGCGCAGCCCGTCGTCCTTGTTGTGATTGATGAACCACTGGATCTCGCGCGGCACCCAGGTGGTCTCGTCCAGATCGAGCCCCTTGATCAGCCGGCGAATCACCCGCTGCTGGTCCTCGGCGTCGAGAATCTGGAACGATTCGACCAGCCCGGCCTCGCGCCAGTGACGGCGCAGCAGGCGATGGGCGAGGCCATGAAAGGTGCCGATCCAGAGATGATTGACCGGCATGTCCAGCAGATCATGGATCCGGCTGCGCATCTCCGCCGCAGCCTTGTTAGTGAAGGTTACGGCGAGTATGCCGAGCGGCGACACCTGCTCGACCTGGATCAGCCAGGCAATACGGTGTACCAGCACGCGCGTCTTGCCGCTGCCGGCCCCGGCCACAACCAGCAGCGGCGACTGTGATGCCGTCACGGCATCGCGTTGCGCGTCGTTGAGCTGGTCGAGGATCGGTGTGACGTCCATGCGCTATGCCCAACGCTGGTTCGCGGTGAACGAGGCGGTGTGGTTGAGGTTGATCATCGCGAGCAGCAGCAAGGCAGCGACCGCATTGTGTGCGGTTGCCAGCGTGAGCGGCAGCCCGAACCAGACGGTGCCCGCGCCGATCAGTACCTGCAGGGTTACGGCGCCAAGGACCAGCGTGCCAGCCTGTCGCAGCGGCGCACCCAGACCAACCGCGCGAAACCGCAGGCCGATCAGCAGCAGGGCCGTGAAGGTTGCCAAGGCACCGAGCCGGTGCGCGAAATGGATCGCAACCCGTGACGGTGCATCCAGCACACCGAATTCGTAGTTGATGCCCAGCCCGCGCCAGAGTATGAAGCCCTCGGCAAAATTGCTTTCTTCCGGCCACCACTCACCCTGACAGGTGGGGATGTCGGGACAGGCCAGCGCCGCGTAGTTCGAACTCGTCCAGCCGCCGAGGGCGATCTGGAGGCCCAGGATCACGAGGCCGCTGACAGCCAGCCAGGGTACCCGCCGGCCCGGCGGTACGATCGATGCCCTGCTGCGCTTTGTCTCCAGCAGCAGCCATGCCAGCAGGCCGAGGGTGGTGAGGCCGCCCAGCAGGTGACCCATCACGATCAGCGGTTTGAGCAGCAGGGTCACGGTCCACATGCCGAGCAGTCCCTGGAATATCACGACGCCCAGCAATACAGCGGGCAGGATCACAGGCTGGCGCGGGTCGCGCCGGTTCAGCCAGGCGCAGAAGCTTGCGAGCACGATAACCAGCCCCAGGCTGCTCGCGGCATAGCGATGAACCATCTCCCGCCAGGCTTTGCCGGCTTCAATCGGCCGCTCGGGCCACGCCGTCTGCGCAGAGCTGCGTACGGCTTCATCCGCAGGTAATACCAGATGGCCGTAACAGCCGGGCCAGTCGGGGCAGCCGAGACCGGCATCTGAAAGCCGCACATAAGCGCCGAGCACGACGACGACCAGCGCGAGTCCCGCGCCGAGCCACAGACAGCGCCGATACCAGGTGGAGAGACTCATGCTGCAGCCTCAGCCAATTGAGGAGGCCTTGAGCAGCAGGCTCAGGTCCTTGTGCATGTCTTTCATTGAGGTGCCGGCAGGAAAGCGCATCATGATATTGCCCAGCGGGTCGACCACAAACACGTCCGCTTCGCCATAGCTGCCGAGGGCTGCCAGCACCTTGCTGCCATCCGTCACGGTTCCGTCGATCACGATCAGATCCGGATGTGCACCGTGCATCAATTCGGTATCTGGCGTACCGCCGGTGGTGATGAAGTAACGCTGGACGCGCGACATCTCCCTGTTTAGCGCCTGACGGACCTGGCGGAGCTGATAGAGCGCCTGCTGGCAACCGGTATCGCAGTGACCGTCGCCCACATAGAGCAGCGACCACTTGCCAGTGAAATCAGTTGTTGTGCCGTTTGGCAGTGACACCGCTTCGCCGACCAGCGATGGCGGGTTTGCAATCAGGATGCCATGCGCTGTCGATCCCTGCGGGCGCCAGTTTTCACCGCCATAGAAATACATATATATCGCTGTTGCAAACGGCCCGACGAACAGCAGGGCCAACAGCACCGGTACCAGTCGCTTGCTGCGTGATCGGGTTTCGGGCATCGCTACGGTGTCCTGAGATGGCGCCAGGCCAGAATGACAAAGACGACGACAGCAGTTGCCGCCAGACCGAACCATTGTATGGCGTAGCCGAGGTGCGTTTCCGGTGTCATGAGTGCGGGCCGCCAGTCGCGCAAGAAGCCGTCCGCCTCAGCCGGATTCAGCAGCAGCTGAAAGTCACGCAAGGGATAGCCGGTCTGGGCGGAGACTTCTGCGGTGGTCGGGAACAACAGCCGCCGCGGCCAGGGCATACCGGTGTAGTCCGTCGCCGGTGCCAGCCGCAACGCAGGTTGCGGCAGCCGGTCGATCCGGCCGGTCAGCGTGCGCGGCTGGCTGGACACGTCGATATTCGGCAACAGTCTGCGATCACCGTCGGCCGGTACCCAGCCCCGGTTCACCAGCACACTGCCTCCGGCCGTGATGAAAGGTGTGAGCACGTGGTACCCGGACTGGCCTGCGTGGCTCATATTGTCGAGCAGTAGCTGATGGCCCGTGTCGTAGTGCCCCTGCAGGCGGAGCAGCTGGTAGCGCTGTTCGGAAGCGTCGACTCCGCTTAATCCCTCGCGCATCGCTTCGGCTGTACCCTGTGCGTAAGCAGCAAAGATGGCGCGCTTTTCTTCCGCCCGCCCGAGCTGCCAGGTGCCGAGACTGCTGAACAGTGCAGTCGAGATCAGCATGAGCAGGATTGCCCACACCGGTATGCGTTTGGCCGGTATGCTATTGGCCTTCGACTTGTGCTGCAGACCCGGATCGATGATCAAAGCCCTCATCCTGTTGCTGCTCGCCGGGATCATCCTGAGCCTGTTCTCGGGCCTGTTTTTCCTCAATCAGGACCAGGGCAATTCGCGCCGTATGGTGCGGGCGCTGACGGTACGCATCACCTTGTCGGTGATCCTGTTTCTGGTGCTGATCTACGCCTGGTTCAACGGGCTCATCCAGCCGCATGGAGTGGGGCCGGGTTGAAGATCTTTTGCCGGCACGTGACTACAGCCAATAGACGAAAATAAACAGGCCGAGCCAGACCACGTCTACAAAGTGCCAGTACCAGGCAGTTGCCTCGAAAGCGAAATGCCGCGTCGGCGTAAAGTGCCCGCGCAGTACGCGTAGCAGCATCACCGACAGCATGATGGCGCCGATCGTGACGTGCAGACCGTGAAAGCCGGTCAACATGAAGAAAGTGCTGCCGTAGATACCGCTGCTCAGCTTGAGGTTGAGTTCGGAATAGGCATGGCTGTACTCGTAAACCTGAAAGCCCAGAAACGCGAAGCCGAGCAGTACCGTCAGCGCAAGAAATACGGTCAGCAGGCCGCGGCGGCTGTCCTTCAGTGCGTGATGGGCAATCGTCAGGGTCACACCGCTCGTTAGCAGAATGGCGGTATTCAGTGCCGGAACACCCCAGGCGGGCATGGACTCATAGGCACCGCCGATATGTCCCGGGCCATTGGAAGGCCACGTGGGATCAAAGCCAGGCCACAGAAAGCTGTTGGTCACCGGGTCCGAGCCGATACCGCCCAGCCATGGCAGTGCCAGCTGACGCACATAGAGCAGCGCACCAAAGAAACAGGCAAAAAACATCACTTCCGAAAGGATGAACCAGATCATGCCCATCCGGAACGAACGGTCTACCTGCGCGTCATAGATTCCCGATTCGCTTTCATTGACCACTTCGGCAAACCAGCGGAACACCACCACGATGACTATTGCCATACCGGCCAGGATGACCGGCAGAGTTGCGCTTCCGTTGAGCAGCTGTGCGATGCCGACGAAGAAAATCGCGAGCCCCATCGAGGCGAAGACCGGCCACCGGGTGTCGTGGGGAACGTAGTACTTGTCCTGTGCATGGGCCATGGCGATAACTTCCTTGGGCAGTATCTGGTCAGGTTGTAGAGGTAACGGCGACCGGTGCATCAACCGGCTGCCTTTGTACAAAGAAAGTATAGGAAAGGGTTATGCGATCGACATAATCAGGCAGATCCGGGTCGACCATGAATTGCACGCCCATATCCCGGCCCTCCCGGGCAAGAAACTTCTGGGCCGTAAAACAGAAACACTGGGTCTTGTGGAAATATTTGGCTGCGGTGCCGGGCGCCACACTCGGGATAGCCTGCCCCACCAGTTCGTGATCGGTCAGGTTGCGAGCATAAAAGCTGGTGTCGTACAGCTTGCCGGGGTGTATCTCTATGGATGACACCGTGGGCCGGAACTCCCAGGGTGCCTGCTCATTCCGGACAGCGACGAATTCGACCGTCACAGTGCGACCCGTATCTACCCGGATTCCAGCTGGAATGACCGCTACCGTCTCGTTGGTACGTCCGCCGATGCCAGTGATTTTGCACAGCACGCTGTAGATCGGCACCATCAGGAAGCCAAAGCCGAACATGCACACCGCCATGATGGCGAGGCGCGCCACGAGCGACCGGTTGCTGTGGCCTGATGCCGCCTCTGACTGCTTCATCCGGCAACCCTCAGTGCGGTACCGACGATATAGAGCAGAAACACGAGCAAGGCAAAAGCGCCAGCCATGACGGCGCTGCGGCGTATGCGCCGCTGCAGTTCCGGGTCCCGTGTGTGGTCGCCGCCGGTCACTTGATCAGTGGGGGAGTATCAAAGGTGTGATAGGGCGCCGGTGAGGGGACTGTCCACTCCAGGCCTTCCGGATTGTCCCAGACCTGCGCCGTTGCCTTCTCACCACCGCGGACACACTTGACGACGATGTAGACGAACAGCAGCTGGGTGAATCCGAACAGGAAGCCGCCGATGCTGGATACAGCATTCCAGTCGGCAAACTGCGTGGCGTAATCGGGAATCCGGCGCGGCATGCCGGCCAGCCCCAGGAAGTGCTGCGGGAAGAACAGGATGTTCACCGTGATGGCCGACAACCAGAAGTGAATCTTGCCCAGCTTCTCGTCATACATGTGACCAGTCCATTTCGGCAGCCAGAAATAGGCACCACCGAGGGCGGCGAACAGCGCGCCGGGTACCAGTACGTAATGGAAATGCGCGACCACGAAGTAGGTGTCGTGGTACTGGAAGTCAGCTGGTGCGACGGCGGTCATGACCCCTGAAAAGCCGCCGATGGCAAACATGAACAGAAAGCCGACGGCAAACAGCATCGGCGTCTCAAAGCTCAGCGATCCGCGCCACATCGTGGCCGTCCAGTTGAAAACCTTCACTGCTGTCGGAATGGCAATAAGCATCGTGGACATCATGAAGAACATCTCGCCGGCGAGTGGCATGCCGACGGTGAACATGTGGTGGGCCCAGACGATGCAGGACAGGAAGGCGATGCCCGCCGTTGCATAAACCATCGACGAGTAACCGAACAGTGGCTTGCGCGAGAAGGCCGGAATGATCTGCGAAATGATGCCGAAGGACGGCAGAATGATGATGTAGACCTCGGGATGTCCGAAGAACCAGAAGATATGCTGGAACAGTACCGGGTCGCCGCCACCCGCTGCCTGGAAAAAGCTGGTGCCGAAGAAGCGGTCGGTGAGCAGCATCGTCACGCCGCCTGCCAGTACCGGCATGACCAGGATCAGCAGGTAGGCCGTGATCAGCCAGGTCCAGACAAACATCGGCATCTTGAGCAGCGTCATGCCGGGTGCGCGCATGTTCATGATCGTGACGATGATGTTGATGGCACCGAGGATCGATGACATGCCGAGCAGGTGGATGGCGAAAATGGCGAAAGCCAGCGAATTGCCGGTCTGCAGGACCAGCGGCGGATACATCGTCCAGCCAGCAGCCGGGCCACCGCCATCCATGAACAGTGTGGACAGAAGAATCGTGCCGGCAAAGGGCAGGATCCAGAACGACCAGTTATTGAGTCGCGGCAGCGCCATGTCCGGTGCGCCGATCATCATCGGGATCATCCAGTTCGCAAAGCCCACGAAGGCCGGCATGATCATGCCGAAGACCATGATGAGTGCATGCATCGCAGTCATCTGGTTGAAGAATTCCGGATTCACAAACTGCAATCCGGGCTGAAACAGCTCGGCGCGGATAATCAGCGCCATGGCGCCACCGACGAACAGCATCAGCAGTGCGAAGCACAGGTAGAGGGTGCCGATGTCCTTGTGATTGGTGGTGAACAGCCAGCGGCTCAGGCCGTGGGCAGGGCCATGACTGTCATGCGCATGGTCTTCTGCGGCGTTGCTCTGCGTGATGGTGGTCATTGCTGGTGCTCCGTATCAGTTCTGTTTCAGGTAGCCGGCGCCTGTTGGCTGGCCAGCCACGCGTCGAATTCCGCCTTGGGCAGGGCTTCAACGACAATCGGCATGAAGCCGTGGTCCTTGCCGCACAGCTCGGCACACTGCCCCCGATAGGTGCCGGGCTCATCGATCGTGAACCAGCCTTCGTTGATGTAGCCGGCGATCGCATCGCGCTTGACCGAGAGATCGATGACCCACCAGGCATGGTTGACGTCGTTGGAAGTCAGCAGGTAGCGGATCTTCGTACCTACCGGGACGACCAGCGGCTTGTCCACTTCGAGCAGGTAGTTCTCAACCTGACGCGGGTCCTGGCCGGAGTGCAGCTGACGCGCTGTGTTGCTGGTCTGGGCCAGCGTGCTGAAGAAGGAGACGTTCTGGCCCACGTATTCGTATTGCCACTTCCACTGATAGCCGGTGATCCGGATCGTCATTTCCGAGTTGCGGGTGTCCTCGATGCGAATCAGGGCGGGAGCGGTTTCATAGGCAAGAAAGATCAGAATCAGCGTCGGCAGGGCAGTCCAGATCACTTCCGCCTTCGTGCTGTGCGTGAACTTTGCGGCTACCGCGCCCTTCGACTTCCGGAACTTCACGAGCGCATAGATCATCACGGCGAATACGATGATGCCGATGACGGTACAAACCCAGAGCGTCAGCATGTGCAGATCGTAGGCGTCCCTGCTGATCGACGTGACGCCACGCGGCAAGTTCAACTGGTTCCAGGCGGCGTGTGCCGGGAGCACCGTGGTCAGCAGCAGTCCGGTGAGTGCCTGTAGGCCTTTTCGGGCCAGCTTCAGGGTAT
>JBATNV010000259.1:0-5852 GCA_049290495.1 Gammaproteobacteria bacterium | reverse complement strand
GCCCCAGGCTGCTCGCGGCATAGCGATGAACCATCTCCCGCCAGGCTTTGCCGGCTTCAATCGGCCGCTCGGGCCACGCCGTCTGCGCAGAGCTGCGTACGGCTTCATCCGCAGGCAATACCAGATGGCCGTAACAGCCGGGCCAGTCGGGGCAGCCGAGACCGGCATCTGAAAGCCGCACATACGCGCCGAGCACGACGACGACGAGCGCGAGTCCCGCGCCGAGCCACAGACAGCGGCGATACCAGGCAGACAGATTCATGGCGCCAGCCTCAGCCAATAGTGGATGCCTTGAGCAGCAGGCTCAGGTCCGTGTGCATGTCTTTCATCGAGGTGCCTGCCGGAAAACGCATGATGATATTGCCCAGCGGGTCGACGACAAATATATCCGCTTCGCCATGGTTACCGAGTACTGCAAGCACCTTGTCATGACCCTTTGCCGCACTGTCGATCACGATCAGGTCCGGATGTGTGCTGTGTATGAATTCAGAATCCGGCGTCCCGCTGGTGCTGATGAAGCATCGCTGTACCCGTGACATGTCTCGACCCAGCGCCTGACGCACCTGCCGCAGCTGGTAGAGAGCCTGCTCGCAAGCAGTGCCACAGGCACCGTTACCGACGTAGAGCAGCGACCATCTATTGGCAAACGTCACCGTTTTACCGCTCGGCAACAGCACCATGTCGTTGTCCAGTGATGGCGGATCATTTATCAGGATGCCGTGCGCCACCGATCCCTGTGGACGCCAGCTGTCACCGCCGTAGTAATACATATAGATGGCTGTCGCGAACGGTCCGACGAACAGCAGTATCAACAGTACCGGGACAAGCCATTTGCTGCGTGATTGTGTTTCGGGCATCGCTACGGTGTCCTGAGGTGGCGCCAGGCCAGAATGCCAAAAACAACGACCACCGTCGCCGCCAGACCGAACCATTGTATGGCGTAGCCGAGGTGGGTTTCCGGTGTCATCAGTGCAGGCTGCCAGTCGCGTAAAAAACCTTCTGCTTCACCTGGATTCAGCAGCAGCTGAAAGTCACGCAGGGGATAGCCGGTTTGAGCGGCAATTTCTGCTGTAGTCGGGAATAACAACCGACGCGGCCAGGGCAATCCGGTGTAGTCCGTCGCCGTTCCCAGCCGCAATCCGGGCTGTGGCAGCCGGTCGACCCGGCCGGTGAGCACCCGCGCCCGCCTGGACACATCGATGTTCGGCAACAGTCTGCGGTCACCATTGGCCGCTACCCATCCCCGGTTTACCAGCACGCTGCCCGCAGTAGTGATGAACGGTGTGAGGACGTGGTAACCAGGCTGGCCGGCATGGCTGATATTGTCGAGCAGCAGTTGATGATCGCTGTCGTAATGTCCCTGCAGTCGGAGTAACTGGTAGCGTTGCTCGCCCGTGCTGACGCCGTCCAGTCCCTCACGGGTCGCGGTGGACGTGCCCTGCGCATACGCAGCAAAGATCGCACGCTTGGCTTCGGCGCGCCCGAGTTGCCAGACGCCGAGACTGCTGAAAAGCGCAGCCAGGATCATCGTGAGCAGGATTGTCCAAAGCGGTATGCTTCTGCCCTTCGACCTCTGCTGCAGAACCGAATCGATGATCAAAGCCCTCGTACTCTTGCTGCTCGCCGGGATCATCCTGAGCCTGTTCTCGGGGCTGTTTTTCCTCAACCAGGATCGGGGCGGTTCGCGCCGTATGGTACGGGCGCTAACGGTACGCATCACCTTGTCGGTGATCCTGTTTCTGGTGCTGATCTACGCCTGGTTCAACGGGCTCATCCAGCCTCATGGAGTGGGGCCGGGCTGACGCCCTGTCGCCAGCCCATGACTACAGCCAATAGACGAAGATAAACAGGCCGAGCCAGACCACGTCTACAAAGTGCCAGTACCAGGCAGTTGCCTCAAAGGCGAAATGGTGCGTTGGCGTGAAGTGCCCGCGCAGCACGCGCAGCAGCATCACCGACAACATGATGGCGCCGATCGTGACGTGCAGGCCGTGAAAGCCGGTGAGCATGTAGAAGGTGCTGCCGTAGATGCCGCTGCTCAGCTTGAGGTTAAGCTCCGAATAGCCATGGCTGTACTCGTAAACCTGAAAGCCCAGAAATGCGAAGCCGAGCAGAACGGTAATGGCAAGAAATACCGCCAGCAGGCCACGGCGGCCGTCTTTCAGCGCGTGATGCGCAATCGTTAGCGTCACGCCGCTCGTCAGCAGGATCGCCGTGTTCAATGCCGGAATGCCCCAGGCCGGCATGGACTTGTATTCACCGCCGATATGTCCCGGTCCATTGGAGGGCCAGGTAGCGTCGAAACCCGGCCACAGGAAGCTGTTGGTCACCGGGTCCGACCCGATACCCCCCAGCCATGGCAGTGCCAGCTGACGCACATAGAACAGTGCACCAAAGAAACAGGCAAAAAACATCACTTCCGACAGGATGAACCAGATCATGCCCATCCGGAACGAGCGATCTACCTGGGCGTCGTAGACTCCGGATTCGCTCTCATTGACCACCTCGGCGAACCAGCGGAACACCACTACGACGACGATTGCTACGCCAGCCAGGAGGATCGGCAGCGTTGCGTTTCCGTTCAGCAGCTGTGCGAAGCCAATGAAGAATACCGCCAGGCCCACCGAAGCAAAGACCGGCCACCGGGTGTCGTGGGGAACGTAGTACTTGTCCTGTGTATGGGCCATGTTGCTGTCTTCCTTGGGCAGTATCTGGTCAGGTTGTAGAAGCGGCGGCAACCGGCACATCAACCGGCTGCTGTTGTACAAAGAAAGTGTAGGAAAGCGTTATCCGGTCGACGTACTCAGGCAGGCTGGGATCGACCATGAATTGCACGCCCATATCCCGGCCCTCCCGGGCGAGAAACTTCTGGGCCGTAAAACAAAAACACTGGGTTTTGTGGAAATATTTTGCTGCAGCACCTGGCGCCACGCTCGGTATGGCCTGCCCCACGAGTACACGATCGGTCAGGTTACGGGCAAAAAAGCTCGTGTCGTACAGCTTGCCGGGGTGTATTTCTATGGATGACACCGTAGGCCGGAATTCCCAGGGCGCCTGCTCATTCCGGACCGCAACGAATTCAACCGTGACTACGCGGTTGGGATCAACCTGGATTCCTGCCGGAATGACTGCCACCGTATCGTTGGTGCGTCCACCGATGCCGGTGATTTTGCACAGGACGCTGTACATCGGCACCATCAGAAAGCCAAAGCCGAACATGCACACCGCCATGATGACCAGGCGCATCACCAGCGACTGGTTGCTGTGGCCGGATGCTGCTTCTGACGGCTTCATCCGGCCACTCTCAGCGCGGTACCGACGATGTAAAACACAAACACGAGAAGCACGAAACCGCCAACCATGAGGGCACTGCGGCGTATGCGCCGCTGCAGTTCCGGATCCCGTGTGTGTTCTTCGCCGGTCACTTGACTAGTGGAGGAGTATCAAAGGTGTGATACGGCGCAGGCGAGGGAACCGTCCACTCCAGACCTTCGGGATTGTCCCAGACCTGGGCCGTTGCCTTCTCGCCACCGCGAACGCACTTCACGACAATATAGACGAACAGCAGCTGGGAAAATCCGAACAGGAATCCACCGATGCTGGATACGGCGTTCCAGTCGGCAAACTGCGTCGCGTAATCCGGAATCCGGCGCGGCATGCCGGCCAGACCCAGGAAGTGCTGGGGGAAGAACAGGATGTTCACCGTGACGGCTGACAGCCAGAAGTGGATCTTGCCCAGTTTTTCGTCATACATGTGGCCAGTCCATTTTGGCAGCCAGAAATAGGCGCCGCCAAGTGCGCCGAACAATGCGCCTGGCACCAGTACGTAGTGGAAATGGGCAACCACAAAGTAGGTGTCGTGATACTGGAAGTCGGCTGGGGTTACGGCCGTCATCACGCCTGAAAAGCCGCCGATGGCAAACATGAACAAAAATCCGATTGCAAACAGCATCGGGGTTTCAAAGCTCAGTGAGCCGCGCCACATCGTGGCTGTCCAGTTAAAGATCTTCACGGCTGTCGGGATGGCGATCAGCATCGTCGACATCATGAAGAACATCTCGCCGGCGAGTGGCATGCCGACCGTAAACATGTGGTGCGCCCAGACGATACAGGACAGGAAGGCGATGCCAGCCGTCGCATAGACCATAGACGAGTAGCCGAACAGCGGCTTGCGCGAGAAGGCCGGAATGATCTGCGAGATGATACCGAAGGACGGCAGGATGATGATGTAGACCTCCGGGTGGCCGAAGAACCAGAAGATATGCTGGAATAGCACCGGGTCGCCGCCACCGGCAGCCTGGAAGAAGCTGGTGCCGAAGAAGCGGTCGGTGAGCAGCATCGTTACGCCGCCTGCCAGTACCGGCATGACCAGAATCAGCAGGTAGGCGGTGATCAGCCAGGTCCAGACGAACATTGGCATCTTGAGCAGGGTCATGCCCGGTGCACGCATGTTCATGACCGTCACGATGATATTGATCGCGCCCAGAATCGAGGACATGCCGAACAGATGCACGGCAAAGATCGCAAACGCCAGCGCATTGCCCGTCTGCAGGACCAGCGGCGGGTACATCGTCCAGCCGGTAGCCGGGGCGCCGCCTTCCATGAACAGCGTCGACAGGAGAATGCCACTGGCAACGGGCAGCAGCCAGAACGACCAGTTATTCAATCGTGGCAGCGCCATGTCTGGCGCACCGATCATCAGGGGGATCATCCAGTTTGCAAAGCCGACGAAGGCCGGCATGATCATGCCGAACAACATGATCAGCGCATGCAGCGTGGTCATCTGGTTAAAGAACTCCGGATTCACGAACTGCAGCCCGGGCTGGAACAGCTCGGCACGAATCACCAGTGCCATGGCTCCGCCGACGAATAACATCAGCAGCGCGAAGCACAGATAGAGGGTGCCGATGTCCTTGTGATTGGTGGTGAACAGCCAGCGACTCAAGCCGCGGGTAGTCGGGCCATGACTGTCATGCGCATGGTCCTGGGCAACTTGGTCCTGGGTAATCGTGGTCATGGCTGGTGCTCCGTATCAGTTCTTTTTCAGGTGGCCGGTGCTTGTTGGCTGGCCAGCCACGCATCGAATTCGGCCTTTGGCAGGGCCTCAACAACAATCGGCATGAACCCGTGGTCCTTGCCACACAGTTCGGCACACTGTCCACGATAGGTGCCAGCCTTGTCGATCGTGAACCAGCCTTCGTTGATGTAGCCGGCGATCGCGTCGCGCTTGATGCCCAGATCGATGACCCACCAAGCATGGTTGACGTCATTGGAAGTCAGCAAATAGCGGATCTTGGTGCCTACCGGCACGATCAGCGGCTTGTCCACCTCAAGCAGGTAGTTCTCTACCTGGTGCGGGTCCTGCCCGGAGTTGAGCTGGCGTGCCGTGTTGCTGGTCTGCGCCAGCGTGCTGAAGAACGAGACATTCTCACCGACGTACTCGTATTGCCACTTCCATTGATAGCCAGTGATCCGGATCGTCATCTCTGAGTTGCGCGTGTCTTCGTTGCGGATCAGCGCCGGCGCGGTTTCATAGGCCAAAAAGATCAGAACCAGCGTCGGCAGGGCAGTCCAGATAACTTCCGCCCTCGTGCTGTGCGTAAATTTAGCTGCTACCGCGCCCTTGGACTTCCGGAACTTGAACATCGCGTAGATCATCACGGCGAATACGATGACGCCGATGACGGTACAAACCCACAGGGTCAGCATGTGCAGATCGTAGGCATCCCTGCTGATCGACGTGACGCCACGCGGCAAGTTCAACTGGTTCCAGGCGGCGTGTGCCGGGAGCACCGTGGTCAGCAGCAGTCCGGTGAGTGCCTGTAGGCCTTTTCGGGCCAGCTTCAGGGTAT
>JBATNV010000258.1:0-1509 GCA_049290495.1 Gammaproteobacteria bacterium | reverse complement strand
CGGCACCGAAGGTGGGAAACCAGCGATGGCCGAAGTGAGACACCCGCGCGATGAAGGCCTCGTCGTTGGCCTTGAACCAGTCGAAGGTGGCGCGGCGCTGGCTGGGTCTGGCTGCCAGTGCGAAGGCAATCGCGGTGGGCTCACGTCCGCGCAGTCGCGGATCGAGTAATAGTTTGCGCACACGATCGCCGACCGTGGCGTCATCGGTTGCGCCGAGCGCAGTCGCTGCCTGACCGCGAAACTGGCTGTCATCGGATGCCAGCATCCGGTCGATGAGTGTCTCCACAAAAGGCGTTCCGTATTCCTGCACGCCGACCTGCAGCGCCACATCGACGAGCGCCGGCGGTACGGCGCTGGTGTCGAGACCCGTTGCCGAACCTGGACTGGTCTTGTCAAGGCGGATGTAGCGCCGTGCGTCGGCAGCGAGGCTTGAGCGGAGCCCTGGGTCATGCGCCTCCAGCGCCAGGAAGCGGATGAGATTGGTGCGAAAAATGGCCTGCTCTGGCGTTTTCGTCGATTTGGCTTCTTCGAGGGCATCAAGCCGCGGGCGGTAAAGGCTGCGCATCAATGCCCGCACTTCATCTGCACGTTTGGGCGCCAGATAGTCGCGCAACCGGATCAGGTCGTTATCGGGTGCCAGCACGACCTCGGGTTGAGGCGACCCGGCCATGATTTTAATCGCCGCGACCAGTGATTCTGTGGATAGCCGGTTTGCCTGGTAAGCGGCAGACAGGCTGTCGGCCACCGCCAGTGCTTCGGCCTCACTGAGCTGGTCGAAATGTGTCATGAGCGTACGCCAGCCGTCTGCGTCGAGGCTAAAGCGATAGTAGCCAGCGCCGTTGGCGTTAGGCATGACAAAGGTCGGACAGCCCGTCGACTTCAGTGGAATGCTGGTTGTAGATTCAGTGAGCACGGTGCATTGCTTGCCGCCCGCGGCCCCATCCCCGTAGCGCAGGCAGAGTGGCAATTGCCAGCTGCGGGCCGGATCACCCCGGGAGCCGACCGGCAAGTAGCGTGACTGTGCAAGCTGTAGGGAAGCCCCCTCCGGTCCGCATTCGAGGCTTGTCGTGACCAGCGGGACGCCGGGCTGATCGATAAAACTGCGAAAGGCGGGGACGATGTCGGCGCGGCCCGAGCCCCTGGCCAGTGAGGCCATGAAATCTTCCACGTCGGCCACTGCATACGGAAACCGCTGCATATGCGTGCGGATCCCCGCGCGAAACTTGTCCTCGCCTAGATAGCTTTCGAACATGCCGAGAACGGCGGCACCCTTGAGATACGTGATGCCGTCGAAAGCGCTGCCGATATCCTGGTTGCGGGTGACCGGCTGGCGAATCTGTCGCGCAGCGATACGGCTGTCGATTGTCATGGCGGCGGGCGTCTGCAGTGCCGGCACGATATCGAAGCCCAGGTCTGGTTCCCACGCAGCGCCGGCCTTGAACGACATCCAGCTCGCAAATGCCTCGTTGAGCCAGATATCGTCCCACCACTTCGGGGTCACCAGGTCGC
>JBATNV010000257.1:0-2062 GCA_049290495.1 Gammaproteobacteria bacterium | reverse complement strand
TACCAACTGATTTCGCGACGCGGGCCGGTTGCCGGGCCAGTTGGCGTGGTCGCCAACTGGCCGCATCGGCAGTTCTGCGGCACCTCAACGGTGCCGTAGTTTGCCTTTGCAAGAAGACGAAACGGTGCCAGCAGCGGAATCTGGGCAAGGCGCACTATCCCTTAAGCAAAAGCTCAGGTCAGTCGTATACATTGGCAAGCTCCTGGCCAGGGACTGATGATGTATCTGCTGCTTCTGGAAGATGACCTTAACCTGGGGCGAGCGCTGCACAAGCTGCTGCAGCGTCAGTACCGGGTCCACTGGTTAAGAACCCTTGCCTCCGCCCGCGCCCACATGGAGCAGGGTGGCTACGATCTGGTGTTGCTGGACCTGGGGCTGCCGGACGGCGATGGTGTGGACTGGCTCAGGTCGCTGCGGGCTGCGGGCTGTCAGACGCCGGTTCTTGTCATCTCCGCGAGGGATCGCCTCGATGACCGGGTGCGCGGACTCGACACGGGCGCAGACGACTACCTGGTCAAGCCCTTCGAACCTGAGGAACTGCTGGCGCGCATCCGCGTGCTTCTGCGTCGCAAGGCGGGCACTGCGGAGTCCCGTCTGAATGCCGGTAGCCTGAGCTTCGCGACCGATACGCATCAGGTTTACCTCGACGGCGAGGAGATCAGCCTGCCACCGAAGGAGCATCAGATACTGGCCGTGTTGATGCAGTCCATCGACAAGCCGGTCAGCCGCGATCGACTCAACCGGCAACTTTACGGACTGGGCGAGGGCGTCGATTCCAATACGCTTGAAGTACACATCCACGGTTTGCGAAAGCTGCTGGGCAAGGACCGGATCGAAACGGTCCGCGGCTACGGCTACCGACTGGTGCCCTTGTGAGATTCCGGCTGTCACAACTGGTGCTGGTGCTGGCGGTAGCCACCGTCGCCACCGCCGTCGTCGGGCTGGTGGCCACTTACCGCACGGCTGACCACGAACTCCGCCACGTGCTCAATGAGGACCTGGAACGCCAGAGCCGAATGCTTGCCAAGCTGCTGGTCGCGGGCAGCATCGATATGCCGCGTGGCGAACTGGCATCGCTGCTCACCAAGGCCTTCAAGCCGGATCAGGAGGAAACGCTGTGGGTCAGTGTCTACGATCTCTCCACTGGCCAACTGGCGAGCAACCTTCCGCACAACTTGCAGCTGACGTCCCGGGATAGCGGCTCCCTGAGCCTGCAATGGGATGGCCATGCCTGGAATGGGTACCAGCGCCACGAAGCGGATCTGGTCGTACAGCTACTGCGCCGCGTCGATCTCTATGCGAATGTGCAGGCGGACATCATCGAGGACATCATGGTGCCGGTTGTCGCCGGTACCAGTATCAATCTGCTGTTGCTGGGTGCATTTCTCGGCATGCTGCTACTGCCGCTGTCGCGACTGGTCCGGCAGCTCGAAAGGCGCAATGCCGAGTCTCTCGAACCACTGACTGTTCGCAGCCAGGTTGCGGAAATCAGTGTGCTTCGCGATGCGCTGAACAAGCTGATGGAAGGCGTCGATTCAGTCCTGCGGAGAGAGCGGCAGTTCAGCAATGATGTGGCTCACGAACTGCGCACACCGCTCACTACACTGAAGCTGGAACTTGCCAGTCCGGATCCTGACCTTGTAATGCTGCGCGCGGAGGTGAGCCGCATTGCACGCGTGGTCGGACAACTCCTGACGCTCGCCCGAATCGAGGAAGGGCATTGGCGCAGCAGCTTTTCAGCCATTCAGTGTGCCGAATTCTGGGCCGCTGAAGGTCCGGGCATTGCCGACGAAGTCGCGGCAGCGAAAATGGAACTGGAGGCTGATATACAAGCGGCCACAGTTGCCGGCGACGCCGTGCTGATCCAGGTACTGATCCAGAATCTGCTCCGGAACGTCATGCAGCACTGCCCGCAGCACACGCGGATTCACCTCAGTATGGCCAGCGAGTCAGGCCAGCCGGTGCTTGTCGTCAGCGACAACGGTCCTGGCATGCCGCCAGATCAACTTGAGCGATTGAATGCCGGTGGCTTCACGCGCCTGGACAGCAAAAGCGAGGGTCT
>JBATNV010000256.1:0-34843 GCA_049290495.1 Gammaproteobacteria bacterium | reverse complement strand
TCTGGTTTCGCCCGCTCGCCGCGGAAAGTTTGACGAACTTTTCCTGCAGGGTTACGGCGCCGCGCGGGTCGTAGCCGGCCCGCTGCATGTAAATCATGCCGTAGTGATCACTCTCCAGCTCCGCGTCGCGACCGTACCTGGTCATGGTCAGCGCCGCGCCGAGTCCGCTGCCCTGGATGATCAGATTACCCGCAGTGGCGCTGACATCACTCATCGCCACGCCCACCTGCGCGGCTACCATCCCCACCTGCAGGAGCGTGCCGCGCTCCTGACTCTTCGCCCCATGCCGGGCAGCCGCATGGACGATTTCGTGCGCCAGAACGGCAGCCAGTTCGGCTTCATTATCCAGGGCAGTCAGCAGGCCCCGATTGATGGCGATCTTGCCGCCCGGCAAGGCCCAGGCGTTCGGCACGGAACTGTTCAGCACGACAAATTCGTAGGGCAGAGGACGGTCAGACACAGCCGCCAGCTTCTGACCCACCTCATTCACGTAGACGCTGATCTCCGGAAGCACCTTGAAGTCCCCGCCCTGGCTTTGCTGGGCAGGGCCATACTGAGTCCGGCCGATCTCCAGCTCCTGGGACTCGGAGACAAATTGCAGCTCCTTCTCGCCCGTGACCGGGTTCGTGCCGCAAGCAGCCAGTCCCAGGGCCAGCACCAGGACGACGGGCAGCAGCCCGGTTAGTTTTGAGTAATGCATGGTGCGATTCTAGTCCTACTGGAGCGTAGTTCGGCACCACTGGCCTTTGTTGTGACCAGTTCGCGGGGTCGTGGCTGCCGTCACGGGCTACTCAGGCATCTGCTATGGTTGTGATGGGGATATCGTTTACTAAAACACGGAGGCGACAATGAACAAGTTCAACTGGCTGGCGCTCGGATTGACTGCGTTCCTCGTTCTGGGCTGCGAAAACAAGGGCCCTGTAGAGCAGGCGGGTGAGGAAGTCGACGAAGCCATCGACACGATGAAGCATGGCGAAGAATCTACTGCCACCAAGCTGGACGATGCGATGGACGACGTCCGCGATGGGGCCGAGGACGCGAAGAAAAAGCTGACGGAGTAAGCGAGCCTGGCAATACCTCGGCCGTTGTCAGCCGGATGGGCTGGTCCGGTTTGCCTTCATCGTCTTATCGCTCCGCCGGAGCATACGTAGTATAGATAGCCCATGAATCCCTCTGCGGTGAAGGTGGCATTCGGGTGGCGCAGGCTGTTGAAGCTGACGCTCATTGTCGTCGCGGCATCGTATGGTGGCTCTGCGGCAGGTGAGGAGTTGCCGCTCTGGGAGTTGGGCGTCGGGGCGCTTCCCAGTACCTTTCCCGCCTACCGGGGTTCGCGTGACCAGAAATATTACGTGCTGCCGTTCCCTTACGTGGCCTATCGAGGCGACATTCTGAAGGTCGATCGCGATGGAATCCGCGCCAGCCTGTTTCACTCGGAACGTGTTGAGTTGAATCTGAGCCTGGGCGGCGCCATCCCGGCAGAGAGCGACGCCGGCGGCGCCCGTGAAGGCATGCCCGGTCTGGAGGGTGCATTGGAAATCGGGCCTGCCCTGGAGATCCTGGTCGCGGCGCCTTCGCCGCGGCAGAAGGTGGAGATCAGGTTGCCGGTCCGAGCGGTCCTGGTCACCAATTTTCGCCAGGTCGATCCGGCGGGATGGGTTTTCAATCCGCAGGTCGCCTGGGACTATGACAGCGAGGGGTCTGGCTGGAATGCCAGTTTGAGCCTGGGATCCTTGTTTGCAGACCGCAAGTACCATGCGTACTACTACGAGGTGGAACCCCGATACGCCACTCCGGAACGTCCCGCCTACCGCGCGACGGGGGGTTATAGCGGAGCAATTGTGACCGGGACTGTCAGCCGCCGGGTCGGTCGAATCTGGATTGGAGGTTTCCTGCGCTATGACAACCTGGCCGGCGCCGCCTTCGTCGACAGTCCGCTGGTAGAGACCCGGCATTCCGTAATGGGTGGCGTCGCTGTGGCATGGACCTTTGCCACCTCCACCGAGATGGTCACCAATTAACGCAGGTCGGCCCTGGCCGGATGAGCATGAGTTTGCCGGCAACCACCCGGGACATCCCATGGCTCGCCCAAACGATCTTCGTGTTGAATGCCTGCCGGTCGCCAAACTGGCGGAATGTCCCGGTGAATGGTGGCAGACAGTGCTGGGCGTCGCATGGTTCGGTCAGCGATCCCTGGCGCCTGAGCATCCCGAAATTCCCGTCGCATTCACGGGCCTGCGAAATCTCGGACCGGGAGCCGAAACGTGCGAAGTCTGGCGGTGCGCGCAACCGATCGTGTCGGGGCGCAGTGGCCACCTGCGGTACCGTGCCGCGCCGCAGGTCCTGTTTGGCTGCGTCGAAATCCGCGAACAGTCGTCGGCATTGCTCGCTGCGGATGGCTCGACCGCGGTCCAGCAGGCCACCGCCGAGGTCTACGCAGAAATATTCTCGGCCCTCGATCAGTTGGGGTATCCGCACCTGCTCAGGATCTGGAACTATCTGCCCGAGATCAACAGGGAAACGCCGGGAGGAGAGCGCTACCGGCAATTCAACAGCGCGCGGCGTCGGGCCTTTCTGGCTCATGGGCGAGCCGTCGAGAGCGCGCCTCCTGCGGCTTGCGCGCTCGGTTCGCCAGCCGGTGGTTCACTGGTCGTGTACTTTCTGGCGAGCCTGACGCCTGCGAAGACCCTTGAGAATCGGCGCCAGGTCAGCGCTTACCATTACCCTCACGAATACGGTCCGGACAGCCCGACATTCTCGCGGGCGGCGGTTACTTCCCACGACCTCGGAGACCTGCTGTTCATCTCGGGGACAGCCAGCGTTGTCGGTCATCGGACTGTCCATGCCGGCGACACCGCGGCCCAGGCGCATGAGACGATGACCAACATTGCTGTGCTGGTCGATGGTGCAAATGAACTGACCGACGCCGGCATATTTTCCATGCAGACCCTGCAGTACAAGGTGTACGTCCGGCATCCGCGGGACATTCGGGTGATTCGCGAAGTGATGGCGCAGCGACTTCCTCATGATGCAGCGATAACCTATCTGCAGGCTGATATCTGTCGCAGCGACTTGCTGGTTGAAATCGAGGCTGCAGGGAGTCCTGTGCCGGCATGATCCGCATGCTTCAAGCACTAGGGGACTATGCGGTGCTCTACGTGTCGATGGCCGTCTTTGCGGCGACTTGCCTGGTGCTGTCGGTAGTCGCTCTTCCGCTTTACGCGCTCCTGCCGCGTCGTAGTGGCGTCAGGATTGGCAGGCTCGGCATCAGCCAAGCGTGTCGGCTTTACGGCTGCTGGCTGACGATGGTTGGAGCGTACCGATTGGACCTCGACGCGCTTGATGCCCTGCGTGACGAGCCGGGCATCATTCTCGCGCCCAATCATCCCTCCATCATCGATGCCGTACTGATCCTCTCGCGTCACGCCAACGTGGCCTGTGTCATGAAATCCGAGCTGATGAACAATGTATTCCTCGGCGGCAGTGCGCGCCTCGCCGGCTACATCTGCAATCGGCCGCCGCGACGGATGGTGCGGGATTCCGTCGCTGAGCTGCGAAGTGGCGGTGTGCTACTGCTGTTTCCGGAGGGTACGCGGACGATTCAGCCGCCGGTGAATCGCTTCACTTCGAGCGTTGGACTTATTGCCAAGCAGGCGGGTGTGCCGGTGCAGGCACTCATCCTGGAGGCCGATTCACCGTGCCTGAGCAAGGGCTGGTCGCCAATCCGGCGGACGCCACTCCCGATCCGCTTCAGGGTGCGGCTCGGGCGGCGCTTTGAGGCGCCGGACGACGCGCGGACGCTTGATCGCGCGCTGGAAAGCTATTTCCGCGAGGAGCTGGCGGATTCCCCCCAGAACAAGTGGCTTGCGGCAGCCCATCTCCAGCAACAGGCCGGATGACGATTGTCGTATGCAGCTACCTTCCGCAACACACGTCGTCCTGATGCCGAGCTACAACCCGGGACCCGGGGTATTGGCGACAGTGGCGGCGGCTCGCGCGCAATGGGCGCCGGTGTGGGTCATCGTGGATGGCAGTACCGATGGCACAGCCGCGGCCCTGCTGGCGATGGCTGATGAGGATCCACACCTCCGCGTCCTTGTTCTGCCGGAGAATCGCGGCAAGGGTGCGGCAGTCCTGCACGGTGTGCATCAGGCTTTGCAGGCGGGCTTCACGCACGTGCTCACGATGGATTCTGACGGCCAGCATCCGGCCGCCCAGATCCCGCAGTTCATGTCAGCGTCGGCTGCGGCGCCGGACGCAATGATCCTCGGCGAGCCCGTGTTCGACGCCGGCGCCCCGCGTTTGCGCGTGCATGGTCGCCGCATCTCGAACTGGTGGACGAACCTTGAGACCCTCTGGGCTGGCGTCCATGATTCGCTGTTCGGCTTCCGCGTGTACCCGGCGGCACCGCTGGAGCGGGTCATGCGACACCAGCCCTGGATGCGCCGCTTCGACTTCGATGTGGAAGCCGCCGTCCGCTTGAGCTGGTACGGACTGCGTTCCGTGAATATTCCGGCCGCTGTACGGTATTTTCTCGCCGAGGAGGGTGGCGTCTCGCATTTCCGCTACGGCCGCGACAATGTGCTGCTGACCTGGATGCATTTCCGGCTGGTGGTGGAATTCCTGGTCCGACTGCCCGTGCTGGTGACGAGACGATTGTCAGGGCACTGATTGGCCTTCAACTGGTGGCTTCTGTCCGCGATAGGCCGAGAAGATTCCCATTTCGATATCACGGCTCACGGTGACAAAGCCGGCCCGCCTCATGGCATCCATGACGGCGTCGGGGGCGATGCAGGCTTCGATCGTGTCCCAGTGGTAGCGCATCAGCTCCGGGGTGTCCTGGTGCTTCGACAAGCGGGAGGCCAGCCAGGGGACAATGCGGCGCATATAGGTCTTCAGGACCCAGCGTGCCCAGGCTGCACGCGGCACGGTGATCTCAAGAATGCAGAGAGTCCCCCCCGCCTTGAGAATCCGCTGGAACTCAGCGAAGGCTGTCGCCAGGTCGTCGAGGTGGCGAAGCGCGTAGCCCATGCTGATGAAATCAGCCGAGCTATGCGACAGCGGAATATGTTCAGCACTCCCGGCCAGAAGCCGAACCCCGACCGGGACCTTCGCATGCTCCAGCATGCCCGGGCTTGGATCAACGCCTGTAACCAGGCTTGGATCGCCGACGATTACTGCAGCTTCGCTCGCTACTAGCCCCGTGCCAACGCCCACGTCCACCACAACCATGCCGTGGTGGAGGCCGGCATTGATCAGGGCGCGTCGGCGATATCCGGAACCTGTACCAATGGCCATCGCCCGCTCGACACGGTCATAGTCCCCGGCGGTGCGGCTGAAGATGTCCCGGACCCATTTGCGGCGCTGTGCCTCGCCCTCGTAGTAGCTCTGCAGGGGAGGGTGCGGAGGATGCATGGCTGACTCTGTTGCCGGAACTTACGAGGTTATCACTGACAATAGCACGGACCGTCAGCGGGCCATTTGTCTATAATAGTGTTCATGTCGGATCATCAGAACGCGCCTGCGATGGCGGGGCAAGCTTCTTCCAGCGGTGAACTGGTACGGGAAATTGCCAGTCTGATTACGCAAGCTCTGAATCTGGACATGGCGGCCGCTGACATCGATCCTGAAGCGCCGCTTTACCGCGACGGGCTGGGGCTTGACTCGATTGATATCCTGGAGGTTTCCCTCGTCGTCTCGAAGCGCTACGGAGTGGAAATCAACGCCAACAGCCAGGACAATCAGAATATCTTCCGTTCGCTCACGGGCCTGGCGGAATTCGTTGCCGAGCACAGGACTTGCTGAAGCGATCCTGAGCCCACGGCTCACCAATTGAGTTTCCATCATGGACGGCGTCCCGCTTTTCGCCCATCGCCAGGCCAACGACGTGGTCGCTTATCAGCGGGGCAACGCCATTCATGCCCGCCAGTTTCTCGCTGACATCGAACACCTCAGGGCGGTCCTTCCCACGACGAAGCACCTGCTGCTCGCCTGCCAGGATCGCTACCACTTTGCGGTGGGCTTCGCGGCCGGACTCCTGTCAGGCCGCGTGAGCCTCCTGCCCTCTACACAGACACCGGAGGTCATCCGGCAACTGCGGCAGTACGCTCCCGATGCCTACTGCCTCACGGACGACCCGGCCTGTGAAATCGACCTGCCGAAGATCCTGTTCCCGGCGGGCCCAGGTCCGGACCCGGTCGCGTGGTCCGTGCCGCGCATTCCGGCAGACCAGCTTGCTGCCTGTGTCTTTACCTCCGGTTCGACGGGTGTGCCAATCCCTCATGCCAAGACCTGGGGTCCGTTGGTCCGTTCCGTCACGATCGAGGCCGAGCGCATGGGGCTCGCTCACGGTGGCGGTCGGGCAATTGTCGCCACGGTTCCGCCGCAGCATATGTACGGCCTTGAATCATCGGTGCTTGTGGCGCTCCACAGCGGTAATGCCTTCTGTGCGGAACGGCCATTTTTTCCAGGCGACATTGCTACTGCGCTGGCTGCCGTGCCGGCGCCCAGGGTGCTGGTATCAACGCCGGTCCACCTGCGGACGCTGCTGGCGGTCGACGTGGTGCTGCCGCCAGTCGAGCTGATCCTCTCGGCCACGGCGCCGTTGTCGAATAAGCTGGCGAGCGAGTTGGAGGCTCGCTATGCGACGCCGCTGCTGGAAATCTACGGCTCCACCGAAACGGGCCAGATTGCCAGCCGGCGCACCACCGCGACAGAGGAGTGGTGGTTGTGGCCCGAAGTGCGCCTTAGCACACGGGACGGCCAGGCGTGGATTGATGGTGGGCACGTAGAGGCGCCGACCACCATGGGGGACATACTTGAGAAGGTGGGTGACGATCACTTCCTGCTCTACGGTCGCACGGCGGACCTGGTTAATGTCGCGGGCAAGCGCAGCTCACTGGCCTTCCTCGATCACCAGCTCATGAGTATTCCCGGCGTGCTCGACGGCGCTTTTTTCCTGCAGGAGGACAGCAGCGAGTCTTCCGGGACCGGCATCGCTCGCCTCGGTGCGCTGGTCGTCGCGCCGACCCTGGATGCGACAGTCATTATCAGGCAGCTGCGTGAGCGCATAGACCCCGCATTTCTGCCGCGGCCGGTGCTCATCATCCCGGCGATTCACCGCAATGCCACCGGCAAGCTTCCCCGGCACGTCTTGCAAACCCTGTTGACGCGTAGCTGAGTCAGGGCGGCCACAGCACAAATTGAAGTGAGCACCATCATTATCCTGTCGATTCCCCCGGATCACGCGGCGTTCGCTGGTCATTTTCCAGGCAACCCCATCGTGCCGGGCGCGCTTCTGCTCGACGAGTCGCTGCGTTCCATTGCGGCGGCTTGCGGTGTCACAATCACGGCGTGCAGCATAGTGACCGCAAAATTTGCCAGCCCGGCTCGTCCGGGCGAGGAGCTGCGACTGGAGTTCGCACGTGTGGAAGGCGCGCGCGTCAACTTTACGATACGGGCGCCGGACCGGTGCGTCGCGCGAGGAACCTTCAGTATCCCCGGCATATCACCAGCAGTCGATGCACGCTGATTTCGTCAAGCCGGGGCCGATGACCGGGGTGGCGTCGCCAGACTGGTCGGCGCGTGGCGAGCGCGGTTCGCGACTCCTGCTGCGGCTGATGAGCTGGATATCCCTTCGGCTTGGCCGACGCGTCAGCCGGACAGTCCTCTACGCGATCACCGCGTATTTTTTTCTCTTCGCACCCGAGGCGCGGCGGCACTCGCTGGACTATCTGCGGCGCGTCCTGCCCCGTTCGCCGACCGCAGCTGACCGGTTCCGCCACATCCTTGCTTTTGCCTCGACGATTCACGATCGCGTATTTTTTCTGAACGGCCAGCTTGACCTTTTTGACATTGCCATCGAAGGAGACAGGTCGTTGCTGTCAGCCCTTGATAAGCGCGGTGGCGCACTAATCATTGGGGCGCATGTCGGTAGCTTCGAGGTGATGCGGGCCATCGGCCGTAGTCAGGCGGGGCGCGACGTGGCCATGGCCATGTATGCTGAAAACGCGCGCAAGATCAGTGCCACATTGGAGGCCCTGAATCCTCGCTTGAAGGCCGACATCATCCAGCTTGGCCATCTGTCTGCCATGCTGGAGATCCGGGATCGTCTCCAGGCGGGCGTGCTGGTTGGCATGCTTGGTGATCGCAGCAGCGGAGACGAACCGGGTCAACAGCTGATGTTTCTCGATGCGCCGGCGGTGTTTCCGGTGGGCCCGTTCCGGGTTGCAGCCATGCTCCGGTGTCCGGTCTATTTCATGGCGGGTCTATATCTTGGCGGCAATCGATACCGGATCGTGCTGGAAAGGCTCGCGGACTTTTCCCAAGTACCGGCCGGGGCGGGCACAGCGCCAGTCGACGCCGCGGTTCTGGCGTACGCGGCGGCGGTTCAACGCCACTGTCTTGCGCATCCATATAACTGGTTCAACTTCTTCGACTTCTGGCAGGCCCGCCCGGTCGCAGGGCCAGGCCAGGACCGCAGCACGTGACAGGCCGTAGCGCGGTGCTGGCGCGGACTGGCGCAGTGGCTGCCACGGTGGCAATTCTCCTCGGGTGCCTGCTTGCGGCCCCTGAGGTCGGGGCGGCGGGCGACGCCCTCGATGAGCTATTGATGCGATTCCGGCAGCGGCAGCATCGGCACGTGACCTTCACCGAGAGCTACAGTGCTGCCGCGCTCGATCGTCCCCTCGAGTCGTCCGGCGAGTTGTTCTACGACGCGCCCGACCGACTGGAAAAGCGCACCTTGCGACCGCGGCCCCAGCGGCTGGTGGTCGAGAGCGGAACCCTGATCATTGAGAAGCGCCTTAAGCAGTACCGCGTGGCCCTTGCGGATTACCCGCGGGTGGCACCGTACATCGACAGTATCCGCGCGACACTGGCCGGGGATCGACCAGCACTTGAGCGTGTCTTTCGCTTGGAGTTCAGCGGCTCCGACGAGAACTGGACGCTCCTGCTGGCGCCGCTGGATACCAAGGTGGCGGCCGACCTGGCGACCATCCGGATCCAGGGTGCGGCCGATGCCATCAGGATCGTGACGATGGAACTTGTCAGCGGTGAGCAATCCGTCATGACGCTCGGCACGCCAACCAATCGCTGAATGCACCGGCGCGCCGTCAGCATCTTCATCTGGCTGGCCCTGCTTGCGGCGGGCGCATGGGTTGTAGCCCGGGCCGACTTCGCGGCGGACATGACGGCGTTCCTGCCAGCGCGGCCCTCAGCCGCGCAGCAGGTTCTGGTCGACGAGTTGCGGGATGGCGTGGTGTCCCGGGTCATCCTTATGGCCATAGACGGTGGCGACGCCAAGGCTCGCGCACAGATGTCCCTGGACCTGGCGACCCGCCTTAATGCGAACGCTGCGTTTATGGTTGTCGGGAATGGCCGGGAGCCGGCGGTGGCCGGACAGAAGTCCTTTGTTTTCGAGCATCGCTACCTGCTAGGCAGTGAGGTGGGCCCCGAGCGCTTCACCGTCCAGGGGCTGCGCAACGCCATTGGGGAGACACTGGACACCATGGCCGTTTCGGCGGGCCTGTTCCCTGAGGAGCTGCTGCTCTCCGATCCAACCGGTGAGACTGTCCAGATCATCGAACAGCTGACGCCGGTCGCGGGCCCGCGCTACCGCGCCGGTGTCTGGTCAACCGCCGACGGAACCGCGGCGCTGCTCATCGCGCAAACGCGCGCTACCGGTTCCGACGTGGACGGCCAGGAGCAGGCCATAAGCGTGATCCATGCCGAGTTCGACAGCTTGCGCGGCACCAGTCCGCCAGCCAAGACCCTCGACCTGAAGATCAGTGGCCCCGGGGTCTTTGCCGTCCAGTCGCGGGCGACCATCGAGGGCGAGGCGATCCGCCTTTCGATGCTGAGCTCGCTATTGATCGCGGCGCTGCTCCTGCTCGCTTACAGGTCCCTGCGCATCCTGCTGCTGGGCTTCCTGCCGGTATTTTCCGCAGCGCTGGCGGGTACCGCCGCAGTGGCGCTGGCCTTTGGCGTTGTGCATGGCGTGACGCTTGCCTTTGGCGTAATCCTGATCGCCGAGTCGGTGGACTACTCGATTTACCTGCTGACACAGTTGCGCCGCGACCGGGGGACGGATGCGGGAGAGTGGGTCAACACGGTATGGCCGACGGTTCGCCTCGGCCTGCTCACTTCCCTGTGCGGCTTTGCTTCGTTACTGCCGTCCGGATTCCCGGGCCTTGCACAACTCGGCCTCTACACCATGACGGGCCTGCTGGTCGCCGCGCTAGTGACTCGCTATGTGCTGCCGGACATGCTTCCCGGGCGATGGACCGCCTACCCCGTTTCTGCCCTGGGAGCTGTCGTAGAGCGAGGCATCAGTTACCTGCAGCGGTATCGCCAACTGCTCTGGATCTTGTGCTTCATTGCTGCCGGCACGTTATTCGCCCGTTGGGACGGCCTGTGGAGCAGCGACCTGGCAGCTTTGAGTCCGATTTCTGCCGCCGATCAGCAGCTTGATGCCCGCCTGCGCAGCGGTCTTGGCGTGTCTGGCATGGGCGACCTGGTCGTGATCCGTGCACCGGACGAACAGGCGGCATTGCGCGCCGCGGAGCGTGTAGGAGTGGGACTCGAGTCCCTGGTCCGCGCCAACGAGATCGGCGGATTCGACAGCCCGGCGCGGTATCTGCCGAGCCTTGAATTGCAGCGCTGGCGACAGGCCGCGTTACCTTCGGCAGTGGTGCTGCGGAACCAGTTGCGCGCCGCCGTCGCCACGCTGCCGATTCAGGCGGACCGGCTGGAGCCGTTCGTCACCGCTGTGGAGCGTGCCCGGGCGGGCCCGCTGCTAACCCGCGCGGATCTCGCTGGCACCTCGCTGGCGGCCGGCGTTGATGCGCTGCTGATGCAACGCGACCATCAATCCGTCGCGCTGCTACCCCTCCGGCCCGCTGCCGGTAGCGCGAAATCGGCCGTGATCGATGCGGCCCGGGTAACCGGAACCCTGGGCGAATTGCCGCCCGACGTCACGGCAATGGTCGTCAACATGAAGCACGAGTCCGACGCGATCTATGCCGGCTATCAGTCCCAGGCCATCGGTCTCTCGCTGCTCGGCTTTGCGGCCATCGTGCTGCTGCTGCTTGTCACGCTCCGGTCGCTGGTGCGGGTCGCCAGGGTCGTGACGCCACTGATGCTTTCGGTCCTCGTCGTCATGGCCCTCCTGGCAGCCAGCGGAAGTGCCTTGACCATACTGCACCTGGTCGGGCTATTGCTGATCGTGGCCGTGGGATCAAATTACTCGCTGTTTTTCGAATGTCGTCTCGCAAAGTCGGATGCCGCTGACCGGACGACCATGCTTGCCTCGCTGGTTATCGCCAACCTTGCTGCGGTTCTCGGCTTTGGTGTACTGGCTTTTTCCCCGGCCCCGGTGCTCGCCGCGTTGGGCATGACCATCGCCCCTGGCGCTTTCATGGCGCTACTGTTCTCGGCCTTGATGGCGGCGCCGCAAAGACCGGCACCCGGATCGTGAACCGCGAGAACGGCCTCTGCGGTGGCCTCGCCGGCTGATGATGTGGCCGACTGGATCGCCAGCTACGTTGCGGAAAGCGATGAAGAGCGGCGACTATGCAGCTTCAGTTTCAGGAATTCTCGATGCCGCCATCCAGTCACACCGGATCGGAGTCCGGCTGGCGCAGCCGGCCGCTGATTCCCGCCTCACTCGCACTCCATGCTGCCGCCACCGGCATGGTGGGCTCTAATCCCGCGCTCTGGCCGTGGGCGCTTGCGCTGGTGATCTCGAATCATGCGGTGCTTGCGGCAACCGGGCTCTGGCCGCGGAGCAGCTGGCTGGGACCAAACTGGAGTCATCTGCCGACGACCACCCTAGCCGATGGTGGCAGGGTGGCGATTACTCTCGATGATGGCCCTGACTCCACCGTCACGCCGCCGGTCCTGGACGTCCTCGACAGGGCCGGCGTCCGGGCGACGTTCTTCTGCGTTGGCGAGCTGATCGCCGCGCATCCGGCCCTCAGTCGCGAGATAGTGGCGCGCGGACATTGCATCGAGAATCACAGTCAACATCATCTGCACTACTTTTCCGTACTCGGGCCCCGCCGCATGAAGTCAGAAGTCGCTCGGGCCCAGGACACGATCGCCGACGTTACAGGCCAGCGGCCGAAGTTTTTTCGCGCACCAGCCGGTCTGCGAAACCCCTTTCTGGACGGCATCCTTTCGGAACTCGATCTGCGCCTGGCGAGCTGGACCCGCCGCGGCTTCGACACTATCAACCGCCGCCCGGACCTGGTGCTGGAGCGCCTCACCCGGCGCCTCGGCGACGGCGACATACTCCTGCTCCATGACGGCAATGCCGCCCGCGCGGATACAGGCCGGCCGGTTATCCTCGAAGTGCTTCCGCAGCTCCTTGCGACGCTGGCGCTTGCGAAGTTGCAGGCGATCACCCTCCGCGAAGCCCTGTCATGACGCCGCTCGTAATGAGCCGATTTACTGCGACGAGCTGCCTTGGCCAGGGTCTCGAGGAAATGACCGGCGCCTTGCGGGAGGGACGCAGCGGTCTCGGCCGATGCAGCTTCGAAGACGTGGATCTCGACACGTGGATCGGCATCGTTCCTGGCGTCGACAGCAGGCCACTGCCCCGAGCCTATGAACCCTTCGACTGCCGCAATAACCGGCTCGCCTTCCTCGGACTCCAGCAGGACGGATTCCAGGACGCCGTTGCCGCCTGCGTTGGCCGCGTTGGACCACGCCGGATCGGCTTATTCATCGGCACCAGCACGTCAGGAATTCTCGAAACCGAGCTGGCCTACCGAAAACGTGACGCCACGACGGGGGCCTTGCCAGCCACGTTCCACTACGCCGGCACCCACAACGCGTTTTCCGTCGCGGACTTCAGTCGTCAATTGCTGGGGCTTGAAGGTCCCGCCGCTGTTGTATCGACGGCCTGCTCGTCGAGTGCAAAGGCTTTCGGATGCGCCCAGAGGATGATAGCGCTGGGGTTCATTGACGCCGCAGTCGTGGGCGGCGTGGACTCCCTGTGTCTGACGACGCTGTACGGATTTCACTCGCTGCAGCTGACGTCATCGCATCCGTGTCGTCCCTTTGACGCAAACCGGGATGGAATCTCCATCGGCGAGGCTGCGGCCTTTGCGTTGCTGGAGCGGCCGTCCAGTCGCGACGACGCGAGCACGATCGCGCTGCTCGGCGTTGGTGAGTCCAGCGATGGCTATCACCTGTCGGCACCGCATCCGGATGGGCTCGGCGCGCGGCTCGCCATGCAGGCTGCACTGGCGACGTCGGGCATCGCAGCGGAGACAGTGGGCTACATCAATCTCCACGGGACGGGCACCCCGGCAAATGACAGCGCGGAGAGTCGCGCCGTGGAGAGTATCTTCGGCAGCGCGGTGCCGTGCAGTTCCACGAAGGGTGCCACGGGCCACACGCTCGGCGCCGCTGGCGCCCTGGAGGCGGTCATTGGCGCCATCGCCTTGCGGCACGAGCTGATTCCAGGTGGGGTGAATACCACCTGCGTTGATCCGGCGTTGCACCTCGACTACGTCACCTGCAGCCAGGCGCGGCCGCTCGCCTGTGTGCTGAGCAATTCCTTCGGATTTGGCGGGACCAATTGCAGTCTGGTCCTCGGCAAGCTGGTATGAACACAGCAGAAAGCGCATGAACGAGCTCGTCGCGTATGTCAGCGGGATCGGCGTCCGGGGACCTGGTCTGTGCGGTTGGCCCGAGACGCACGCGGTGCTGTCGGGTGAGCAAAGTTGGGTTTGGGCTGAAACCACACTACCGGTTCCGGACACCCTGCCGCCCACAGAGCGGCGCCGCACCGGCCGCGTGGTCAGGCTCGCTTTCGCAGCCGGACTTGAGGCGACCCGGCAGGCAAATGTGGATCCGGCGGGGTTGCCGGTTGTTTTTTCATCCTCCAGTGGCGACGGCGACAACTGTCACGAAATATGCCAGACGCTTGCCACCGCGAATCGGGCGCTGTCACCGACGCGCTTCCACAACTCGGTCCACAATGCGCCGGCGGGCTACTGGAGCATCGCCACGGGCTCGCAGGTGGCGTCGACCACGATCTGCGCCTACGACGCGAGCTTTGCCGCGGGCTTACTTGAGGCGATGGTCCAGATGGCGACGCATGGCACCGCCACGGCCCTCATCGCCTACGATATCGATTACCCGCCGCCGCTGCGGGCGGTGCGTGCCATCGCCGCGCCGTTCGCAATCGCCCTCGTCCTCGAGCCCGAACCCGGCTGCAATGCGCTCGCGCGTCTGGAGGTTCGCCTGGATACGGGTGACCCTGACCGTGTGGCCCACCCAGATCTGAATGGGATGCTCTCGTCTATACCTGCCGCCCAGGGGCTGATCCTCCTCGAGGCGATTGCGGCACGAAGACGCACGACTCTTAATGTCAGTTATCTTCAGCCACAGACGCTGCACATCGAGGTGAGCCCGTGAGGTTGGATCACGACTGGATTGCGGCGAAAATTCCGCACCAATACGGCATGTGCCTGCTGGATGAAGTCATGGCGTGGACGCCCGTCGGTATCCGGTGCCGGAGCGAGTCGCACCGCGCGCCAGATAATCCGCTGCGGGCCCACGGACATCTGGGCGCTGCCTGCGGCATCGAGTACGCAGCCCAGGCCATGGCTGTGCATCAGGCTCTCCTCCAGGCCGATTCCAGATTGACGTCCCGTTCGGGGCTGCTAGCCAGTGTTCGTGGGGTGACGTTTGCGGTGGCGAGGCTCGATGATGTCGCGGCGAGCATCTTCGCCAGTGCCACCTATATTCACGGCAATGACGCGATGCTCTTGTATGAATTTTCCGTATCCGATGCGACACGGGTACTGCTCGGCGGGCGGGCGACAATCGCTTTTGGTCCGGGGTCAACCGGGTCACGGCCCGGACAAGGTGCACCATGACTGACAACCGGAGGCGCGCGCTCGTGACGGGTGCCAGTGGCGATATCGGCGCGGCGATTTGCCGGCGGCTGGCCGGCGCCGGGCACTATGTATACGTCCATGCCCACCAGAATCGCGTGGCCGCTGAATTGCTCGTCCAGGAACTCAACGCCACGGCGCCCTGCAGTCAAGCGGTGGTGTTCGACGTGACCGATGCCGACGCCACCCGCCACCACCTTGAGGGGTTGGTGGCAGACGTCCCGATCCAGATTCTCGTTAACAACGCAGGGGTGCATGATGACGCGGCCTTTCCCGGCATGACTGCGGCGCAGTGGCACCGCGTCGTCGACGTTTCTGTCGATGGTTTTTTCAATGTCACGCATCCGCTTACCATGCCAATGATTCGCAGCCGGTGGGGGCGAATCGTCAATGTTTCGTCTATCACGGCCCTCATCGGGAACCGTGGCCAGGTCAACTATGCTGCCGCCAAGGGGGCGCTTAACGCGGCCACCCGGTCGCTCGCACTTGAGCTGGCGAGTCGCGGCATCACGGTCAATGCGGTGGCGCCGGGCATCATTGCCGGGCGGACGACCGGGCAGAGTTTCGATGCGGATGCGGTATCCCGGCTGGTGCCCATGAAGCGGGCCGGGTTACCGACGGAGGTGGCCGGCCTGGTCGCCTATCTGGCGTCCGATGATGCCGCTTACATCACAGGCCAGGTCATTTCGATCAGTGGCGGCCTGAACTGAACCGCCACGTGGAACTGTCCGTGTCGCCGCCCGTTCCCCGCCCTTGGCGTGCGGGATTGGCGCTGCGCTTGCGGCGCCACCTGGTAGTGAAAGTGCTCGGTGTCAGCGCCTTCATGTGGGTCTTCTTCGTCGGCTACTTCCACACGCTGAGTCACCCGGCGTTTGCGGTGTTCCAGATGCCGATCACGTTGCTGGATCGTTTGATCCCGTTCCAGCCGCAAGCGCTGGTGGTGTATCTCTCGCTGTGGCTGTACGTGGCAATCGCGCCGGGCATGATGCTGACCCTGCGCGAGGGCCTGGTCTACGCGCTCTGGACTGCAGCGCTGTGCGTAGCGGGTTTGACCTGTTTCTACTTCTGGCCGAGCGCGGTGCCGCCGTCCGGTATTAACCTGTCAGGTCACGCCGGGTTCGCCATGCTGAAGGGTGTCGATGCGGCTGGCAACGCTTGCCCGTCGCTGCATGTCGCTACGGGGATGTTCTCGGCGATCTGGATCGACCGCCTGTTGCAGCACATGCGAACGCCGACGGCTCTGCGTGTACTCAACGGGCTCTGGTTCGCGGCCATCGCGTACTCAACCCTGGCGATCAAGCAGCACGTGGTACTCGACGTTCTGGCCGGTGCGCTGCTCGGCACTGCGTTTGCCGCCCTTTCACTGCAGCGCTGGACATGGGCCGATGCGTCGCTCTTGCGTTGATGCGAAGGGAATGCAGGGGTTCGTCTGCTACCGGTCAGGAAGAGGCCGGTAGTACTTCGTTCTGAGGAGGCGCTCGGTGCGCTCATAGAGCACATCCATCCGTTCCTGGACGGTCGTGAGGTACTTCTTGAGACCGGGGTCAGGTTCTGCCTTCACCATTTCGGCGGCCAGGTGCCGTTCCTGGTTCAGTCCGTTGGAGATCGAAATCAGGAAGGTGCGTTCGTATTCGGGTCCCGACATGCCGACCACCGGCACGCTATCGAGAACCTTGTCGAGGCCGGTGGCGACGCGTTTGCGCTTCTCCAGGACGGGTAGCGGATCGAGGTCGATACGGACGCCGGGATAGTCCCTTGCTATCCGCTCCAGCTCGGACTTGAGCGCGCTGCCGAAGGCGGAAACGGCCTCGAGCAGCTGGTCGAATTCCTCACTTTCAAATTTCACGTACAACAGCAGCCTGGCACGCGAGAGGGTTTGCGAATCGCCATAGAGGATGCTGTAGCCTTCACTCAGCACCTGTCGCTCGGCGCTCAGTTCCGGGGCACGTTGCCGGGTCTGCGGACGAGGCTCCAGCTCGGCGGGCGGGGACAGTTTCGTCGCGACTTCTGACCGGATCTTCGCGGCCGCCGACGGTTTAGCGGAGTGCCCCGCGCAGCTTGCCGCAAGAAGACAGCACAAGGTGGACAACATACGCGTCGCCGGATTCATGGCTGAACTATCGCTCATATCATTTCGCCGGACGCCTTCGTTTTACTTAAGCAGGGTCACAGCATCGGTGCCTCGAATGGGGGACAGTATGCGGGATGGAGTAGGCTTTTGAACGTTTGCCGCCGCACAGACGCTGTGGATCGGCTCCACCCATGGCGCCTGGCATCGGCAAAAATCCCGGTTCTTTCCCTGATGATCAGTGAACTCAGGCAGAGACAAAATTGCGCCAGACTACGTTCACCGCGACATTTTCAAGCTCGCTGTTTGTGAGCTAGGTGCCGCTGGCGTATTGGCTATCGCTCACCAGTTCCATCCACTCGACGGCGATACCCTCAAGTTCTTCCTGAATGGCGGTGTGCGACATGGCGGTGGTTGCCGAGGCACCATGCCAGTGTTTTGTGCCAGGCGGTATGGTCACCACGTCGCCAGGACAGATGTCCTGCCGGGCTTCACTCCAGAACTGCACATGGCCACGGCCTGATGTCACCAGCAGCTTCTGGCCGAGCGGATGGGCGTGCCAGGCGGTGCGTGCGCCGGGCTCGAAAGTGACCTCGATACCCGACACCCGTGCAGGCGCCGTGGCCTGAAACAGCGGGTCCATTCGAACCTTTCCGGTGAACGATGCGGCCGGACCGGTCGTCGAGGGAACTGAACCGCTACGCTGGATGCTCATGTCGTGGTTTCCTTTAGTGGCAATGATCAGGGCAAGTGTCGTTGTTGCTTGTCTGGATACGGGTTGAGACGTGGCAGGGCACAGATCAGTTCCCTGCCACCAGCGCCGTGGCCTTGCCGATGCCATCGGTGGCGCCGGTGACGAGAAAGGTCGAGGTACCTGCGGGCGCATTCATGGGCGAGATCAGGACTTCTCCAGCCACTTCATCATGCCGGCCATGCGCTGCACGAAAGCGGCGGGGTCCGTGTCCTTGATTCGCAGGGCCTGCAGCGCCATTTCGATGCCGATGACGGTTTCGAAGTCCCGCCGCAGCAAGCCATCCACGACCTGCTCTGCGCAGTCCTCGGCGCTCATGCTGGTTCCGTCGCTGCCCATGTTCGCGCCGTACTCTGAGCCGTCGGCGGTCAGCGCATGTTCGTAGACATCGCTTTTGATGCCAGCGATCACCAGCAGGGTGACGTCGATGTGGTCTGCCAGGTGCTCAACGCGCAGCGTATCGAAGTAGCCATGCAGGGCATGCTTGGCCGCGCAGTAAGCGCTGTGATGTGGAACTGCGTGTTTGCCGGCAACTGAGGAGGTCACGACCAGGTGGCCGCCTTGCTGTTCGATCATGCGCGGTAGCACCAGCCTCGTCAGCGCCACCGGTGCGAAGAAGTCCACCTCCATGATGCGCCGCTCGACTTCGGGCAGCGTGTCCTTCGCCGCGGAGCGCTGGCCAATGCCGGCGTTGTTCACCAGTATGTCGAGTCGCGGGTAGCTGCCCAGCACCTCCCGCGCGGCGTTTTCGCGCTGTACTGCATCGGCGATGTCGAAGGGCACCAGGCGCACACTGCCCGGACCCTGCGTGCAGGCGGCCCTGACCCGTTCAAGCTCGGCGATGCGGCGCGCCGAGAGGATGAGATCAGCGCCCTCGCGGTGGAATACCTTCGCCATGCCTTCGCCAACGCCGGAGGAGGCGCCGGTGATCCAGATGGTTTTGTTCCTGAGCTTCATCGCGTATCACGCTCCTTTCTCAAATCCGCTTGATCTCAATGCCGCAGTTCCTGTCGCGACTAATCATCGTAGCAGTATGACTGCAACGATCTCCGACTGCGGCACGGTGGGCTTGCAGGGGACACGCGCAGTGGACGAGAGGGGAGCAATCCGGCGCGGTGGAGAATTCAGTTGCCTCTTGCGGCTAAATGCGGTTACATCGGGTTATGGACAAATCGCTTCTACCTGTCGCCATTATGACTGCGCTGCTCGTTGCCGGTTGCACCTCTGCGCAGCAGGCATCTGCACCACCGACGGCTGAAATTGAATCGTCTGCGGCGCTTCCCGCAACTGATTCGCTACCATCGACAGAGGACGCCGTCGCGGCAGTGTCCGCTGCCGGGAAAGAGCCGACGCCGGTCGACGCTGGAATGGCCAAGGCAGAGGCAGCCAGGGATGCGCCAACACCCAGGCTGATGCCCCCGCCGAAAACGACATCCGCACCGGCACCACTACCAGCACAAGCACCGCTACCCGTACCAGTGAATCCGCCCCGAGCGGCAGTGACGCCCAAAGCCACCGCGCCGGTCGTCAATAATACGGCGCCTGCAGTGATGCTTCGGCAAACACCGGCTCCCGTTGTCGTCGCGCGACCGGTTGCACCACCGCTGGATCTGGCCGGCCTTGAATCGCGACTGCGCGCAACCAAGGCCATCGGTGTGATGACCAAGTTGTCGCTCAAGAACCAGGTCGATGACCTGCTGGACAGGTTTCGCAGTCAATACCGCGGGCGCGCCAATGCCCCGTTGCCCGAACTGCGGGCAGCCTATGACCGGCTGCTGATGAAGGTACTGTCACTCCTTCAGGACGCTGATCAGGCTCTGGCGAAGGATATCGTGAGTTCGCGTGAAGCGATCTGGGGCATTCTTTCTGACCCAAAGAAATTTTCCGAGAACAATTTGATGGCAGGAGCATGAACATGCGCAGGCAGTTGGTGAATATGGTCTGGGGTCTTGTAGTCATCTGCTGTGCCGGGCCCTTGCTCGCAGCGGATATTGATGCCGATGAATCGGCAGCCACAGACATGACGGCAGTGATCGCACTGCAGGGACTGCCCTGCGGGAAGGTCGTGCGCGCCGAGAAGAAGGGTGAGAACGATTATCTCGCCTCGTGTACGGATGGCAATCGTTATCGGGTGACGGTTAACGCAGAAGGGCGTGTCGTTGTAGTGAAGCAGTAGAGGGATTCGACAAACATGTTGTTTGCGAACGTATGGTACATCGCTGACTGGAGCGAGAGCGTCAGCGATACGCCGGTGAAGGTAAAGATGCTCGGGCGTGAGTTCGTGCTGTTCCGGGACCTTGAGGGCAAGGTGGTCTGCCTGAGTAATACCTGCTGTCATCGCGGTGCGAGCCTCGCCCAGGGCAAGCGGCAGGACGACGGCACGCTGTCCTGCGTATTCCACGGCTGGCGATTCAATGCCGGCGGCCAATGCACGAATATTCCCTCGCAGCTCAATCCGGCGGCTGACATTCCAGCGTCTGCCAAGATCGACAGCTACCCGACCCAGGAGAAACATGGCCTGATCTGGGTGTTCCTCGGCGACCAGCCCGAAACAGCGCACCCGCTCTTTGATATGCCGGAGAACACCGACCCGGCCTGGCGGCGCGTGACCTTTTCCGATACCTGGAAGGCCAACGTGCACTGGGTGAAGATGATGGATCTCGACCAGGTGCATGTGCATATCGTGCACGGCATTTCACTCAATGAGGACAATCCCAGCCGGCCGTCGGCGCACAGCGTGGAATGGCTGGACAATGGTTTTCGTTCGCACCTGGTGTCGAGACCGCCGCCGCCATCGGGTGAGTGGGCGAAGATGCGCAAGGAGCGTACGGAGGTCAATTCATATCTGACGTTCTATCTGCCGGGTTTCACGCTCTACGGCCGGGTGCAGATTGGTACGCCAGAGTCCACGTTCACCAACGTGTTCTATTCGATGTCGACGCCCATCGACGAAGAGAATACGAAGATATACCTGATCGCCTTCCGCAATTTCATGCTGGAAGAAGACAAGGACAAGGATCATCTGCAGCGCAACCTGCGCAATGTCTACCAGGACAAGGCGGTTGCTGAAGGCCACATGCCGAAGCGCGCGCCGAATGTGCCTGAATGGCCGGTGATCAATGTGGACCGCGAGGACCTGTTGATGCAGACCTACTGGCAGTTCATGCGTGAGCTGCGCGGCAAAGGCTGGCAGATCGACAGGCTTGCGCTGGATGCATCTGAGCGGAATGGTGAGGTACGGGTGATTCCCTCGCCGGCGCGCCAGGCCAATCCGGCGAACTGGGTGTACCGACCGGTGCCGTTCGTGGCACCGGAGGATGGTCTGGCGACGACGCGCTGAAGCGGGCGATCAGCGCTGCCCGATTCAGCGCGCCTCGTCGACCATCTGGATGGTCTTGTCTTCGACTTCCCGGGCGACCTGCAGCAGTGCCGCATCCGCGGAGAGCGTGGACAGCATTTCCTGTGGCCTGATCAGCCCGATCTTTGTCGCACCATTTTCGGTGTACACCGAAATCCGGCAGGGCAGCGCCATATTGAGACGCATGTCGGCGGCCAGAACCCTGGCCGCCTGCGCGGGATTACAGACCTCAAAAACCCGGCATTGCTGGTCGAAGGCGACGCCTTTGCTGCGCAGGGTGTTGCCGAGGTCATGGACATGCAGCACGCCGAAGCCGTGGCGTTTGACTGCCGCATCGAGATCGGCCGAGGCCTGCTCGAAGCTCTTGCTGCTTTCAACGATGTAGTACATGAATTTCTTCGCCTTAGTCGCGTGCCGGCGACGGAGGTGTTTCGGTAGCGGGAGCCTTCTTTTTCGCTTTTTCCGCTTTCTTTTTCTTTTTCTCCATCTCCCGCTGGCGTTTCTCGAACTGGTAGTTTTGCTTCATTACTGGATCCCTTCTTGCACAGTAGTGCAGACAATAGCCGATGCGGCCGGTTTAGCGGAAGTTTTGTCTCTCTGGTGTCATCCCGGGGGTATGCTGCAATTGATTCCGCCTCGATGAGACACCGCAGATGTCCGCTGATTACGATCTGGAGCGCCGATTCCAGGAGCTGGTTGCGATGCTGAATACCAGGCTTCCGCTCAGGCCGGAAGCGATTGACCCGGAACTGGCCGAGCCGCATTCTTTCCTGAAGATCCTCAAGGCGCGGCATATGAACTGGCAGGCGCCGCGTTGCCGGAAGGTCTTCGGGATGCGCTTTTCCGTGAAGATCCCGTCGCTTGACCAGATGAACGTCATTATCTATCCGGAACCCGGATATGACGCGCCGGTCTTCCTGTTCTTCTGCCTGTTGACTGGCCGCAAGCTGATTGCGCATGTGAACCTGAGCTGCCCGTTCAGGGATGAGGCCTACATGCAGAAGTGGATCGAACCGCTGCTGGAGGCCAGGCAGCGCTACGGGTCATTCGATAGCGATGACCGGTATCCGGAGTGGATGCTGAAGTGGCGGACGCCGGCTGGCATCTACGGCATGTTGCCCAAAGATCGCTTTGATGATTTCATGAATTGCGGTCTTGATTATCTGCGTATCTATCTGGATCTCCTGGCCGGCAGCCAGGCGGTTCAGGATCCGGCACGCCTGGCGCTGATCAGGGAGGCACACGCGCAGTTTGTCAGCGATATACGTACCCAGGACAAGGCGCAGGGCATGATGGCAAAAATGATCGGCGCCGGGAAAGCGCGCCGTATCTTCTATGAGGTAACGACCTGAGGATGAAGGCAGATCATGGCGCGTAAATATACGCCGCGCGGTGCGGGCAGCGTCGTCGTGCTGGAGCACGTTTCGCGTGTACTCAAGGACAACCGGCTCAACGATCCGCATGTGCGCAAGCTCGCCGTGTGGCTGCCGCCTGGTTACGATGGCGGACGGCAACGCAGATTCCCGGTGCTCTATGATTTCGCCGGCTTTACGGGTTCGGGTCTCGCGCATCTGAACTGGAAGCCATTCAGCGAGAATCTGGCCGAGCGCGCGGCGCGGCTGATACACGAGAAGAAAATGCCGCCGGTGATCCTGGTGATGCCCGACTGCTTTACGGCGCTTGGCGGCAACCAGTACATCAACTCCTCTGCGATCGGGCGCTATGCCGATTATCTGACCCGCGAGATCGTGCCCTTCGTCGATGCAGAATTCCGTACGCTTGCTGCGCGCGAGCACCGTGGCTGCTTCGGCAAGTCTTCGGGTGGTTACGGTGCGCTGGTCCACGGCATGAAATACCCGGCGACCTGGGGTGCCGTTGCAGATCACTCCGGTGATGCGCATTTCGACTTTGTCTATCGCAGCGACTGGCCGAACACGCTTGACGAACTTGCGAAGTATCGACAGCCATACCGGCAAGCGGGCGTTTACCGCAGTGCAGGTCGTGCGGCAGAGGCGGCATTGGCCCGTGGCCATGACGATGGCCGCGTGCAGCGCTTTCTGGACACAGTCTGGAAAAAGACCAAGGTCACGCGCGCCGAGGGCCTTGCACTCATGAATGTGTGTATGGCGGCCACTTACGATCCGCAGCCGCGGGCGCCGCTCGGTTTCCGTCTGCCCTTCAATGCCGAGACGGGTGAGCTGATTGCCGCCAACTGGAAGCGCTGGCTCGCCAATGACCCGATCCATATGGTGTCGCGGTATGCGGCGGCGCTGCGTTCGCTGCGCGGGCTGTATGTCGATTGCGGCTGGCGAGACCAGTACCACATCCACTATGGCTGCCGGATTCTGGCTCGTCGGCTGTCAGCCGCCGGCATCGTGCATCGCTATGAGGAATTCGATGATGATCACTCGGATATCGACTATCGCATGGACCTGAGCCTGCCATTCCTGGCCAGGGCACTGCGGGGTTGAGCGATGCCGCGTGCGGACCAAGGGTGCGAAACGCGGCAGCCATGCTTCTATACTGTGGTCGTAACGGGGTCGGAAGGGGAAACCAATGAAAGCAATCGGGACGATTCTGACGAGCAAAGGCGGCCAGGTCTGGTCGGTGCAGCCGGGCGATACCATGCTGCAGGCGATCACCGCCATGGCCGAGCGTGGGGTCGGTGCGCTGCTGGTCATGGAAGGAACGAAGCTGCTCGGCATCGTTTCGGAGCGGGACTATGCACGCCGGATCATTCTGCAGGGGCGGCGTTCGGCCGACACCCGCGTCGAGGAGATCATGACGCGCGATGTCATCGCGGTTTCTGTAGACATGACGGTCGAGCAGGGGCTGGCGCTGATGACCGAGCGACATTTCCGCCATCTGCCGGTGATCGAGGAGGGGCGCGTGATCGGTGTGGTGTCGATCGGCGACCTCGTCAAGGAGATCATCAAGGATCAGCAGTTCGTGATCGAGGAACTCCGCCGCTACGTGTCTGGATAAACGGATAAAGGGGCGCACCCTTTAAAGGCTAGCGTTCCCCCAAAAAAGAAGGCGCAGGTAGCGGGGCTACCTGCGCCTTTTTTCGTTTTACCAGGGATCAGAAGTTGGCAGAGAGCATGAGCCAGAACTTGTCGACGTCAACGTAGCTGGACTCGTTATCGGCGGAAAAGGCGGCGTACTTTACGGCGACGGAGTAGTTGGTGCCGATCGGATAGGTGGCCCAGATACCCAGTTCGTTGCCGTAGTCCACAGAGCCCGTTTCGGCCTGGTAGTCGTCATAGCGGACCTTGATGTTGGCACCGAGCAGGGGGAAGTCCACCTGCACAAACATATCCTCAATGCCGCCAGTCGGGGTCGAAGCGAACTGGTCAGCCCAGCCCTGGAAAGCATGCGCTGTCGCCAGCGGTGTCTGGAACTGGTGGTTGGCAACGGTGTCGCCTTCCAGCACTTCATACGACAGCTTGACGGTTACCTTCTGCCACCTGAGGCCAGCCTCTGCCAGGTAGTAGTCAGCGCTGTAGCTGTTGGGGTTGTCCTGATAGTCGTCCTGCGTGGCCCACTCGGCCGCATAGGGCACTGCCCACTGGTCGTTGATCTTGATGTCGCCGGCCAGGCGCAGGCCGAGGGTTTGACTGGACAGGGCTGCTGCTTCATCGAAGTCGAGGAAGTAGCCGTAGGCGGTCAGTTTTGCGGCCGGGCTAAATGTGTAGCTCAGGTCAGCCAGGTGGGTATTGCCGTTGAAATCGGCGGGTGGCGTGCCCTTGTCAGGACCAACCACGCGATTCACCTGGCCCACATAGGCATAGTAGGCCTGCAGCTTGTCGTTGAACTTGTAGTTGACTGAGGCTGCATCGAAGGTCTGTTCGTTCTGGCGCCAGCCGACCGGACCCACAAAACGCTCGTTGCCGCGCGAGATCTTCTGCCGGCCAACCACGATTTCAGTATTCGCGATACCCATGTACTTGAGTGCGGCAACGTTCAGGTCAGTTGCGACAGGATCGAGCACCGTCGGCAGGTTGGTGTTGCCGTTGCGGGTGCTGTTGTAGCGCTGCTTGCCTACAGAACGGATATCGTCCAGTTCCAGCATCAGGCTCAGGTCCTGCCAGGCAGCAGTCTGAAAGGAAATGCGCGAACGCAGCGTGGATGCATTGGCATCATCGCTAAAATTTTCCTGATCGACGTTTTCGTAGCGATAGCGGAACGAGACGTTGGCCTTGCCGTCCTTAAAGGCCTGCGCGATATCGGTACCCACGTCGCCGGCGTAGGAGGTGGCAGGGATGATCAGCATGCTGCTGGCAAGCGTGGACAGGATGCCCAGCCCCAGACGTTGTGCTGACTTGCTGGTACGTATAAGTGACACTGTGTTAACTCCTCTACTGGAAATATCTCGCTGTCTGGTATTAGGCGCGCGTGCGCTTGCGCTGTGCATCGCGAGTTGTACCTAGAAATCACCGGCAAAATGCCGCTGACAGGCACAGGGCACCGATTTTCGGTCTCGTTTTCTAGGTAATTTCCGCAGTGAGCAAAATTTTCTGACCAGTGTGGTCTGGAAAGACAGTGATACTTCAGCCCGCTTTTCCGTCCAGACGCGGCGTAGCGAGTATCGGGCCATACACCACAACAAAGATCAGGAAGGCGAGTGCCCAGCTCGTGCCGGCAGCGAGCAATACGCCCGGGTAATTGTCTGGCCACATGGCCGGTCCAGCGACGCGCAGGATCGCTGCCAGCGCGAGTAGCAGGTAGGCGATAACGACAGGCCGGCTGACAACCAGCGGTCTGCCGGTGTGGCCGAGCGTCGTGCGTGTACTCACGGCGAGGATCATCGTCGCGATTGCGCCGACGCCGAAGCCGTGCTGCCAGTACTGTGCCCACGGCGTATTGCCGAGCAGTGCGATGCCTTTCAGCACAAAGCCGAGCGGCAACCACGCATAGGCGAGATGCAGTACCCACAGCATTGGATCACCGCCGGTACGCAGGCTGCGCCAGCCAGACAGGCGCATGGCGTGTAGTGCCGCGACGAAGAACGAAAGCCAGCCCCGTGGTAGCGGGCCGGGTTGCCAGATGTCGACGATGACCACCGCGATCATCGCGGGCGGCAGCAAGCTTTCCAGCCACACGTATTTGTGCAGATTAAAGCTGATATTTGCACGACGCAGGGCGTTGCTGGTGAAGGCCGGCAGGATCCGCCCGCCGACGATCGTCAACAGCAGCAACACGACGTTCATTGCCGTCAGCAGCGCACGGCTTGCGAGTTCCGCATCCGCTCTTGCCAGTGCGAACATAAACGTCGCATCGCTGATCCACAGCGCCGTGAGTACCAGCAGCATGGCAATGTTCCGGTTCTTCTCGCGGATGATCGGCGGCGCGATCAGTGCTATCAGCAGTGGCAGGAAGGCGAGCTCCAGTGCGGTGAGCAACGGCAGGCTGCAGAACGGTGCCAGTGCGAATGCCGCACGCCCGGCCAGCCAGACCAGTGTCAGTGTGAAAACCGGCAGGCCACCAAAGCCGCGGTTGCGGGTCCAGCTCGGCACACCGCTGAGCAGAAAGCCTGTGATGGCTGCGATTGCGAAGCCGAACAGCATTTCATGTGCATGCCAGAGCTGGGCGGGCAGTTCCGCGAGAAGTGTGACATTGCGGAGCCAGATCAGCAGCCAGGCGGGTATGACCAGCAGCGCAAAGAAGCCACAAAAGAAGAAAAACGGACGGAAGCCGTAAGCAAACAGGGGATGACGGATCAACATGCGCAAAGTATGGCGCAGCCGTCGAAAAAATTAATGCTCGGCTGCTGGTCAGCCAATGCGCTTGTAGAAGCGAACCGTCTTCTCTTTTTTCGGTGGCGGTGCCGATGCACAGCCGGAACAGCTGCCGGGCGGCTTTTTTCGCAGGCGCCAGGCGAGGCGGCCGGCGACAACAGCGACGATCAGGATGGCGATAGCCTCTTGCAATCCAGGCATGAGCGTTCTCCTCAGCTGCCGAGCTGGTAGGCGAGCATTGCGCCCACATATCCCAGCGCAGTCATGTACAGCCAGGCAAAAACCGGCCATCTCAGGCTGTTGGTTTCACGATAGATGACCGCAATCGTTGCGACGCACTGCAGGCAGAAGGCATAGAAAATCAGCAGGCCGACCACCATCGGCAGGGTGTAGATCAGTGATCCGTTGGGCCACCGCGCGTGCTTCAGTTGTTCGCGCAAGGCGCTGTCTGCCACTTCATCCTGATCACCGACCGAATAAATGGTGCCCAGGACCGCGATTACCACTTCGCGTGCGGGAAACCCGGCTATCACGGCTGCAGATACTTTCCAGTCCCAGCCCAGCGGTGCGAAGGCGGGTGCCACGAAGCGCCCGGCGCGTCCGAGCCAGCTCTGCTCCAGGTAAGCGGTCGCGAGGCGATTGTCGACCTGTGTGATTTGCCGGTTGCGGTCGGGGCTGTCCGGCAGGCTTGCGAGCGTGGCACGTTCGGCGGCATAGGGCGTGGCAACTTCTGCCGGCCGCGGAAAGTAGACCAGTGCCCAGACCAGGACGGCGACGGAAAAGATGACGGTACCGGCGCGAACCAGAAAGATCCGGCCACGCTCTGCCAGGCGGATCGCTACCGACCACAGGTTCGGCCAGCGATAGGGTGGCAATTCGATCATGAAGGTTGGGGTCGGGCCGCTGAGCGCGGTGCGCTTCAGCAGCATGGCAGTCAGGATGCCGCCGATGATGCCGAGCAGGTACAGGCCAAGCAGAACCATGCCCTGCAGGTTTATCAGTCCGCCCAGGTAACGCGTGTTGGGAATAAAGGCGCCGATCAGCAGCGCATAGATAGGCAGACGTGCCGAGCAGGTCATGAAGGGCGCCGCCAGGATGGTCGCAATACGGTCGCGGCGCTCGGGTATTACGCGGGTCGCCATGATGCCGGGCACCGCGCAGGCAAAGCTCGACAGCATCGGGATGAAGGACTGGCCGGACAAACCCACCGACCGCATCAGGCGATCGACCATGAAGGCCACGCGCGGCATATAGCCCGAGTCTTCCAGTACGATGATGAAGGCGAAAAGCAGCATGATCTGCGGCAGAAAGACCACGACGCTACCGACGCCGGCGATCACCCCATCGACCAGCAGGCTGGATAGCGCTCCGGGTGGCAGGGAGCTGCGTGCCAGCTCACCGAGTCCGCCAGCCCAGCTGTCGATCAAGTCCATCAGCGGCGTGGCCCAGGAGAACACCGCCTGGAAAACCGCCGCCATGACCAGCAGGAACAGCACGGAGCCGATCACCGGATGGTTGGTAACCCGGTCGATACGGTCGCTGACCGTCACTCGCGGTGGCTGACGGCGTTCCGCTTTGGCGACCAGCGCGTTGATCAGTCCGTAACGGGCTGTCGCTTCCATCGCAGCCAGCGAACTGCCAGCGCTGAGCCTGGCGCGCAGATCCAGCATCTCGGCGTGGAAGGTTTCGCCGGCGCTAAGCTCGAAGCGTCGTTCGGCAGCGCCGTGGGCGTCGATGAGTGCCCGCTCGACTTCGTATTCGCTGAGGTGTGAGCCGGCTGCCCGCAGCCGTTGCCAGAGGTCTGCCGCCGCGTCGTTGACTGTCGGCAGCACGCGCAGTGGTGGCGGCTGTGCCGCATCGATCGCCTTGCCAAGTGCGCTACGCAGCTCATCCAGGCCGAGACCGCGGGCGGCTGACAGTGGCACCACCTGGGCGCGCAGTCCTTCGCCCAGCAAAGCGATATCGATCTCGATACCCTTGGCTGCAGCAAGGTCGGTCATGTTCAGCGCGATGACCATCGGCAACCCAAGCTCGGCGAGCTGGGTGACAAGAAACAGGTTGCGTCGCAGGTTGGTTGCGTCGACGACGGCGAGGATCGCACGCGGTCGTGGCAGATCCTCGACGTGGCCAAGCAATACGTCGATGGCCACCATTTCGTCCGGCGACTGCGCGGCGATCGAGTAGGCGCCCGGCAGATCGACCAGCGTCACTCTCTGCTTGTTGAGGTTGATGTGCCCGGTATGTTTCTCGACGGTGACGCCGGGATAGTTCGCGGTTTTTTGCCGCAGGCCGGTCAGGATATTGAACAGCGTGCTTTTGCCGGTATTCGGATTGCCGATAACAGCGATTACCGGACCGGTCGTGCTCTCCAGTTCCGTCACCGGAGCAGGTGCGGCCTTGTTCATGTGGCCGATGTGACCTCCACCTGGCGCGCTTCTTCGCGACGCAAGGAGAGCGCGTAGTCCATGATCGAAATCTCGATTGGATCGCCACCGATGGCCCGGCGTGTCACCTTGATCGGCGAGCCGGCCAGCAGGCCCAGCGCCATGAGCCGTTGCACGACCGGGCCGTGACCATTGACGGCGGTTATGGTGGCCGACTGTCCGACCTTGAGTTCATCGAGTGTCATTAGCCTATTCTAAATGAGAATCATTGTCATTCGATAGGGACTTTCCCTGAGCTGCGCCAGGGCCGTGGGCCGGGTCGGGGTGTACCGGTAAGGGGACGGGCCGGAGGGGTTAGCGACTACGAGCCGTGCGTGCCACATCCATCTCCTGGGTGTAGGCGCGGGCAAATTCTTCGCTAAAGAGCTGCGGGGGCCCGCCGTCATCGCGCTGCGTCAGCGCGTGATAACTCTCTTCGTACAGTTCCCAGTACTTGAGCTTGTTGGCGCCGGCCAGCAGTCCGCTGCGCTTCATGCCCTTGTCGAAGCGGGATTTCAGCTCTTCCGGATCGAAACGATCGACGTAATCCTCAACGGCCTGCAGCATGGCCTTGACCAGCGCCTGCTCGTGTTGCCGGACGTCGCGGAAGCCGGCCTTTACCGCATCTTCAGCGCTGAGATAGGAGCCTTCGTTGCGGTCATTAAGCAGATAGCGCAGCGCTTCTTCGATATTCGGTGAAAACTTCAGCGGGTTGTTCTGCGCCGCCTGCATCACGGTCTGCGGCAGGCGGAAGGTGTCTTTCATATGGCTGCGCTCGCGCAGCAGCTCCATGAGCCCGCCGACCATGAGGCGCAGCAGCTTGCCGCTGGTCTGCATGAGATCGCCGGCCGGTACGCCAGCGATTGCCTCCGGCTTGAGGCCAGCAGCAGTGATAAACCGGTCCAGTGCGCGCTGGTCGGTGGCCGAGGTGGCGGGTACTACATCGACATCCGTTTCAATCCCCGCATCCGTGTCCACTTTTCTGGTGGCGGGTGACCTGGCGTCCTTTCCGGGACGCGAGGGTAGCGACTTCAGCTTCTGCACCAGTGCGCTGTTCGGCGTGAAATGTTTTTGCAGCCCCGCATCACCGAGCATCTTGTCTTCTGAAACCAGTGCCAGCTCCATGGACTCCTCTTCCGGCACGAGCTGGGCACGCACGATCGAGTCGCGCATGCCATCGTGCTGGGCATCGTCGCTGCTTTCGCTGATGTCTACGGCGATTTCATAGGCGCCGATGCGCAGGCGGTCACCGTCGAAGAGACGCTGCGGATGGCCCTGGCCGACTGGCGTGTCTGCATTGTTCACATAGACGCCGTTGCGACTGGTATCGACCAGATAGTAGGCGCCGGACTGGTGCTCGATCATCGCGTGCCGGCTGGAGACATAGCGGTTTGTGTCCGGCAGCACCCAGTCGTTGTCGTTGTGCCGGCCGATCGTGCCGCCGACGGCGGCAAATTCACGCAGGCGCTCTTCAGGCGCAAGCGCGTTGCTGTCACTGATAACCCGGAGCCGAAGCGGCATGTTCTGTCCTGTGCCAACGCGGGTCCGGCGCGGTGCACCGGCAGCCCGTCTGGAATGTCCGAGAGCGAATGATGGCTGGAGACGCGACATCTAGCCGCGTTTCGGGTCACAGTTCAGGACCCGGTCCAGATCCAGTCCCTGCGTTATACTGCGCGGCCGCCAGATCTGGCGGGGTTTTGTACACACGGCACCAGCGGGTTCTGGCGGCGGCATGTCAGCGAGAAGTATCTACAAGGTTGTCTTTCTCAGCCAGGGCAAGGTCTACGAGATCTACGCCCGGAATGTGACCCAGGGCACATTGTTTGGCTTCATCGAGGTGGAGCGGCTGGTATTTGGCGAGCGCAGCTCCATCGTTATCGATCCCGCGGAAGAACGCATCCGCAGCGAGTTTGCCGGTGTGCGGCGTACCTATCTGCCACTGCATTCCATCCTGCGTATCGACGAAGTTGAAAAACAGGGTGTCAGCAAGATCGTCGCTGCCGAAGGCAGCAACGTGAGCCAGTTTCCCACGCCGATCTATACGCCGGCGCCTTCCGGCGACCCGGACTCGTGAGCGGCAGACAACAGACGCCTGCCGCGCCGCTGAATCCTCGTGCAGGCGCCATGCTGGTGTGGGCCGGTACCGATGCGCTTTCGGCTTTCCGGCTCAACAAGCTGCTGACGGCAATCCGTGGCAGTGTGCCGCGCGTCAGCGGGATCGCAGCTCGTCATGAGCACTGCCTGTCTATAGATCGCCCGTTGACCGAAGGCGAAGAGCAGACCCTGCGTCGTCTGCTCGGCGGCGAACCCGTATCGGAATTGTCTGGTCAGTCGCTGCTGGTGATTCCGCGCGTTGGCACCATCTCGCCCTGGTCGAGCAAGGCCACCGATATCGTGCACAGCTGCGGACTGGAAGTGGTGCGGCGTGTGGAGCGGATGATCCGCTTCAGCGTTGTGGCAGCCGTGCCGCTCACCGCCGAAGAGATCGCGCTGCTTGCGCCGCTGCTGCACGACCGGATGACGCAGACCCTGCTTGAGCGCGACGTGAGACAGGATGACCTGTTCGCCGTGCATATGCCGGCCGCACTGCGCACTATTCCGCTGTTGCACGAAGGTTTGCCTGCACTGGAGCGGGCTGATCGTGAGCTGGGTCTCGCCCTGTCGGCGGACGAAATGGTCTACCTGGGCCAAAAGTTTGCGGCGGAAAAACGCGATCCGACCGATGCCGAGCTGATGATGTTCGCGCAGGCGAACTCCGAGCATTGCCGACACAAGATCTTCAATGCGCGCTGGGTGATCGATGGCGAGGAGCAGTCCTCGAGCCTGTTCGACATGATTCGCTCCACGCATGCGACGAATCCGGTCGGCGTGCTGAGCGCCTACCGTGACAACGCGGCAGTGATCGAAGGCGCGGTTACCGCGCACCTGTTTGCCGACCCGGTTAGCGGGGTTTACCACTCGCAGACCCTGCCCGTGCATACCCTGATGAAGGTCGAGACGCATAATCATCCGACGGCGATCTCGCCGTTCCCCGGCGCTGCCACCGGTTCCGGTGGCGAGCTTCGCGATGAAGGCGCAACCGGCCGCGGTGGCCGGCCGAAAGCGGGCCTGACGGGCTTCAGCGTGTCGAATCTCGCCGTGCCCGGCTGGTCGCAGCCCTGGGAATTCAGCCCGGGACGGCCGGAGCGTATCGCGAGCGCGCTGCAGATCATGCTCGAGGGGCCGATCGGTGCGGCGTCTTTCAATAACGAGTTTGGCCGGCCAAACATCGCTGGCTATTTCCGGACTTTTGAGCAGCACGATGCGACGGGCAGTGTCTCGGCCCGCGGCTATCACAAGCCGATCATGATCGCCGGCGGTCTCGGCAATATTTCCGGCCCTGATGTCGAGAAAGCTGAAGTGCCGGTGGGCGCCCTGCTGATTGTGCTCGGCGGTCCGGCGATGCTGATCGGGCTCGGTGGCGGCGCCGCCTCGTCGGTGGGCAGCGGCACGAGCGCGGCTGATCTGGACTTCGCTTCGGTCCAGCGTGGCAATCCGGAGATCGAGCGGCGTGCACAGCAGGTCATCGAAGCGTGCCGCGCGCGCGCGGCGCTCGATGGCGTTGCGAACCCGATGCTGATGCTGCACGACGTCGGCGCTGGTGGCTTGTCGAATGCGGTGCCTGAACTGGTCGATCACAGTCATCGCGGTGCGACCATCGAGCTGCGTGAAATTCCAAACGCCGAGCCCGGCATGTCGCCGATGGAGATCTGGTGTAACGAGGCCCAGGAACGCTATGTGCTGGCTATCGAGCCGGCTGATCTGGACTGGTTTGCGGCCGTCTGCGCGCGCGAACGCTGCCCGTATGCCGTACTCGGCAGTCTCGATGACAGCCGCCAGTTGATTGTCACCGACCGCGAGCTCGGCGGCCGGCCGATAGACATGCCGCTGGAAACCCTGCTCGGCAAGGCACCGCAGATGCTGCGCCGGATCGCACGCCGTGCGCCGCTGGAACTACCGCTGGATCTGAGTGGCATCGATCTGGCTGAGGCCTGCGAGCGCGTGCTGCGCATGCCGGTCGTCGCTGACAAGTCTTTCCTGATCAATATCGGCGACCGTACCGTCGGCGGCCTGGTCGCGCGCGACCAGTTCGTCGGCCCGTGGCAGGTGCCAGTGAGTGACGTGGGCGTGACCGCGCTCGGTTTTGAAACCTTTGTCGGCGAGGCGATGGCGATGGGCGAACGTGCACCGGTCGCTTTGCTGGATGCGCCTGCCTCTGGCCGTCTCGCCGTGGCTGAAGCGCTGACCAATATTGCGGCAGCATCGATTGCCGATCTGGCGACGGTGCGGCTCTCGGCAAACTGGATGGCGGCAGCCGGCAGCCCTGGCGAGGATGAGCGTCTCTACGACACGGTCGATGCCGTCAGCGCACTGTGCCGTGAATTGAAGATCGCCATTCCGGTGGGCAAGGATTCGCTGTCGATGCAGACGCGCTGGACGGAGGCGGGCGCCAGCCACGCGGTCGTCGCGCCGGTCTCGCTGGTCGTATCTGCCTTCGCGCCGGTCGATGATGTGCGCCGCACGCTGACGCCGCAGCTGGCACCGGATACCGGGTCGAGCCTGCTGCTCGTGGACCTTGGTCGGGGCCGCAATCGCCTCGGTGCATCGGTACTGGCACAAGCCTTTAATCGCAGCGGTGGACGTCCGCCTGATCTTGAAGATGCGGGGCAGCTTGCTGCGCTGTTTGCCTGCGTACAGGAATTTCGTGCACGGCAGTTGCTGCTCGCTTATCACGACCGTAGCGATGGCGGCCTGTTCGTCACGCTGTGCGAGATGGCTTTTGCCGGCAAGACCGGCATCGATATCACGCTTACCGCCGTGGCTGCCGAGGCGCGGCTCGGCGCCTTGTTTGCCGAGGAAATCGGTGCGGTTCTACAAGTGCGGGATGCAGATCTCAGCGCCGTGCAGGCGATCCTCGCGCAGCACGGTCTGGCTGACATCACGGCGACGGTTGCCCGCGTCACGTCGGGAGACCGGATCCGTATCCTTGCCGGCAGCGAGCGGCTGCTGGACCAGACGCGCACCGAACTGCGTCGCTGCTGGTCAGAACTGTCGTGGCGCATGCAGACGCTGCGCGACAATCCGGACGTTGCGGCTGAAGCCTGGGATGCCTTGCTTGACGTCGAAGACCCGGGCCTCACGCCAAAGAACAGTTTTGATCCAACTGACGATGTGGCCGCACCGCTGTTCCGCATCGGGCGGCGTCCGCGCATTGCGATCCTGCGTGAGCAGGGTGTGAACAGCCAGCTCGAGATGGCTGCGGCTTTCCAGCGCGCCGGTTTCGAAGCGGTAGACGTGCACATGACTGACCTGCTGGCCGGACGTCAGCAGCTGCGCGAGTTTGCCGGTCTCGCTGCCTGCGGCGGTTTTTCCTACGGCGATGTGCTCGGCGCTGGCGGTGGGTGGGCAAAGTCGGTGCTCTTCAATCCACGGGTGCGTGAGGAGTTCGCGAACTTCTTTGCCCGCAGCGACAGTTTCACGCTCGGCGTGTGCAACGGTTGCCAGATGTTGTCCGTGCTCGCCGAGCTGATCCCCGGTGCCGCGCACTGGCCGCGTTTCC
>JBATNV010000255.1:0-2483 GCA_049290495.1 Gammaproteobacteria bacterium | reverse complement strand
GCGCATCGGGGATGTATCGTCCAGCCTCGCTGTATTCCAGTTCGAGCGATTCGCCGGTATGGGTGTGATGGAAAGCCAGGCTCCGCGGGGCGGTTGCAGCGCGCAGCAGACCCGGCCAGATCAGCACCGGAGCGGAAAGTGCAGTGAGGGCAAGGAAGTGCCGCCTGCTGGTTGTTTGACCGGCCATTTTCGTGCTCCCTCGGAGGGGCAGTCTGATGCATCCGATTGTTTCAGACGTAGCGCCTCCGAGGCAAGCCTCTGCCCGTGCCCGGCGGCCTGTTTGTCGCATAGGCGGAGCGATTTGCAAAGCTGGTCACATTCAGGCGTTCATGCCGTGGCAATTGCTGCATTGCTGTGGGTTCTGCTGTGGCTCCCGACAGGCGAAGCAGCCGCCCCCCAGGCTGCCGTAGCCACTGAGTTGCAGTCGCATGTGCTGCGGCTCGGTGAGACCGGCGGGATCTATGTGCAGGGTCTCGCTATCGCTTCAGCATCGCTGCTGACGGAATTCTATGCGTCGCGCAACTATATGCCGGTCTGGACCAGCGAAGCGCGTATCGACGAGCTCTTTGAGCTGCTGGCAACTGCTGAAAGTCATGGCCTGGATTCCAGCGACTACTATCTGCCGCAACTTCGCAATCTGCGTGTACAGAATCGGTCGGGCGACGATCCGGCCCTCGGGGCTGCGCTCGATCTGCTATTGACCGAAAGCCTGATCCGCTTCGGTTATCACCAGCGTTTCGGCAAGGTTAATCCGGTACGTATGGAGCCCACGTGGAATTTCACCCGCCAGTTCCGGCCGGGACGCGCACCGCTGTCTGCGCTGCAGGAGGTGGTTGCCGCACCGTCGCTGCAGAAGCTGCTCGGGCAATGGATCGACCGGGCGCCGCTCTACCGCGCCTTGCAGACGGCGCTCGCGCACTACCGGAGCGTCGCCCTTGCAGGCGGCTGGCCGCCGATTGCTCCGGGCCCGACGCTGCGCGAAGGCGATACAGATGCGCGCGTGCCCGTGCTGCGTCGCTATCTGTTCATCAGTGGCGATCTGCCGTCTGCAGGCGCGGTCGCTGATGAACATTTCGACGCGGTGCTGACCGGGGGCGTACGCGCGTTTCAGGAACGGCACGCGCTCACAGCAGATGGTATAGCCGGTCCGGCCACGCTGGCTGCAATCAACGTCCCCGTCGAAAGCCGCATTGATCAGCTGCGCCTGTCGCTGGAACGGGCGCGCTGGGTGGCCGATGACACCGCCGGCGATGTCATCGTGGTGAATATTGCCGGTTCTGAAGTATTTGCCGCACGCAATGGCCAGTATTTCTGGACCCGGCGTGCGGTGGTCGGACGGATAACCCGACAGACACCGGTCTTCAGGGGTTCGATGACCTGGCTGGAACTGAACCCGACCTGGACCGTGCCACCGACGATTCTGCGTGAGGATATATTGCCGCACCTGCGCCGTGATCCAGGCTATCTGCAGGCACAGGGGATCAATGTCATTGATGCGGGCGGTCGTGTGATCGATCCGCTCACGATCGACTGGCAGCGCGTCGGGAACCGTCCGCCGTGGACTTTCCGGCAGGTGCCAGGCCCGAAGAACGCGCTGGGCCGGATCAAGTTCATGTTCCCCAATCCGTATGCCGTATTCCTGCACGATACGCCGGCCCGTGGCCTGTTTGAGCGCAGCGGACGCCTGCTCAGTTCGGGTTGCGTGCGTATCCAAGATCCGCTGTCTCTGGCGGAAATCGTGCTGGCCGATCCGGTGCGCTGGAACCAGCAGACCTTGCAGGCGGCGATCGACACCGGGAAAACCCAGACCGTGAGTCTGCCGAGGCCCTGGCCGGTCCTGATCCTGTACTGGACGGCCGAGCTGGATGCGACAGGCCGCGTGCGTTTTCTGCCTGATGTCTACGACCGTGACCCGGCCTTGCTGGCGGCGCTGAACGGCGAAGTACGGCTGGAGTTTCCACCTGGTTCAGGCTGACTGGCTTGAGATTCCGGAACCAGCTAAGGTGAGCGCCGATCCGGATTGGGTATTTTCTGATGAAGCGCATTTTCAGAGCCGTCAAGCTCAGCCTCGTATTGGCCTTTCTGGCTGCCTGTGGCGGCGGCGGTAGTCTCGGTAATGAGCTGGGTCTGCGCATCATTAATGCCTCGCCAGACGCGCCGCCGATCAACTTTATCCTCGACGGCACCTTGTGGTTTAGTCTCGACTACAAGCTCGGCACACGGTTTAACTATCTGACCCCCGGGTCCCGGCAGATGGAGTTGCAGGTACTGCTGCCGAGTGCCCCTGTCCTCATCGATGCACCGCCTGTATCTCTGGCAGGCGGGCATGAATACACCACGATTGCCGTGGGCAAGCTCAGCGAGGCGGGTAGTTCCACGCTGCAGATGCTCAGCATCGATAACCCGGTTGCGACGGTGCCAGCCGGAATGACACGCGTACAGTTCGTGCATGCAGCGCCTGACATTGCCGCAGCCATCGATGT
>JBATNV010000254.1:0-3058 GCA_049290495.1 Gammaproteobacteria bacterium | reverse complement strand
CAGCGGCTGCGCCACTCGCCGCACGTTCCCGCGTCAGCTCGAGCGAACTCGACAGGAGTCGGCCGTCTGCGACACCGCTGACTGCCCAGCCCCGCGCCTCGACGCGGATACGCCGGGGTGGCTGCGGGAAGGCGAGCTGCAGGGACTCGACAGCAGCCGGTCGACCCTTGAGGCGCACGGTATGCGCCCCCGGTGTCAGGGGTATCCATAACGAACCATCGGGATTGCGAGCAATGGCGACCGCCGAGCCCTCGTCGACCGTGATGCTCGCCAGCTGCCAGCGATCACTCGCACTCGGTACGGCCACAGCAACGGACGTCAACGCGCTTGCCAGGAGCGTCACGTCCAGCAGTTCGGGCGTCGCAAGCACAGTCGCCGAGAGAATTTCAGCACAGTTCGGTGCACAGGGAGGCGGCGCGAGCAACCGCGCCTTGAGTTCAACAAGTAGCGCGGGATCCGGCGTCGATTGCGCACGTGCAGGAAAGGGGATGGCAGCGAGCATGAGTGTCGCCAGCAGTACACCGACAACCGTCGTGCCAGCGGCAGTCCGCGACAGGCTGGTCACAGGCCACCGGCCCGGCAAGGCCCGTCGCAACAACCACAAGAAAAGAATAGCGGTCAACGCAACGCCGACGATGCGCCAGACGGCGAGCAGGATCCGGCCTGCATAGATGAACTGAACGGTCTGGTCCTGCTCCACGGGCCCTGACCAGCGAAATGCGTAGCTGTTGAATTGCCAGTCCGGGATGCCCGGACCGGTTTGCAACAGCGTCCCGGGCGCATAACGTTGCATCAGCTGTTGCGCATTGAGCCCACCATACTGCCGAACCTGCTTCCGCAGGTATTCGCCACTCGATCGCGACCCACCCTCCGCCTCCATATTCATTGGGGCAGGAGGCGCTGCGGAAACGTCCAGGGCAATCTCCGGTGGCGGAACGTACGGAGGTGCAAACTGATCCGACTGCCCCGCTTCAGTGGCCGATCCGCCCATCTGTGCAAGTGCATACATGGTTGAGGATTCAAGCTGGGGATAGAGCGCGAGCCGGACCTGGCCCCAGAGAAACGGCAGCAAGGCAGCGCCGAGCACGACAAAACTCAAGGCGCGGTAGCCGGATGCAAAGCGCCGGAAGCGTCCCTCGGGCACCGCACCGGCAACCGCAATCGCGGCCAGCAGATTGCCCCACAGCCAGATCTGCCCGGGGAATGCCTGGTATGTGAGCAGCAAAGCACCGAAGCCGATCGCGGCAACTCGTTTGCCCGCCACCCATGCCGTGAATACCGCAACAATCAGCACGCCAAAGAGATTCCACAAGCCCCAGCGCTCCAGCCACGAGTCCGGCGCACCATCAGCACCGCGGACGGCGAGCAACAGGTGGCCCGGCGGCAGATGCAAAGTGCCTTGCACGCCGTCGAAGCGTGTCTGCCAGCCCGTCGCGGGCAGGGTCCCGCGGGTCGTTGCCGTCCGGCTCACCGCCTCCAGTGCGACATCGGGCAGACGCAACTCGACGCCAGTCGCACCGGGTTTCGCACCTTCAGTAACGAGCAGCGCGTCGGTGCCGATGCGCGCACTCTGCAGGCTAAAAGGTGCCGCCATGTCCAGCCGCCAGTCGCGCCGCATCGTACCGGCGATCGTATCCACGGCTGTAAAACCACCGTGATCGAAATCGAGCCAGAGTTGGCGATTGAGTGTGAGGCGGTTGTCGTCAATGTTTGCCAGGCCGCGACTGCGCTCGACAATCGTGAGCGTCGAATCAGCCGCCATGCGGAATGCCGGCAGAGCTTGCCACTCGGCCGGCACATTGGCCTGTACCGGGTCGACTGCACTGGCACCTTCGGCTGCAGCGATACGCAACCGGTCGTTGGCCTCAAAGCTCCACACTTCCTCGCGGGGCCATCGACCCGTGCCGGGTACTGCGGCTGATGGACGGCTCAGCGCTGTCGCAACACCGGGTCCGCGCGCCGTGAGCACAACTTGCCAACTGCCTGGCCGCACCTGGACACGCAGGCGACCGTCGGCATCGATGCGTGCTGGCAAAGCGCTGTCGAGCGCGATCGGCGTAAAACCTGTCGGCAGAACCACCGCGAGGCGTTCCTCCCGGGCATCGCCAGCGACCTGCAGGCGAAGGTGGGTCAGCAGGCGGACTGGAATTTCGTCCTGCACCAGCCGGTACACCTGCAGTTCCAGTGCCGCCGGTTGCTCGGTTGACCGGCGCTTGCCGAGCGACACGGCGCCGGCAAGGCGCTCCGGCTGCTCGACGGCTCGACCGTCGACCGTGAGCTCGACAATGCCGGTCTCGGCGGGGATCGGCAGCGCTTCCGGGCGACTCGTCCACGCAAAACGCCCGTCAAGCGCATGGGTTCCTGGTCCAACGCGCACCGTCGGCACGCCATCCCGGGCGACAACTGGCGCCTCACCGCTGTCGATCTGCACGTTCTCGGGCCAGGAATTGAGATCGCCTGGCAAGGTGATCCAGGTGTCCGCATATACGAGCCAACGCTGGCTAAAGCGGCCGCCGTCAGCATCGACGGCGAGCGTTAGCGGTTCAGGCCAGGCGCATCGATGCGCCGCGGGCTGCCCCGGCATGCTGGTCGCAAAGAACGGGCAACGACGGAACTCCTGACCGCGCATCACCCAGTCGCTCCACCCCGCAAGCTCCGGTGGCAGGTCTGCCGCGACCACGACCGACGAGAGGCCGGCGAGGCAATAAAGAAGCAAGGCGCCAAGTCCGGTACGCATGCCAGAACCCCCAAATCCCGGAACGGGACGCTACGCTTCGATCGATACGCAAGGCTACCGGGTTGCTCTTCCTCAATGGAGGCCAGCGTCCCCTTTATGCAACAGCTCAGGCGCTGTCAGATGCACTCTCTGCAGGCGGCGTGATGTAGGGCTCGACGATGCCGTTGAGCTTGATGGTCAGCGGCCGCCCGCGGCGGTCCAGGGCCTTGCCCGCACCAACGCGGATCCAGCCTTCGCTGACGCAATACTCTTCCACGTCCGTGCGATCCTTGCCTTTAAACCGGACGCCGATGCCACACTCCAGGAGTTTTGCATCATAGT
>JBATNV010000253.1:0-3503 GCA_049290495.1 Gammaproteobacteria bacterium | reverse complement strand
AGATGAACTGGCCGGCCCGAAAACGCAGCGCGGTACTGACAGGACCGCGCAGGATCAGCTCGACGGTGCGCTCGCCGATACGGGCGACGCGCTCGATACACCAGCCTTCACGCCACATGCGGAGTGGCCGGAAAATATAGACCAGCACCAACGCCGCGCCCGCCATGACCGCGAGCGCGAGCCAGACCAGACGCACCGGAACTTCGCCCGTATAGACGCCGTTAACAACTGCATGATGCACGCTCAGACCCGTAACGACGATGGCCAGAGGCCCGTGCGACGCGCGCCAATACTCATAGCGGGCCCACGGACGGGTACGCAACACCGCCAGCACAACGATGACGACCACGCCAGAAAGGGCAATTACGCCACTGCGCAGCCGCGCACTCATGAGCATATACAGCAGCCGCTGCCAGGCGATCGCCGGATTGCTCAGCGCACTGGTCGCCACATAGCCCAGCGGATGCAATATCGCGAACACGAGTAGCGTGCCGGCGGCTACGCGATGGAAGCCCATAGTGCGATCGATGCCAATCCGGCCAGAAAGCTTCTCGTAACGACCAGAACTCAGGAACTGCAGATGCAGCAGCGCTGCGGTCGTCAGACCGAGCGCCGTTGCGAATTCACTGAGCGGACGTGAAGCCTCGATACCGGTCGCGTAAGCGATGAGCATAGGCAGGGCTGCGAGTCCCGCGTAGAGCCATGCGAGCACCGGGCCCGGCAGGCCAACGCGCACCGTACTAGGTACCATACCGGATCAACACGATGTCTTCAGGCAGAAAAGTGATGTCGGTCTCAGCTCTTCTTGCATTCCATGCATAGCGCAGAGGCCGGCCGCGCTGCGAGCCGACCCGCACTGATTGGCTCACCGCATTTCGTACAGAGACCATAGGTACCGGCATCAAGCCGGGCCAGTGCCGCATCGACGGCAGCAAGCTCAGCGGTAGCCTCCGATTCAAGCGCTGAAACCACGGCTATGTTACCAAGCTGCGGGGCCTGCTCGGAGGAATTTGCTTCCAGCGGATTGCGGGCATGAGCATGAATGGTGTCGATACGGTCGCGGAACTCCGCACGCAGTGCCAGCAACTTCTCGCGTACCTGTGCCGTCGATCCAGATGCTGTGCTCATGTTCTCTCTCCACCAGGTAAAACAGTGCCTGCAGAATGTCCCTCTCAGGCTGCGGCTTCGTAGAATTCCAGCCACGCGCCGTCCGGCGTGCGCACGGCGAGCAGATCCACCTCGCCATGCGGTGCGAGACTCACGCGTGTCAACGGCATGGCGAGCGGCCAGCCCTGCCGGGCCAGATGTTCAGCAAACACTCTGAGCCCGCGCACCGGATGGCGCAATAAGGCCATTCCGAAGTTGGGCAGCCTGGCGGTATCAGACAGGTCGAGGCCACCAGCACCATTGACGCGGACGAGTTCGATAGAACCTTTAACCAGGCCCTTGGGGTGGACGATATTCAGATCGAGGCTCACCTGCGACGCCAGTCCGGGCGGCAGGCCCAATACGTTGGCGGCAGACGGCAAGGCTCCGGTCTGAAAGGACACCGCGCGCTCAAATCCCAGCACACCGCAATAGAATTTCAGGGCCGTGTCCATGTCACGCACGATCTGGCTGGAATTGAACACCGGCCCAAAGCCCACTGGCTGATCAGCCTCAGGCAACGGTGGCTCGATGCGCTCGATCAGCGCCAGACGCACATTGTCCGGCCCGCGCGTCAACCACTCCTTCACGATCAGCCCGCCGAAATCCCAACGTATCGGTGGCGAAGCGCCATGCCAGTGCAGTGCATGCAATGCAGTCGACTGCGCCGCGACATCGCGAACTCGCACGTTCAGATCAAAAATGCCACCGGAATCCCAGCACTGGTCGTCTGCGCGCATATCATTTTGTGGCCCGGCATCGTCGAGCTGCATCAGCCGCACATGACCCACGCTGCCGTTCCGATGACCTAGCCGCCACTCCCGACCAGTCGCGTGCGGTAAGCCCCAGCCGCGCAACAGGCGCGTATCCACCTCAGCCTGGTGCTGCAGCACCCAGCCACCGACATCACGCCAGCAAGCAAGGTGCAGATCAGGGGAACGGACGATGATCACAGCCTCGTCAAAGCCACTTATTTCAAAGGCCTGATTCATGAATAGCCCGTCTTGTGGATGATTTCTGCTGCCATGTCAGGATCCTGTTCCGGAAGAACGTCCCGGTCTGATGTCGGTAATACCCCAGGACTCAAGTTTCTTCTCGAAGGTCCACACGGGATGGATTTTCTCCAGGTCGGCGAGATCCTCGTTGCAGGCGAAGTCGTAGCCGTTGGTCTGGTCGTTGTACCACTGTGCGTAGCGCAGGGGATAGACTACCTCCTCGCTGAAGAAGCTGATCATCTTCATCAGCCACTGCGGGAACTGCCGGTATCTGAATTTTGTGCCGTGTTTATTGGTCTTTTCCGCCAGCTCGACCAGCTGGTTGCCGGTCAGCGCGCACGAGGCGATTGAAAAGTCCTGGTTCGAGAATACTTCCGGATACTCGAAACAGGTACCCACCCACTTGCCGACATCGCGCACGTCCACCCAGTTGACGAGAAAGCCCGGCTTGTTGATGCCGGGCAGGTTGTTCTCGCGGATCATGGTTTTTGAGAGACTGGTGTCGCCGCGAAACTGTGCCTGTGCCGTGTAGTCCACGCGATGCATCGCGTAGTAATAGGCAGGACGATGGATACAGGTGACATTTACGCCCTGGCCGCGCAGGAAATCGGAAATACGCAAACGCTGATGTATCCACCAGGGCGCCTCGGGCGCCTTGTCGACGATGCCATGCACCTTGTCGGGCGGAAACACCAGCGTGATCACATGCTGCACGGACGGATTGGCCTTGAGCGCACCGAGCGCCGCCAGCACCTGGCGCATCACGGCTGCCCGGCCTCCGGCTGGATCATTACCGTGGTTGGTGATCTTGCCGGCCTTGCTGGTGTTCGCCGTCACGTAGAGCACCACGCCGGCACAGTCGGCGAATGCCTTTGTCAGCTTCGCCTCGGAGTTCATATCCACGCCCGAATGCAAACTGAGCAAACCGGGATGACTCGCTTCGGTTTTCTTCAGCAGCGTCTCCAGGCGGTCCGCCGCCTGCGTGCCGGGCGTCCGGTACAGCGCGCGCACGCGGACTTTCAGCGTTTTGCACAGTTCCTCGACCACCGCATAGCATTCCCAGCCGGTGGCACAGGTCACGGCGATCAGCGGCAATTCTTCGACGACCTTGCCAGCAGCGGGCGCCTTCTCGCGTTCAGCCCTGAGCTTCAGAACAGCATCTACGAGCCGCTTGTTCTTTGCCTTGATGGCCTGCTGCGCCATCGCTACGGCGGTATCTCTTTGCATTGCTAGAAGTCCTGCGAAACCATTCCGGTCATTGAATCACGCCCAGCGCCAGTTGCGAATCTCCGGCATGTCCTCGCCGTGGGCGTTGATGTACTGCTTGTGCGCGATGCGCCGGTCGCGCATCTGCTGGCGCAG
>JBATNV010000252.1:0-2996 GCA_049290495.1 Gammaproteobacteria bacterium | reverse complement strand
CAGGCGATCAACCGCAAGATTCACCGGGCCTACAACCGCACGCGCGATTCCAATTTCTCGCTCGACGGGCTGATGGGTTTCGATCTGCACGGGAAGACCGTCGCGGTAGTAGGTACCGGCAAGATCGGGCGCGTTTTCGCCCGCATCATGCTGGGCTTTGGCTGCCAGGTGCTTGGCTATGACAAATACCCAACACCGGAATTTGAGGCGCTCGGCGCCCGCTACGCCGAACCTGGGGAGATCGGTGCAACTGCGGACATCATCTCCCTGCACTGCCCGCTGACGCCTGAAACGCACTACATAATCAATAGGGTGTGGCTCTTCTGCGCCCAACGCAACCCGATAATATTTAACGCTATTCTCCTGTGCAAGCGTTGCCAACAGAGCAATTACGTCGAGATATGAGTTAAGTGCCGTCATATCCCCCAATATTGGCAAGAGGAGGCGCTTGAAGGCACGACTGAAATCTCCGCTGGACAAAAGGATTACATTCGGATACCTTTCGCTTGGGCAACCAGAACAAGAAGGAAAAGCGAATGGAAGCAATGGTTTTTTGTGGTAGGCAGTTCAGCAGCGCCGACTTGCAGTTAATAGGCGACATCGTCGAGCGTTACGGCAGTTTGAGTCGGGAGGAACTAGCGAACACCGTTTGCGAACTTCTGGAATGGCAGCGCAGTGGCGGCGGACTCAAGGCACGCGAGTGCCGAGAGTTCCTCGAAATACTTGACCGGGAGAGGAAACTTGAACTCCCCGCCCTGCGGATCGGACGGCCGACAGGAAGAGTCACCCACATCCCGATCAGTGCCGAAGGAGACCCTGTCGCTTCCCTACAAGGCCGACTCAGCGACTTCGATCCCATAGTGCTCGAACCGGTACAGGACGAACCACAAAACCGCCTGTACCGCGAACTGATTGGCCGTTACCACTACCTGGGCCACAAGGTACCCTTCGGCGCACAGCAACGCTACCTCTTCCGCGCCGGCACGCAGCTGCTCGGCTGCATGCAATTCTCGAGCCCCGCCTGGCGCATGGCCCCACGGGACCAATGGATCGGCTGGGACGAGCCAACCCGCCGCAACAACCTGCAACGCGTGGTCAATCAAAGCCGCTTCCTGATCCTGCCGTGGGTTCGCATCCACAACCTGGCCAGCGCCGTCCTGTCACGCGCCCAGCGCCGCCTCGGTCGAGACTGGCAAGCCCGTTATGGGATCGAACCCCTACTGATCGAAACACTGGTTGATGAAAGCCGCTACAGCGGCCACTGCTACCGCGCCGCCAACTGGATACGATTGGGACAGACCCGTGGCCGGGGACGCATGGATAGCACCCACCAGCGTGAAGGCGCAGCGCCAAAAGCCGTGTGGGTCTATCCAAGGGTTCCCACTGCCGCGCAACGACTGAGGATACCGGCATGAGTGCGCAACGGGCGTGGATAAGAGAAGAAGACCCCTTTGCCATGGCACAGGATGAATTCCTGCAACTGGTCGCGTATTTGCGCCAGGGCGAGGGCCGAGACCTCAGCCACGAGGAACTGGAAGTGGCACTTAGCGAGAGAGGCCGAGAGTTGCAGCGGCTGTTGTTTCAGGCGCAAGTCGACAGCCGTGGGTCGGGGCCGGCGGCTGAACCGGTGTGCGGCGCTGACGGGGTACTGCGCAAAGTTGAACGTCTGCATGAACGTGGACTCTTGACCGTGTTTGGCGAAGTTCGGATCAGGCGCTTGGGTTACGGAACACCGGGTGTGGTCAGCTTTCATCCACTGGACGCCGAACTCAATCTGCCTGTCGAGGCGTATTCGCTGGGCGTACGTCGCGTGGTGGCCGAACAGGCAGCCCAGGTTTCCTTCGATGCCACCGGTGAGTCCGTGGAAAAGCAAACGGGCACGGTCGTAGGCAAGCGTCAGATTGAGGAACTGGCGCAGCGAGCGACGGCGGATTTCGATGCGTTCTACGCGCAACGCACCCCGGTGGCCGGGACGCCCGACAGCTCTATCCTGGCGATTAGTGCCGATGGAAAGGGCGTGGTCATGGTGCCGCGCGATTTGCGCGAACCCACCCGCAGTGCGGCACAGAGCACATCGAACAAGCTCACAAAACGCCTCGCCAAAGGGGAGAAGAAGAACCGCAAGCGCATGGCAACGGTAGCGGCGGTGTATTCAGTAGCCCCCTATGTCCGCACGCCTCACCAGATTGCTCGCAGTATGGCGCCCCTATTCGAAGCCGTTCCGCCGCGCCCGCCGGTGGAGCACAAGCGTGTTTGGGCTCGTTTGCAACAGACTCCGGAGGAGGTCATCGGAGAGGCATTTTGCGAAGCCTTGCGACGTGATCCGAAAAGGCAGAAAACTTGGGTGGCGCTCGTCGATGGCAATGCGACGCAATTGAGGATTCTTGAATCGCTGGCGCACGAGCACAAGGTCTCGCTGACTATCGTCATGGATGTCATGCATGTCACGGAATATCTGTGGAAGGCCTCAGTTGCCTTTACCGAGGAAGCCAGCGAGGAGCGCGAGAAATGGGTCGCCGAGCGCCTGCTCAATGTGTTGCTCGGCAAAGCATCGTGGGTGGCCGCCGGCATGCGCCGCAGTGCGACGTTGCGTGGATTGTCGGAGAAGGAGCGGGAACCGGTGGAGTCGACAGCCAAGTACCTGCTCAACCACAAGGATTACCTGTGTTATGACGAATATTTAGCTGCTGGGCTTCCTATTGCCACTGGCGTAATCGAGGGCGCTTGCCGGCATCTTGTCTGTGACCGTATGGATGGCGCGGCCCGCTGGAGTTTGGCCGGTGCCGAAGCTGTCCTGTGCTTGCGTGCTTTACGTTCGAGCCATGATCTGGATGCGTATTGGCGTTTCCATGTGGCGCAGGAGTATCAGCGCAATCACGTCGCACAATATGCCAACGGCGATGTCGTTCCCGTAAAGGGGCGATCACGGACTGAATTACGGGTTGTTAGGTGAGTGGATTTGACTTTTTGTGCGGTTCTGAAAGAGCCACACCCTA
>JBATNV010000251.1:0-1955 GCA_049290495.1 Gammaproteobacteria bacterium | reverse complement strand
CCAGCCGGTTGCGTGTTTCATGATTCAAACACTCGGCGCAACTCGATAGTCTGTGCGTCCCTCACTGCGGCCCACGCAGCGGCCCCCGCTGCGGACCCCGCTGCGGCCCACGCTGCGTCCCTCGCTGCGGCCCACGCTGCGGCCAGTTCTGCCGGTGCCGCCTCACCGTTGGCGTAGCGCTCTGCGACATCTAGTGCGGCAATGCTGCGCGGGTCCGTCATCAGGTGCTGCACCTGTCGGGCGCACCAGACCGCAAACAACCGCCAGTCCTTGTCATACTCAGGGGCAGACCGCATACACCACAGCGCGTCGTCAATCCCGTTGCTGTCGAGGATCGTGGTAAACGCCAGTGGCTCGTCGTCTGCCTTCGTCTTGCCGAGGTGGGTCAGCAACTTCTGCCAGCCACCAGTGCAAGGCTCGTGTTCTCGGATTTTGTTCAGCGTCGTGTGTTTCATGCTCGGCCCTCAAGTTTCGCCAGCACCGCATCGGCTTCGGCCAGTCCTTCGCGGGAACTGCGGATACCGTTTTCCGTGAGCTGTCCCTTTTTCAGATCGAGCAGCATCATCAGCCGGTAATTGGCAAGCAGGCCGATCAGCAGGGTTCTGTCCTCACCGGACAGGCGCACAGGTTCGTCGGTGTACAGGTCGATTGCGGGGTTCATGACTTGCCCTCAGCTTTGGCGATTACTCGCGAAACAACAGCGGCCCATTCGCGGAACTCCATCGGCACATCGTCAAGGTGCCCGGCTGGGCCCACGCTCATGATGTTGCCGAGCGTGGTGCGCAAGACATCCAGCATTTCCGGTGCCGCAGCAATCAGGCGGGCGTCTGCCACTGAGTTATCGGTATCTACCCCGATGTAAAGGCGCGGAGCGTGCACGACACAGTCGCCGTACTTCGACTCAGGGGGGAGGCGCGTGGCCCACGGTCCCGGTGTGTGCTTGGGGTTCATGCTGCTTCCTCGTCATCGTCCGCCCAGTTCATTTCGCCCAGCATTTCGCGCTGCGCCTCTGCCTCATCAGCGAGGTAGTTCGCAACGAGCTGGTCGATCCGGTCCGCGTGATCCGAGTAAAAGTCAGACGCTTCCGGCGCTGACATGTGGATCGGCTTCATTGCGTCTTTATCGTCGCGCTCATGGATCTGGCGGAAATAAAGCCCGGTTGGATCGAATGACCCGTCCTCGTAATCGCCCTCGATCTCGGCTTCGACTACGAGGCCGTAGAACTGGACGTTCAGGCTGACTTCGATTCGCTTTGCCATCTTGTCTCTCCCTGCCGGGTTGTCCGGCTTGGGAAGAACTCTAGCGGAAGCAGCGTTAGCTGTCAACAGTCCAGCCGTTAATATAATACTTGACATATGGAACGGCTCCGGTGTTAGACTCTGGACTATGGAAAAGACACCGATATTACGAGCTTGCGATGCGGTCGGCGGTCAATCGGCCCTCGCCCGCGCACTGGGTCTGAAATCCCAGGGTAGCGTTTCGGGATGGATTGCCCGTAACACGGTCCCCGCCGAACGGGTACTGCCCATCGAGTCGCTGACCGGCGTCAGTCGCCACGAACTGCGGCCAGACCTGTACCCACGGGAAAGGCGTCGGGCGTGAACCGGCCCTATATCCTGCCACCAGTCTGCACAGGATCGCGCCTGCCGAACGATCCGCCCAAATGGTTACTACGGGAAGGGTACGAGCCAGAACCGCGTAATCAGCACGGGCTGACGCTGGCTGATGTTCCAGCGTGGCTGCGGGCTGAAAAACGATGACTGCGAAACGACAAAGGCCCCGGTTTCCCGAGGCCCTTGCGGACTTGCCCTGTTCGGGCGTAGTCTTGCGAGTGTCAAGTTCGCGGGCAAATCATTGCCGATTTCAGCTCCCCGCGCAAGTGACCGTCAAGGCGCACGTTAGTCGAGGGGGTTGTCTGTCCCCGCCCGCCAGGAAAGCAGCCAAAAATACCGGGC
>JBATNV010000250.1:0-2870 GCA_049290495.1 Gammaproteobacteria bacterium | reverse complement strand
ATCTTGCTGGTGCGGGTGTACTTCGCCTGGCTCGGGTCGGTCTGCAGGCCAAAGGCATCCTTGATGATCTCGCTGGCCGGATACGGCTGCCAGCGTGAGCCGATGGCAAAAATCACCTCGCGCCGATCGAGGATATTCACATCCTTGTCCACCACCACCACGACCTTGGCGATGGGATTGCGTTGCGCCACCTTCAGCCCGGCAGCCAGGCCTTCGCCGGCCTCCTTCTTGTCGATACTCATCACCACGAAGCCCATCGTGTCCTGCGGGTTGGTGTAGGCAACGAAGTTCGGGATCTGCTTGCCGAGCAGCACGCTATACATCGCATCCATCGGTGCCGTCACGCTGGCGCGCTGCATGCCGGTCATGGCATTCACAAACCAGGGATCACGGCGATGCGTAATCGTGTTGATTGTCATCAGGTAGTTGTCATGTTTTACCGGCCCGAGATAGCCAAACATCTCGCCGAAGGGGCCTTCGTCCTCAAAGGGGCCATTCAGCTGCACCTCACCCTCGATCACAAACTCGGCGTGCGCCGGGATCAGGATATCGGTGTCCTCGGAGCGGACCACGTCGATCGGCTTGCCGCGCATGCCGCCAGCGATTGCCAGCTCATCCTGCGGTGCGTCCGTGAAGCGCGGCGCCAGACGCGTACCACTCAACAGCCAGACCATCGGGTCCTGGCCCAGCACGATCGAATACTTCACGACCTTTTCGCCACGCTTCTGCGCAGCCTTGAGAAACTTGTCGCCGGTCTGGTTGGGCTCGATGTTGATACCGAGTGTGCGCGGCCCCTTGATCTCGGCGCGGTAGGTGCCGAAGTTCGCACCCAGCTTCGGATCCACCATGAAGTGCGAACCGGTGTTCACGTAACGTCCGCCATCGGCCGGATTGGTTTTGACGAAGGGAAACTTCAGCAGATCGATGTCATCGCCCTTCAGCACCACCTGCTTGCAGGGTGCCTGGTCACGAGCAACTTCTACCGGCGGCAGCTCGGGATACTTGCCGCCATTCTTCGCCAGCATATCCTTCATGTATGCCATAGCGCCGTTGTAGGTCGCGTAGTGATCGCCCGGCACCACCGGCAGGTTCCAGACGATCGCGTCGGTGTTCCAGTGACCGTAAAGATTGATCAGCACCGGACCCTTCATCCACTTGCCGTCGATCTTCACCTCATCGAAAACCATCGTCGGTGCGCCGTACATGCTGTACTGGTCAGTTGCGCGGAAAAAAAGCCCCGGTATCTCATACTTGTCCTGGTCGATCCGGTCAAAGCGCATCAAGAGACCATTGGCATCGAGCGCAGCCACCCAGTCGCGCATCGAATCGAAGGGCGCTTTGGGTGGCGGTCCGGACACTTTGTACGCCGGCCCGGGACCGGCCGCGTAGACCGGCTTGCCGGCACCTGCCGCAAAAGCCGCCAGCCCTGCTCCAGCGGCGCCGACCCCAGCCAGCAGGCTGCGGCGCGACATCTCATCGGCAGACAGTTCTTTGTTCGTATCGGACATGGTCAGTACCCCGGCGATGGCGGTGCTATCAATGGGCACAACAATACTGCACAGGCATACCGCTGACCACGCCATGCTGCGGACACAACACCGATTGATCCGTCCGGCTTCAGACGTCCTACAGCTTTGCGGCAAAAGCCCGCTTTTTCAGGACCCCGCATGGATGCCGACCGGCGCTTCTGGTTGAATCATGCCATCTGGCCGCTGCTGCTGTTTATTCTGATCGCCGCAGTATTGGCGACCACCCGTCTGGATGAAGGCATCGCACGAGCCTGGGCTTTTGATGCGACTGCTGGACACTTTATCGGCGCCGGCAAGTGGTGGACCACAGAGCTGACTCATGGCATGGGCGGCAACATCATGCGCAGCCTCGGCGTGCTCCTGCTGGTGTTCTGGGTCTCTACATTTTTCGCCAGTGCCCTGCGACGCTGGCGTCGTCCGGCAGGATTTCTGATCCTCAGCGTCGCTCTTGGTACCGGGACGGTCAGTCTGCTGAAGCAGACGACCAATGTGGACTGCCCCCGATCCCTTGCGGGGTTTGGCGGCCGTGAACCCTATGTAAGCCTGTTTTCACCGCGGCCGGACTCGCTGCCCCGGGCGCGATGTTTTCCCGGCGGACATTCATCCTCGGGCTTTGCACTGTTCGCGCTCTACTTCCTCTGTCTGGCGCGCAGCCGTCGACTGGCGCGTATCTCGCTGGCACTTGCGCTCTGTGTCGGCGGCACATTTGCCTTCGCCCAGGAAGCGCGGGGCGCACATTTCCTGTCGCACGACATCTGGAGCGCAGCTATCGTGTGGTTTGCCTGCCTTGGCATTTTTACCTTCGGCTATCGGGGCGATGTCTGGGAGACCGGGCGCAGTCGATGTTCAGCTGATTCGGTGCGAGACTCACCGCCATGAACAACTCAACCTTCAAAAGCAGCGGCGGATTGCGCCGTATCGTGCGGGCTGCGGGCTATTCGCTGTCAGGCCTGCGCGCGGCGCTGATTCACGAGGCTGCATTCCGGCAAGAGCTGGCCCTGGGCCTGCCACTGATCGTGCTGGCGCCCTTCATCGCACCGGGGAGATGGGCAGCACTGGCAATGATCGGGACCATCCTGCTGGTGCTGATTATCGAGCTGCTCAACTCAGGTATAGAGAGTGTGGCCGATGCTGTCAGTACCGAACATCACCCCCTGCTCGGGCGCGCCAAGGATCTGGGTAGCGCAGCCGTGATGCTGAGCCTCGCGCTGGCCGGGGCTACCTGGATTGTGGCGCTGTGGCCCTGATCTGAGTTGCAGCCTGTGCGGCGGTTGCTGGCCGACGACAGCCCGCAAAGAGATCCAGGGACGGCTCGCGTACCGTCGTCGTAACGTCCAGCAG
>JBATNV010000249.1:0-26748 GCA_049290495.1 Gammaproteobacteria bacterium | reverse complement strand
CGGCCTGATGTCGGTTGCTGCCGGTGGCGGTTGCGACGCGACAGACGGTGCCTACGACCTGTGGACTATCGTCAGCGACAACACCGGTATTGGCGGACAGCTGATCCTGTCAAATGGCATCGCCACTTCGGCTGCCGGCACGCATTACATGACTTTCAATACGGTCGTCCCAGTCCCGGCAGCTGTCTGGCTGTTTGGTTCGGCTCTCGGCGTGTTGGGCGTGGCCCGCCGTCGCCGCGTAGCGACTGCCTGAACGCTCTAGCCTAAACGTCTGGCCAAAACGTCTAGCCTGTGGGAAAACCCCGCCTCGTGCGGGGTTTTTCTTTTTGGCTGTTTGTGCGTCTACTGCCTTCTGCCGGTGTAACGCCTCCTGCTCACTCCAGATAACCGAGCGGCAGCGCTGTCATATCGACGACCCATCGCATCACAAAGCTGGAGTGCACACCCGAGACCCCCGGAAATGCGCGTGATTGTTTCCAGCAGAACGGACTGGCAGGTGTTCATGTCGGGCGCCACGATGATCACCAGGTAGTCGGCATCCTGGCCGGTGACCAGCAGGTACGACAGCACTTCGGGAGACTGTTTCACCGTGCCAAAAATATGACCAGTAAGGTGTGGTCCATTCCTGTCTTGGACAGCCAGACTGACCAGTCATAGAAAAGCGGACGACAGGAGTGCAGTTTGCCTGCACAGCCAGTTCGCGCAGATGCCGGCCGCCGCCAGCAGTTGGATGAAATGGTCTGCATCGGCATGTGACGACCGGCACCGGGTCTGGCCAACGCGTCCAACTGCGTGTATGAACAAACAGTCAGGATCTGGGTTTTTAGTCTATGTGCTGGCCCATGTTGCATACTCGGCATGCAGCGACTGGATTGCGACTGATACGGCAGGGGCCTTGCAAGGCACTGTTGCAAGTAGGCAATGCCGGTTTTACATGCGTGAAGCTATGACAGAGCCATGGTATCGCAGCAATTCAGTCATCACATCGGGTATCACCCGATTGGGTTCGCTTAATCGAACCTTGCTGTTCGTCGTATTCGCGACGACGTTCGTCGTGATCGTCGTCGATGCCAGTACATGGTTTGAACTCGACGTCGCATCAATCTATATTTTTCCAGTGGTCCTTGCCGGCGGAGTGCGCAGCCGGTTGCTGCTATGGACCCTGACGGCCTTGCTGGTCGTTTCAACCTTCGTCGTATATATCGTGCAAAGCCCCGTGGAATTTTTTACGTGGAATGAGAAGTTCTTTATCAACCGGGTCCTAGATGCCATGGTATTAATCCTCGTGGCATGGATTCTCGATATCTGGATGAAGTCGATCGATGCCAATGAGTTCCAGGCCCGGCTGATCACCAGGCAAGATGAAATGCTTGAGGCGACCAGGTTTGCAACACGCGTGGCCGAGGTACAGGAGGCAGAGAGACGGGCGCTTGCCAGCGTACTGCACGATCTGGTCGGGCAGAAACTGACTGCGCTGAGTATCAACCTGAATATCATCAAGAACCAGTTGTTACCCAATCAAACAACGCAGCTCGGGGTGTCGCTGGAGAATTCGCTGACCCTGGTGGAAGAGACCACTGAAACCATCCGCGATGTCATGGCCGACTTGCGGCCTGCAGTGCTGGATGATTTTGGACTGGCTGCGGCATTACGCTGGTACGTGGACCAGTTTAGCAGGCGTATGGGTGTAGCAACGTCCGTGATGGAACGCGGAGCGGTGCATCGCTTGCCACCCGCCACCGAACAAGCGCTCTTTCGTATTACCCAGGAAGCGCTTGCCAATGTGGCGAAATATGCCCACGCACAGAAAGTTGCCGTGATACTCGAGTACGTCGCCGGGGGCCTGTCGCTGACCATCGAGGATGACGGTTGCGGCTTTGATTCCGTAGCAGACCGCCCCCCTGACAGCGGCCACGGCTGGGGGCTCAAGATCATGCGCGAACGTGCGGTATCGGTGGGCGCGCATGTGAATGTCGAGTCCGCGCCTGCGTCGGGTACACGCGTAGTTGCCACATGGTTCGGGCAGGCCCCGTGATCAGACTTCTGCTGGTGGATGATTTCCCGATAGTGCGTGAGGGTTTGCGCGTACTTCTGGGGGCGCAACAGGACTTCGAAGTGGTGGGGCAAGCGGGGAACGGGCTGGAGGCTGTTCGCCAGGTGCTGAAGCTGCATCCGGATGTGGTGATCATGGATATTGCCATGCCGGAAATGAACGGTATCGAGGCGACGATGCAGATACACGATGCTGCGCCATCGACGCATGTGGTGATCATGTCGATGCATTCCACGACAGAGCATATCTTTCGGGCGCTGCAGGCAGGAGCGACGGGCTATTTGCTGAAGGATTCAATCGGCGCTGAGGTGGTGAAGGCTGTCCGTGCGGTGCACGCTGGCCGACGCTATCTCAGCGAGAGCATCGCCGGTGCCGCGATTGATGATTACATCAGCGGACGCCACCATGCCAACCCTCTGGAGAGCCTGAGTTCGCGTGAGCGCCAGATCCTGCAACTGGTGGTGGAAGGAAAGGTGAGTAGTGAGATAGGCACCATGCTGTTTCTGTCACCAAAGACAGTAGACACCTATCGTAGCCGGATGATGCATAAGCTGGGCATCAGAGATATACCGGCGCTGGTCAAATTCGCGATCAAGCAGGGGATGACGCAACTCGACTGAACGGCACTGGCCCGCCGCATAATCAAGATCTCCCTACAGGAATCATCCGGTATTCCTTATACCTGGCCCCATCAGGTCCGACTACTGTTAAACCCACGGTATGTCTTGCTGCGCAGTGCGCAGTCAATGGGCGGGTCTGAAACGTCGTCTTCCCATCAACAAGAGCAGTGATGTCCTGACAGGGATGGGTTCGGTGTTCAAGTCCGGTTTCAGTTCAGCTGTCATATGACTGAGGTGCGGTTGCCATGAAAACTCTCGCATTGGTGCTCGCCGGCGGAGAAGGCCGCCGACTTAACTCCCTGACCGCTGAGCACGCGAAGCCAGCGCTGCCTTTCGCAAACGGCTATCGCATTATCGATTTCGTGCTCAGTAATCTGGTCAATTCCGGGATGTCTGCGATTTATGTGCTCGCGCAATACAAGCCGCGATCGCTGATCGATCATCTGGACGATGCCTGGGCCGACCGCTTTGAAGAAACGCCGAGCAGCTTTTTGACAGTCGTGCGTCCGGAATGGGCAGCTGGCGAAATGCCTTTTAGTGGCACGGCCGATGCCGTCTACAGGTGCCGGCATCTCATCGAGAAAAATAGACCAGACCTTGTGGCCGTGTTTGCTGCCGATCATATTTATCGCATGGATGTGCGGCAGATGGCCGACTTTCATCGTGCTCGCAATGCTGACGTCACGATCGCAGCCGTTCCGGTTCCAATCAAAACCGCATCTGAGTTTGGCGTTATCGTCACAAACGTTGATGGCGGCATCAGTGAGTTCCAGGAAAAGCCGGCGCAACCCACTGCCACCCCGGGCGATCCGGCCCGTGCCTATGCCTCCATGGGCAACTATCTGTTCGATCCGGCGGTTCTGATGGAGTTGCTTGAGGAGATGAATCGAAGCGGCGGCACCGACTTCGGACACCATGTTTTACCCCGGCTTCCGGGTAGATACAAAACATATGCATATGACTTCCTCACGAATAATGTCCCGGGCGTTGCGCCGCACGAGGAGGCCGGATACTGGCGTGATGTGGGCACCGTTGAGGCGTTGGCCGCTGCACGAAACGACGCTATGGGTTCCAAACCGCGGTTCGGCCTGTTTAATCCCGAATGGCCACTGCCGAGCTGCAAACATACATCACGGAGTTTGCAGGAGAACGACATCCATCACGCACAAGCATGCCGCACATGGCCAGCGGTTGTGCGTGATGGCTGCCGTGCCTAGGAGGTGAAGGGCATAAACGTCAAATCTAAGGAAACTCTGATTTACCCCACCCGCTGAGGCATGATTGCTCAACCGTGCGGAGGTCGTGATGAAACAGCAGACGCTGACCAGTTTCGAGAAGTTCGGCAAGACCACGCGCCGAGCGCAGTTCCTGTTGGACATGGACCGGATCATTCCCTGGCCGGAGCTGGCAGCGGCGGTGCAGACGGTGTACCCGAAGATCAGCGAGAATGGCGGACGACCGCCGATCCCGGTAGAGAGGATGCTGCGAATGTACTTTCTGCAGCTGTGGTTCAACCTGTCGGATCCGGCCGTGGAAGAAGCCCTGTACGACTCGGTGTCGATGCGGGACTTTGTCGGTATCGACCTGGGCATTGAAAGCGTTCCGGACGAGACCACGGTGTGCAAGTTCCGGCATCTGCTGGAGCGCCACAAGCTCGGCAAGACGCTGCTGACCGCGGTCAATGACCATCTGCAGCGCAGCGGCATCAAGATCTCGAAGGGCACCATCGTCGACGCCACGATCATCGGCGCGCCGAGCTCGACCAAGAACAAAGACGGCGAGCGGGACCCTGAGATGCATCAGACGGCGAAGGGCCAGCAGTGGTACTTCGGCATGAAGGCGCATATTGGGATAGACAGCAAAACCAAGCTGGTGCACACGGTGCTTGCCTCTGCCGCCAACGTCCACGATCGCGACGCGCTGCCTTATCTGCTGCACGGGAAGGAGACGCGGGTCTGGGGTGATCAGGGCTATCAAGGTCAGACGGCCGTCATTCGGGCCCGGGCTCCTCGGGCCAAGGACTTCACCAACCGCCGGTATCGCCACCACGGCGCCATCAACGAGATCGAGAAAGCGAAGAACCGTAACAAGTCGCGGGTTCGCGCCAAGGTCGAGCACGTGTTCGGGGTGATCAAGAATATCTTTGGCTTCCGCAAGGTCCGTTATCGAGGCCTGGCGAAGAACCTGCACCGGTTGGAAGTCACGGTAGCGCTCACCAATCTGTACTTGGTCAGGCGACGCTTGCTTGCTGCTTAGGATACGTGTCGATCTGGATCGGGAAATGCAGCGTTTTGACCGCACCCGCGCCACGCGGGGAACAAAAACTCTTCGGTCCCGAGATTTCGGCTCAAGATCTTTGCCAAAATCCATATTCATAACCGGTTCTTCAGAGCTTCCCTAATCGCTGATTCATTTAGCCAAATCGAAAGGAAGATAATCATGAAATGCGCACAACAGTCTCTCGTCGCCGCAGTCCTGGCCTTGTTTTTAATAACGGCCACAGGTGCCGTCATGGCGGCGGACATCCATTCGCAACCACCTGCCAACTTCAAGAAGGTGAGTACGCTGGTAAAACTTCCAGAGTATCTGCCAGGGCTTGGTGTGCTGTACGTCGATCCAGCCACGCTCCCGATCGGGCCGTTTCTCGGCTATGACAAACAGGGGCAGCTGGTAAACGTGACCTACATGGTGCCGCTGAAGGATCTCGATGCCCACAAGAATTTTGAAGCCATGGGCGCCACGCTTGGTGATCTGAAGATCAACCATACCGATTTCGTCTACAACCCGGGTCACCCTGGAGTGGAGACACCTCACTACCACGTCATCGAGTGGCTGATCACCAAACAGCGTCAGGATACTGATCTCAAGTAGAACAGGCCGGGATCCAGGCGTCGCGCCTGGATCCCGGCAGGTGTTGTGAGCATGCGACTTCACAGGTTGTAGCACTGGCAATGAGCAAGCACATGCGTGTACACGGGGCTATTGGGCGGCAAGACCATTACAGCCTTGCGAAATACTGTCTTTGCCGATGGTGGGTATTTCTGGTGGCGGTGTTCATCGCAGTGCCGGCCGCAGCGCGCACCTTTGATGTTCGCGTGGTCATGTCGAAGGATGGCGCCGAAGTCTATTTCGATCCAGTTGGATTGCACATTCAACCAGGCGATACGGTGCGCTGGGTCCAGGTTAATGGATACCACTCAGTGGCGGCCTATCACCCGGGAAATGGCAATCATGAGTTGCGCATCCCGGACCGTGCCAAGCCCTGGGATTCCGGAATACTGCTCGCTGAATATCCGGCCAAGGGATCGACGTTTGAATACACGTTCACTGTTTCCGGGGTGTATGACTACTTCTGTCAGCCGCACGAAGCTGCGGGCATGGTGGGCCGGATCGTTGTCGGTACACCCGATCAGGGAGCGGCGACACGTACCTTCGGATATGCACCGGACAGGCGCTGGAGCCCGGTACCTGAGGTGGCCCAGAAGACCTTCCCTTCGATTGCAGTCGTCGTGGAGCAGGGCGTGGTTCGCGCTTCGCAGGCAGCAGTCATCAATGGCAATTCCGCGATGACGGCGCATTAGCGAAGACGGCAAAAGGAGTCCAGTTATGGCTGGCACATGGTCAAAGACGCAGAGGGCTGTAAATCCGCCCGAACGATCCGGAGGCGCAAACAAGGATGTCGGCCGACGTTCCAGAATCAGAGTCGAATATACACAATTCGCAAGTGCGCCGGCTGGAGCTGCGAGCAGAGCGACGTCAATAGCGCATACCCCGTTCAAGCGGCGGGTTATACATCTACTGGAGGGTACAGATATCCGGATTAATGGCCCTCGTCCCTGGGACCTGCAGGTGCATGACGACGGCTTTTACCGACGGGTTATCGCCCACGGCACGCTCGGACTTGGGGAATCCTATATGCAGGGCTGGTGGGATGCGCAGGACCTTGACGGCCTGATCTACCGCCTGCTCATCGCGAGCCTTGAGAAAAAAGTGCCGAGCCTGGATAACCTGTTCATATTTCTGCAGGCGCGCTTTTTCAATCTGCAGAAACCCGCACGTGCCTTCGATATCGGCCGAAGTCACTACGATATCGGCAATGACCTGTATCGGCACATGCTTGGCAAGCGACTGGTCTATAGCTGTGGCTACTGGAAAGATGTCGATGATCTTGACGCTGCACAAGAAGCCAAGCTGGAACTGGTGTGCCGCAAACTCGAGCTGGCGCGCGGCATGCACGTCCTCGATATCGGCTGTGGCTGGGGCGAGGCTCTCCAATTCGCGGCCGAGCGTTATGGTATCAGTGGAGTCGGTATCACCGTATCCGAAGAGCAAGCTGCATACGCACGCGAGCTGTGCAAGGGCTTACCCATCGAGATTCGCTTGCAGGATTACCGCCTGCTTGATGAGAAGTTCGACCGGATCTTCTCGATTGGTATGTTCGAGCACGTGGGCGTCAAGAACTATGCAGGCTATATGCGCGTTGTACGCCTGTGCCTCAAGGACGATGGCCTGTTCCTGTTGCACTGTATCGGCGGTAACAAGTCGGTGTACGAGACTCGTCCCTGGCTTGCCAAGTACATATTTGCCAACAGCATGCTGCCTTCCATCCGGCAAATCGCTGCCAGCACCGAAGGCCTGTTTGTCATGGAAGACTGGCATAACTTCAGCGTGCATTACGATCGGACCCTGCTGGCCTGGCGGCGCAATGTCGAATGCAGCTGGAATCAACTAAGGCCGCAATACAATGAGACCTTTCATCGCATGTGGTATTACTACCTGAGCCTCTGTGCCGCATCCTTTCGCGCCCGCAAAAACCAGTTGTGGCAGATCGTGTTTTCGTTACGCGGCGTGCCGGGCGGCTACGTTGCGCCGCGCTGATCATTGTTCCTCAGATTCGGCCGGCTGGGATCTACAATGGCCCTGCAGGTCCAACAGCATTCCGCTGCGGCATCACCACAGATGGTAGTAGCCATCATGTCTGGCTACTTCCGCCTTGATGCCAAAGACGCTCTCCAGCAGCGCTGGCTGAAGCATTTGCTGCTTCGGGCCGTCGGCAACGATTTTGCCATCCGACATCAGGAGTATGCGATCGACCTCCGGAATCACATCGGCAAGATCATGGGTGACGAGGATGATTCCGGTGCCCGCTTGCGCGAGTGATCGCATGGTCTCGTGCAGGCTGTGTCGGGCAAACACATCCAGGGAATTGCCGGGCTCGTCAAACAGCAGCGCCTTCGGCTGGTGGACCAGGGCGCGCGCAATCAGCACGCGTCGCGCTTCTCCGGATGACAGATCGGCGACCGGGCGGTCTGCCAGATGACTTATCTGCAGTCGTGCAAGGACTGCATCGGCTTCTTTCTGCTGCTGTGCTGTGACCCTGTGGTGCGAAAAAACTCCGGTACTGCTGAAAAACCCCGACAGGACCAGGTCACGTCCACTGGTATGGCTCGTGCACAGTGTCATCAGGTCATTTGAGACGATACCGAGCATTGAGCGGAGCCGGGACACGTCCCAGCGGGCCTTGCCCAGAATCGTCATCGACGAGCCGTCCATGGCAAGCGGGTAGCATTCACGCGTAATCGTTTTGATCAGTGTGGACTTCCCGCAGCCGTTCGGCCCGAGGATTGCGACGTGCTCACCGCTCCCGATGCGCAGGCTGAAATCTTTCAGAATGGCTTTCGCACCGCGCATGACGGTGACATTGCGCAGGTCCAGTAGCGCCGGTTCGCGGTGACTGCTCATTCCAGGTAGCCGAGTGGCAGTGCGGTGGTATCGATGACCCAACGCATGACGAAGCTCGAGTGCACGCCAGATACGCCGGGAATGCGCGTGACCTTTTGCAGCAGGAAGTCCTGGTATGTGTCCATATCCGGGACAACGACGATCAGCAGGTAGTCGGCGTCCTGGCCGGTGACCAGCAGGCAGGACAGGACTTCGGGGAACTGCTTCACCGTGCTCTCGAACTTCTCAAAACGCTCCGGTGTGTGACGGTCCATGGAAATCTGGATCAGTGCAGTGAGCGACAAACCGAGCTTTTTCCGGTCCAGCAAGGTCACCCGTTTGCCGATCACGCCACTCTCTTCCAGTGCCTTGACCCGGCGCAGGCAGGGCGACGGCGAGAGGCCCACGCGTTCGGCCAGCGCCTGGTTGCTGAGGCCACCGTCCTGCTGGAGTTCAGCGAGGATGCGACGGTCGATACGGTCAAGTGTGATGTCGTTCATGACAGGAAATACCTTAAATTGCACATATGACGCAATAAGATGCCATTAATATACATATAGACGGCAAGTACGCAAGCCAATTGCCGCTGGATACACCTAGACTGAGCCCAGTTGGCCCGACCAGGTCATCGCCTTTTTCGGAGAACGAACATGAGTTACGACCACCGCAAATACGGCGCCTTCAGGCCTGTTTCTGGCTGGCAGCGCAAATGGCCAGATCAGGTCATCGATCGCGCACCGGACTGGTGTGCCGTCGATCTGCGCGATGGCAACCAGGCGCTTGTCAATCCGATGACGGTGGAGCAGAAGACGCAGTTGTTCAGTCTGCTGGTCGATATCGGTTGCAAGGAAATCGAGGTGGGTTTTCCGGCGGCCTCGCAGCCGGATTTCGATTTTGTGCGCAAGATCATCGAAACGCATATGGTGCCCGATGATGTGAGCATCCAGGTGCTCACCCAGGCGCGGGAAGACCTGATCGCCCGCAGCATCGAGTCGCTGAAGGGTGCGAAGAAGGCGAGCATCCATCTCTACAACTCCACCTCCACGGTGCAGCGCGAGCGTGTCTTCGGCATGGATCGTGATGCGATCAAGGCCCTGGCCGTGCAGGGCGCCCGGTGGATCAAGGACATGACGGCGCAACACCCGGAAACCGAATGGGAGTTCCAGTACTCACCCGAGAGTTTTACCGGTACCGAGCTGGAATATGCCGTAGAGGTGGTGAATGCCGTCATCGCGGTGTGGCAGCCGCAGGCAGGCCAGAAGGTGGTGATCAATCTCCCGGCGACGGTGGAAACGAGTACGCCGAATATCTATGCCGACATGATCGAGTGGATGTGTGCGCACATCGATCATCGCGACCGCGTACGCATCAGCCTGCACACGCACAATGACCGGGGCTGCGGAGTTGCAGCGGCCGAGCTCGGCGTGATGGCTGGTGCCGACCGCGTCGAGGGTACCTTGCTCGGTAACGGTGAGCGCACCGGCAACATGTGCCTCGTCACGATGGCCATGAACCTCTACTCACAGGGTGTGGAGCCGAAGCTCGACTTCTCCGACATGCGTCGCATCGTGCGCACGGTGGAGCAGTGCACGGGAATCAGTACGCATCCACGACATGCCTATGCCGGTGAACTCGTTTACACGGCCTTCAGTGGCAGCCACCAGGATGCGATTCGCAAGTCACTCTCGCGGCAGCAGGCCGACGAACCCTGGCAGGTCGCCTATCTGCCGATCGATCCCTGCGACGTGGGCCGCAGCTACGAGGAAGTCGTACGGATCAACAGTCAGTCCGGCAAGGGCGGTGTGCTGTATGTGTTTGAGCGGGAGTTCGGCATCACCTTGCCCCGCTGGCTGCAGATCGAACTGTCGCGCGTGGTGCAACAGCATGCGGAACAGAGCGGTGGTGAAGTCGGCAGTGCCGTCATTCGTCAGCTCTTCGATGAGGCATACGTCGCCGTGCCCGAGGGCTGGCGACTCGGTAACTTCGATATCCACCGCGACGGCAGTCGCGTTCGGATCGAGGCGAGTGTCGGTGGCAAGGCTATTGCCGGTGAGGGCAACGGCGCAGTCGAGGCATTGATGGATGCGCTCCGGCGCGTGCATGGCGTCAACGGCTCGGTTGAGGCCTTCGACGAGTACGCCCTTGGTAGTGGCACGACGGCAAATGCGATGGCTTGCATCAAGCTGCGGATCGGTACGCAAATCAGCGTGGGTGTGGCCCTCGCCGAAGACACGAGCACGGCGACCTTGCAGGCCGTGCTGAGTGCCTTTGGCCGGCATAAAGCCGGGGTCATGATGGCTGCCTGAACGGGCATTGGCGAATGCCAGTGGCCTGACCTAAGCTCCGCTTCCACAGAGCGAGGTGTGTATGGTCACTGCAGCAAAGAAGGTCCTGCTTCAGGTCGCTACCCGCAAGGGTGCATGGTTGTTCCATGGTGATGTGGCCCGCCGGAAGTGGCGCGTTGACGGTCCGCATTACCTCGGCCACATCATTCATCATCTGATGCTCGATCCGCGCGACGGCAAGACCATGCTGGCGGCGGCGAGCACCGGGCATCTGGGCCCTACGCTTTTTCGTTCGGTGGACCGGGGACGCAAGTGGCAGGAAGTGAAGCGGCCGCCGGCCTTTGCCAAAGTGCCTGAGGGTGAGCAGGGGCGGGTGGTCAATCACACCTTCTGGCTGACGCCCGGGAACGCCAGTCAATCTGGCGTCTGGTATGCAGGCACATCGCCGCATGGCCTGTTTCGTTCGGATGACAGTGGCGATTCGTGGGAGTCACTCCCGGGCCTTAATGACGATCCGCAATACCGCGAGTGGATGGGTGGACCGCAGGACGGGACACCGGATGGCCCGAAGCTGCATTCGATCATCGTCGATCCGCGCGATGCGAATCACCTCTACATCGGCATGTCGAGCGGCGGCGTTCACGAATCGCGCGACGGTGGCCGGAGCTGGACGCCGCTGATCGACGGACTCGAGGTCGTCGAGATGTTCGATGCATCGAAGGTCTGGTTTCACGATCCGCATTGTGTCCGCATCAGTCCCGCTAACCCGGATCGCCTCTATCAGCAAAATCACTGCGGCATCTATCGTCTCGACCGTCCGTCGAATCGCTGGAGGCGGATCGGCAGGAAGATGCCGAAGTCCGTCGGCGATGTCGGTTTTCCGGTGGTGGTGCATCCGCGTGATGCCGATACGGCTTGGGTCTTTCCAATGGATGGCTCTTCCGTATGGCCGCGTATTTCGGTAGCCGGCAAGCCGGCGGCTTACGTTACGCGCAACGGTGGCAAGACGTGGCAGCGACAGGATACCGGGCTGCCCAAGGCGCAGGCCTGGTGGACCGTGAAGCGTCAGGCCATGACGAATGACGCACGTGATCCGGTCGGCCTTTACCTGGGCACGACGGGCGGCGAACTCTGGATGAGCAGCAACGAGGGGAGTCGCTGGAGCTGCATCGCCCGACATTTGCCGGAGATCTACGCTGTCGAGGCTGCACTCGTCTAGGCTTATGAAAGTGCTGATCCCCAGTCCGTTGCTGTCATATACAGTGATCAGGGAAGTTGCGGCTTCAGGTACGACGATGGCTGAGCTGCTCGCAGATCTTGACCGACAGTTTCCCGGGATTCGCCATCGCATGATCGATGAGCAGGGCAGTGTGCGCCCGCACATGCGCATCTTCGTGAATGGCAAGCAGAGTTTTGATCTGGATGAGGCAGTGACTTCAAGTGATGTTGTGCAGATCATCCAGGCCCTGAGCGGCGGCTAGCTTTGTGCAAGGGAATAGCGTGGTGATTCAGGAAATCGGGGTCGCCGAAGTAGCGGCTCGCCTGCAACGTGGCGAGAGCCCGGTTCTGCTCGATGTCCGGGACCCTGACGAGCATGCGGCCGGTTGCATGGCCGGTGCCCTGCTGCTGCCACGTCCCCTGGTTGCACGCCGTATCAGCAGGCTCGTTCCTGATAAAGACACGCCCGTCGTCGTTTACTGCGCGGTCGGTATACGTTCGGCCATGTCGGCGATGACCTTGATCGGGATGGGCTACACGCAGGTCTGGTCAATGCGTGGCGGCTTCGACGAATGGCAGCGCAGCGGCCATGACTGGATCGTGCCTTCACTTGACGGGGGGGCTATGCCTCTGAGCGCAGAGCAGGCGATGCGCTACTCACGCCAGCTGCGCCTGGCAGAGATCGGTGTCGCTGGTCAGGCAAAGTTGCGCACCGCGCGCGTGCTGTGCATCGGTGCGGGCGGCCTCGGTTCACCCGCCAGCTTGTACCTGGCGGCTGCCGGCATCGGTACGCTCGGCATCGTTGATGATGACAGCGTTGAGCTCAGTAACCTGCAGCGGCAGATCGTCCACGCCACTGCACGTATCGGCATGCCGAAGGTGGACAGCGCCGCAGAGGCGCTGGCCGCGCTCAATCCCGAAGTCTGCGTGAACCGAATCAGGATGCGACTGACCGCGGAGAACGCGCTGGCAATACTCGCCGACTACGATGTCATCATCGATGGCAGCGACAACTTCACAACACGCTATCTGGTCAACGATGCGGCGCTGCGTCTGAAGAAGCCGGTGGTTCACGCCGCTATTCAGAGCTTTGAAGGCCAGCTCACCGTGTTTGCCGCTGAAGGCGCACCCTGCTACCGCTGTGCGTTCCCGGAGCCGCCACCGGCGGAATTCGCGCCATCCTGCCAGGATGCCGGTGTGCTTGGGGTTCTGCCTGGCGTGCTCGGCGTCTTGCAGGCCACCGAAGCGATCAAGCTGATCCTCGGCATCGGCGAGACACTGATGGGCAGGCTGCTCAGCTATGACGCATTGTCGATGCGTTTCACCGAACTCAGTCTGCGTCGTGATCTGAAGTGTCCCGCCTGCGGCACTGGCCCCGGAAAAAAGCGAAGCCCCCAGGTGGGGGCTTCGCAATAGTCGTAGTTTGAAGCCTTGAACGATCAGACGGCAGCAGTCCGGCGCCGGGCAATGCCCAGGATGCCGAGCGCGCTGCCGAACAGCCAGACCGCAGCCGGTACCGGTACTACGGAGTAGTTGAAGTTCATCTGCAGCCAGGCGGTTTCAGAACCGCCAACGGCGTCGCGGTTCTTGCGAACGCGCAGCACGAGGTTGTTACCCGTCACCAGCGCAGAGAACTGAGCGACGGGCGCCGAAGTCACGCCATCGGGCATCAGCCCGTTGTACCAGTCACCCGAATAATTGCGCCGATCTGCGGAGTCGCACCACTGGGTACCACCACTGTTGATTACGCAGGTCTCTCCCGCACCCTTGATCAGGGTGGTTGCCGCACCGAGAACGGTCGTGCCGGAGAACGTGTTGGTGAAGTTCGCGCCAAAACCGTTCAAGTTGTAGCTGAGCGAATCGACGGTGATATTGCCGAGATCGTCATCCGTGGCCAGGCTGCTGCCGCAGGTGAAACATACCGAATTGAGCAACGGGCCGGCACCAAAATTATATATACCCGGAGCGCTGCTGGTCTGAAAGGTTATTGACTGAAGCTGATAGACCGTCGCGCCATGGGCTGTGCCGGCAAATACGAGCACAGCGGCCGCTAGCAGGTGTCGTCCATATTTCATTGATGTCATTTTCAAGGCCCCCAGAAAGTTCTTTATGATTTGTATGCAGTCATTTATCAGGGAAGATCGCCCCCGGTCGATGACGGTTTCAAGTCGACCATGCGTCAGTTTTTACATGAAGGCAAGTTAATAATCGGGCTGTTTAACCTAATGCGGGAACTGCTTCGCTTTAAGTCAACGCTGCGTTAACAACGAGTCAATGCCTGTGAATCCAGGGAGCTGCAATGCGACTGTTTGATTTCGAGCGCGCGCCGAATCCGCGGCGCGTGCGCATCTTCCTGGCCGAGAAGCGGCTGGAGATACCCAGAGTGAATGTGAACCTGTTTCGTCGTGAGCAGTTGTCAGCGGAGTTCCTGGTTATCAATCCGGGCGGTACGGTACCGGTGCTCGAACTCGACGATGGCACATACCTGAGTGAATGCCTGGCGATCTGCCAATATCTCGAGGCAATGCATCCGGAGCCCGCAATGTTCGGTACGACACCTCGCCAGCAGGCGCTGACATTGATGTGGGCGAACATCGTCGACAACGAGGGCATGTCTGCCGTTGCGGAGATCTTGCGCAACCTGTCGCCCGGATTCCGGGACCATGCGCTACCCGGGCCGCTGGCCTGTGCGCAGATTCCCGCTCTTATAGAACGTGGCCGGCAGCGAGCCGAGCAGTTCTTCGACCGCGTGACTCAGCAGCTGGAGCATCAGCCCTGGCTCGCCGGTGCCGACTATTCCTATGCTGATATCAGCCTGCTGGTGACGATGGATTTTGGCGGCTGGGTTGATATCGATCCCGCCAGCACCCGACCGTCTCTCAAGCGCTGGTACGAGCGCGTAGCCGCGCGCCCTGCTACGGGGGCCTGATTCGCTAGGCTGATCATGCCTGGATCGACGATGCTGTAGTGCATTCCAGCTCGGTGATTGGCCGGCCTGGGCCTGCATGGCTACATCCATGACCGAATAGAGGCGAGCGTGCCATTGAAAGCTCGCCTACTGAAGCTGTGACCAGAACGCGTTGACCACCGGATTCCTGAGCTTCTTCTTCAGGGCAAACAGTCCAACCTCATAGGCCTTCAGCCTGGGCTGGATGTTGAGGATGCGGATGTTGGCGGCCAGCGGGCTGTTGTCGAGCACGATGCGCGGCACCACGCCGATGCCGAAACCGAGGCTGACCATGCTGACGATGGCTTCGTTGCCGGCCACCTGGGCGTAGATCGAGGGCTGCACGCCGCGTGCCCGGAACCAGGCATCGAGCCGGCTTCTGGCCAGTCCGCTTTCGGAAAGAATCATCGGTGTGGTCGCCCAGTTCTTGCTGTCTGGTTGTGGATGATCCTTGCTGGCGATGAACACCAGCGGTGACGTGGCGATCGGCCGGAAGGCGAGGGCGCCCGCCAGGACATCCGGCCGCGCGCCGATCGCTATGTCTTCCTCGCCGGACAGCACGCGTGTGATGGCAAGCTCCGGATCGCCGGTATGCAGCTTGATTTCGATATGCGGATGGTCGCGGCGAAAGGCGCTCAGGATCTCGAACAGGAAGCTGTAGCTGGCGGTAACCGAGCAATACATGCTCACTTCACCGTGCAGCTCGTCGGCCTCGGCCATCAGCGTGTTGCGGATCGCATCCCATTGCGCCAGCGCTTCGCGCGCATAGGGCAGGAACAGCTTGCCCTCGTGGGTCAGGGTGACCGTGCGGTTGTTGCGCGCAAAAAGCGCGACGCCGACTTCCGCCTCGAGCTGCCGGATGCTGCGGCTCAGGGCCGACGGGCTGACATGGCTGGCTTCGCTGGCCTTGCCGAAATGCAGCGCATCGGCAAGGTTGAGGAATTGACGCAGCAGCCGACTGTCCATGCCGGCAAGTGTTGCATATACAGGCACACTGTATTGTGTTTATTTCATTTTACGCAACGATATGGGCGGCCTATAGTGCAGGTCGCAGCTACTGACATCTGCCCGAACATCACAACAGGTATAAAGACATGCAGGTCTATTACGACAAGGATTGCAAGCTTTCCCTCATTCAGGGCAAGAAAGTTTCCATCATCGGCTACGGTTCGCAGGGCCACGCCCATGCCTGCAATCTGCACGACTCCGGTGTCGACGTGACGGTCGGACTGCGCGCTGATTCCTCGTCGCGAAAGAAAGCCGAACGTGCGGGTCTTAAAGTTGCCGACGTGCCGGCTGCCGTGAAGTCTGCCGACGTGGTGATGATCCTCACTCCGGATGAGTTCCAGAAGCAGCTCTACAAGGACGAGGTTGAACCGAACCTGAAAACGGGCGCGACGCTCGCCTTCGCGCATGGCTTTGCCATTCACTATAACCAGGTCGTGCCGCGCGCTGACCTGGACGTGATCATGATTGCGCCGAAGGCGCCCGGCCATACGGTTCGCTCGGAGTTCGTCAAGGGTGGCGGTATCCCCGACCTGATCGCAGTGTTTCAGGATGCTTCCGGCAAAGCCAAGCAGCTCGCCCTGTCCTATGCCGCGGGTATCGGTGGCGGACGCACCGGCATTATCGAAACCTCTTTCAAGGATGAGTGCGAAACCGACCTGTTCGGTGAACAGACCGTGCTTTGCGGCGGCGCCGTCGAGCTGGTGAAGATGGGTTTCGAAACGCTGACCGAAGCCGGCTATCCGGCCGAGATGGCCTACTTCGAATGCCTGCACGAACTCAAGCTGATCGTCGACCTGATGTACGAAGGCGGCATCGCCAACATGAATTACTCGATTTCCAACAACGCGGAATATGGCGAGTACGTCACCGGCCCGAAGGTCATCAACGAAGAGTCCCGCAAGGCCATGCGCCAGGCGCTGAAGAACATCCAGAATGGTGAGTATGCCAAGCAGTTCATCGCTGAAGGCGCGACCAACTATCCGTCCATGACTGCGTACCGTCGCAACAACGCCGCGCATCCCATCGAGCAGGTAGGTGCGAAGCTGCGGGCAATGATGCCGTGGATCACTGCCAACAAGCTGGTGGACAAGGAGAAGAACTAGTCTCCCGCACCGTCAATAAGATTGCACAAGCCTTCGATGCTGGCGCGGTCAAGCTAAGCCGTTGCGATCGTCGCACGCCGTCGGCGCAGGCGAAGCAGGCCAAGTCCGGAGCCCAGCAACCATACGGACGCCGGCAACGGCACAACGGCGGTACCGTACAGGTGCTGGATGCCGGCGATATCGTCGGCATCCAGCACCCGGTTTATCCTTCCAAGGCAAACCGGGCTGACATCCATAACCTGGCAAACCGCGTCGCCGCCACTCGGGTGCGCGAGTCCCAGCGCGTGCCCAAGCTCATGTAGCAGCAGGGACTCGAAATCGTTCGGTGCCGTTGAGGCGCCGGGAAACAGGTCACCGTCATTACCCGGCTGAAAGGCATAAAAAGAGTTGGCGTCGAAGAGGATGTCACCAGCGCCGGTACCGCCGTTGGGCGGCGGCGCGTAACCCACTGCACCGCCACCTGCGGAGAAGGCGAAAACCCCGATGCGGATATCGGGCAGTGTCGCCCCGCCATCGTTGATCGCCAGGCCCGAATCGGCCTGGGGTCCGACAAGGCTGATGTTCGCTGCCGCTGCCCACTGCGTCATGGCCGAATCAATGGTGCTCTGCAGACTGGCCAGGGGGGTCAGCGTATAGCCTGTGCCCGGACTGTTCTCGATGTTGATGGCATCGAGACTGCTGCCCGGACAAGCGGTACCGCAATAGCCGGCCGAACCGCTGGTCCCGGCGGAGATAAAGCCCCAGGTGATCGTGCCGCCGGGCGTGCCGTTGGCGTTGTCACCCCATTTGAGTGAATGGCTAGCGTCGATCGGAAATACGCTGAAGGCAGCGGCGCCTTGCATGGTCAGCAGAGCCAGAGATCCAAGCAGCGCCATGACGATGCGGTTGCACCGAGCGGCCAGAGTGTCGTGATGAATTGACATAATCGGAACCTCGCAATCGGGCGTATGCAGTAACTGGCAAACCCTACGGCTGCGCTGAATCTATGCCTTGCCTAAGCCCTTGGCAACAAGAAAATGCGTAGCGCAGCTCCACTCTGTCAAGCGATCCGACAAGCCCGCTTGCAGGCCAACGATCACGTCGCTGGAAGAGGCATTCTCCAGCCAGCTTGCCTGGCGATACGCCCGATGGATGGCCGGTATCCGCAGCCAAGACTGGAGTAGTCGGCTTTATAGTTGGCCATTATCAAGTGTCAGGTAGAGCGAGATGTCGAAACCCGGTTCCACGCCGCCGCAGTGTCCGATCCCGCCAGCGGCGCAGACGCGTCGCGAACCTCTCCCGTGGCAGAGCCCGAAGCCCGCGGAAGACGACAGTGGGGTTCCCGCCCAGCTCAAGGCGATCATGGAAAGCCCGAGTTACTGCGAAGCCGATGAGGACCCTGACTTTCTGCAACTGGAGGAGATGCGCGGACTCCGGTTGCAGGTGGACTACGCCAAGCCGGAGATGCTGCTCAGGGCGCACGACATCACGCAGACGATCGTTGTCTTTGGCAGCACCCGCATCCCGGAGCCCGCAGCGGCACGGCGTGCACTCGAGGTCCGGCGCGCGGCGTGTGCTGCACGTCCGGCTGATATCGAGTGCCAGCAGCGTGTGCGCATTGCCGAGCGTATTGTGGCGAAGAGCCACTACTACGATGTGGCGCGCCAGTTCGGGCAGATCGTAAGCAGGGATGGTTCCGGTTTGGTGGTGTTGACGGGTGGTGGCCCCGGCATCATGGAGGCCGCCAACCGCGGTGCCTTTGATGTTGGTGCCAAGTCGGTGGGCCTGAACATCAAACTCCCGCATGAACAGTTTCCGAACCCTTACATCACGCCGGATCTGTGCATGCGCTTTCACTACTTCGCGCTGCGCAAGCTGCATTTCCTGCTGCGGGCCAGGGCGCTGGTGGTGTTCCCCGGTGGTTATGGCACTCTGGACGAACTTTTCGAGACCCTGACGCTGGTGCAAACACGCAAGATCAAGCCGGTCCCCGTGGTGCTGGTGGGGCAGGACTACTGGCGTCAGGCTTTCAATCCCGATTTCCTGGTGGATGAGGGTGTGATCGATCCGGAAGACCGGGAGCTTTTCTGGTACGCCGAGACGGCGGACGAAATCTGGGCTGGCATCCGGCACTGGTACGAGATCAACGGCGAGTCGCTGGATCGAGCGTAGCGTTTTTTACTCAGGTTCCGTCTGGACACCAAGGCAAGGAGAAGGAAATGAAGCTGGAGTTTCACGGTGCCGATCTGGGCGTCACAGGGTCGTGTCACCTCGTGGAGTGCGCGGGCAAGCGCGTGCTGATCGACTGTGGCCTCTACCAGGGTAGTTACGAACAGGAGGACGAGAACGCAAAAGACTTCGGTTTCGATGCCGACTCGATCGACTATGTATTGCTGACGCATGCGCACCTCGATCACTGCGGTCGGCTGCCTTTGCTGGCCAAGCGGGGTTTTCGCGGAGAGATCATCACGACCGCTGCTTCCCGTGAACTGGCGCGTCTGGTCATGCTCGACTCGGCTCACCTGCAGGAAGAAGACGCCCGCTGGCGCGCGCGTCGCGCCGGCCGCTATGACGACAAGGGCACAGCGGCACCGCTCTACACCACTCTCGATGCGCTGAACACGCTGGATTCTTTCGGTCGCACCGCAGTCTACGACCGGCCGCTTGAGGTGGCGCCGGGTATCCGCGCCACGTTTATCGATGCAGGGCACATCCTCGGTTCGGCCTGTATCCTGCTGGAACTCAGCGAAGGTGGTGTCTCGCGACGACTGCTCTTTTCGGGTGATCTCGGCAGCAGCGGGCGGCCGATCATTCGCGATCCGGCACCGCCGCCGCAGGTCGATGTCGTCATCATGGAGAGCACCTACGGCGATCGCCGGCACAAGGCGCTCGAGCCTTCCATTGAAGAGCTCTACGCTGCAATCGAGGCTACGCTCGATCGCGGTGGTAATGTGGTGATTCCGACCTTCGCGCTGGAGCGTGCCCAGGAAGTTCTCTACCACCTGCGTGTAGCAACGGAGAGCCGGCGCTTGCCGCGCCGACTGCCGGTCTATCTCGATTCACCGATGGCCATCTCGGCCACAGAGATCTTCCGCAACCACCCGGAGTGCTACGACGCAGAGGCCTGTGAATTGTTCCGGGATGGCCGCGATCCCTTCGACATGCCGGGCTTGCATTTCACGCGTGAAGCGGCGGAGTCGATGGCACTCAACAGGATTGCAGGCGGTGCAGTGATCATGGCAGGTTCCGGCATGTGTACGGGTGGCCGGGTGCGTCACCATCTGAAGCACAATCTGTGGCGCAAGGATTCCGCGATCGTGTTTGTGGGTTATGCCGCTCGCGGTACGCTCGCCCGACGCATCATCGACGGTGCTAAAACCGTAAAGCTGTTTGGCGAGGAGATCCGGGTGCAGGCGAGCATCCACACCATCAATGGTTTCTCGGCACATGCAGACCAGGCCGAGCTGCTTGCCTGGCACGCTCACACCGGCGCAAAGCGTACCTTTCTCGTGCATGGTGAACCGGACACCATGCAGAGCTTCGCTGGCCAATTGATGAATACGGCAGTAGAGATGCCCGCGCACCACCAGTCCTTTGCGCTGTGAGCGAGAGTTTTCGGAGCATCGGGCTGTTCACGATCAGCTTCGCGTCGAAGAAAATTCTTGTAACCGGCAGAAGCGCTGGTGCCGATCCGCATTGACAGGGCCTCAACATGGAATTGCGTGGTACAGGTTTACGGGCAAATTTGCCGACTGATCTTGAGCCGCTGGCCGAGCTGGCCATGGATCTGCGCTGGACCTGGAGTCACGCGGGCGATGAACTCTGGAAGTCCATCGATCGCGAAACCTGGGAACGGACGGAGAATCCCTTTGTTTTGCTGCAGGGCCTTGATGAAGAGCGCCTGCGTGAACTGGACTGCAACACCGCATTCAAGGCCCGGCTTCGCGCACTCGTGGCTGCGCGTGCCGACTATAGGGCGCGTCCGACCTGGGCCCAGCTGAATGTCCCCGCTGGCCGCCTGCGCGGTGTGGCTTACTTCAGTATGGAGTTCGGACTGGCCGAGGCTTTGCCGCTCTATGCCGGCGGCCTCGGCGTGCTGGCCGGCGATCACCTGAAAGCTTCAAGCGATCTGGGCTTGCCTGTGGTCGGTATCGGGCTTCTCTACCAGGAAGGCTATTTCCGCCAGTCCGTCGATGATGAAGGCAGACAGCTGGTGAGCTATCCCTTCAACGATCCGGCCAGCCTGCCTGTTGCGCGGGTATTCGATCGCGGTGGCGCGTGGTTGAGCATACCTGTGGAATTTCCAGGTCGCACGGTGCGCTTCCGTGTGTGGAAAGCCCAGGTTGGACGGGTGCCGCTTTACCTGCTCGACAGTAACGATCCGTGGAACGATGCGATCGATCGCGGCATCACCGGAAAACTCTATGAGGCTGCGCCGGAAATGCGCCTCATGCAGGAAATTGCGCTTGGCGTCGGTGGCTGGCGTCTGATCGAGGTGCTCGGTCTGCCGGTCGATGTCTGCCATCTCAATGAAGGTCACGCCGCTTTTGCGGCTATCGAACGCGCGCGCTGCTTCATGGAGCGGCATGCGCTCGGTTTCTGGGAGGCAGTCTGGGCGGTGCGCGCGGGGAACGTGTTTACGACGCACACACCGGTAGCGGCCGGCTTCGACGTATTCTCCATTGAGCTGCTGAAAAAATATGCCGGCGACTACGCGTCGAGGCTTTCTGTGCCGGTTGAGGAACTCGCCGCGCTCGGTCAGGGCACCGGTAATCACGGCACGGGCTTTTTTAACATGGCCTGGCTTGCGGCACGACTCTGTGCCACCGTCAATGGTGTTAGTCGCCTGCACGGAGAAGTGAGTCGCGGCATCTTTGCCGAGCTTTATCCGGGCTGGCCGCTCACGCAGATCCCGGTCACCCATGTCACCAATGGCGTACACGTGCCTTCCTGGGATTCAGCTGCATCGGATGAGCTGTGGACCTGCGTCTGCGGCAAGGAGCGTTGGCAGGGCGTGGTGACTGATCTGCGCGCTGCCGTCGACTGCACAGCCGACAAGGTCTTGTGGGAGATGAAAGGCACCGATCGCCGGGCGCTTGTGGATTACGCGCGGCGCCGGCTGGGTCGGCAACTTGCGCGGCGTCACCGCCCTGGTGGTGCGGATATCGATGTCGCACATATTCTTGATCCCAATGCCCTGACGCTGGGATTTGCACGACGCTTCGCCGAATACAAGCGGCCTGACCTGTTGCTGAGAGACAAGCAACGGTTGAAGCGGCTGCTGTCAGACAGTCAGCGTCCCGTGCAACTGATCGTTGCCGGGAAGGCGCATCCAGCCGATGCAGAAGGACAGCGCTTCATCCAGGAGTGGGTGCTGTTTTCAGCCGATCCGGAAGTCCGCCAGAGTGTGGTTTTTCTCGAAGATTACGATCTGGCGCTCGCGCAGGAGCTTGTGAAGGGCATCGATGTCTGGATCAACACGCCGCGCCGACCCTGGGAGGCCTGTGGTACGAGCGGCATGAAGGTTCTCGTCAATGGCGGGCTCAACCTGTCTGTGCTCGATGGCTGGTGGGCGGAAGCCTGGGATCCTGCGGTAGGCTGGGCAATCCAGGAGGCAGAAGGCTCAGACTACAGCCGGGATGCCGCCCAGCTGGATCAGCTATTCGGGATCCTGGAGCAGGAAGTCGTACCCATGTTCTATGCGCGCGATGCATCAGGCATTCCACAGGCGTGGCTGGCGCGCATGCGCGCCAGCATGTCGCGTTTGACGCCCGAGTTCAGTACCAACCGGATGGTGCACGACTACGTGCGCGACGTGTATCTGCCCGCTGCCGCGCTGCTTGCCCGGCGCGGCCTGGACGGCGGGCGCGGTGCCGTGCAACTTGCTCACTGGGAGCGGGAATTACGCAGTCACTGGGAGCAGATCCATATGGCCATGTGCGCGGTCACAGGAGATGGTGCGGCCCGCAAGGTGTCTGTGGCTGTTTACCTCGGCGACATTCAGCCCGACATGGTTGACGTGCAGTTGTATGCAGAGGCCACGAGTCCGGGTGGTACGGCGTTCTGTCAGTCGATGGAGCGTTCTTCGCCCATTGCGGGTTCAAGCAATGGCTATAGCTATGAGCTGGCCATGGCGCCGGGCCGTGATCTTGGGGATTTCACGCCGCGTATCGTTCCGCGACATGCGCTCGCACGCGTGCCGAACGAACTGGCACTGATCAAGTGGGCGAGTTGATGATGATTGTCTCTCGCCTGGCCGATATCGGGCTGATGTCGGCAGGGCGTGACGGCGAGGTATCGTGACTGTACTTCTGACCGTCAATGCCGGCAGCAGCTCAGTGCGTCTTGCGGCCTTCAGTATGCCCACGCTTGCGCTGCTGGCCACGCGGCACTACGACGCGGTGTCCGCTGCGGCCGGTAAAGATTTCGCCGGACAACTGCGCGAACTGGGAGCGCCGACACCGGCAGTGGTCGTGCACCGGGTCGTGCACGGCGGCGCGCGGCTCACGCAGCCGTGCATCATTGATGCTGCCGTTGAAAGCGAAATAGAAGCTTTGACGCCCCTGGCGCCGTTGCACCAGCCACCAGCACTTGCCCTAATTCGTGCGGCGCGCGACGTGCTGGGCCCGGCAGTGCCACAGCTTGCAGTGTTCGATACCGGGTTCTACGGCAGCCTGCCGGTGATGGCGCAGACCTATGCGCTACCCGCCGTCCTGCGCGAGAAGCATGGGATACGTCGCTATGGCTTTCACGGTATCGCGCACGAGTCGATGCTCGAATCATGGCGGCGCGCGCAGCCAGCTGTCGTAAACGGTGCGCGGATCATTTCCCTGCAGCTTGGGGCCGGTTGTTCGGTGACGGCCAGCATCGACGGACAGCCGGTGGAAACCTCGATGGGCTTCTCGCCACTGGAGGGCCTGGTCATGGCGACGCGCAGCGGCGATGTGGATCCCGGCGCTCTGCTCTATCTGCAGACTCACTGTGGCATCGCGCCATCCGAATTGATGGATATGCTCAACCGGCAGTCGGGCTTGCTGGGTCTCTCCGGGCTTTCCGGCAATGTGAGCGAGTTGCTGGCGAGCGACCTGGATGCGGCGCGACTTGCCCTAGGTATCTACTGTCACCGGATTACGCGCTACCTCGGCGCGTATCTCGCGGTACTCGGTGGCGCAGATGCCATTCTGTTTGGCGGTGGTGTAGGGGAGAATGTCCCGGTGATCCGCGCCCGCGTGCTCGCCACCTTAAGCTTCGCCGGAATCACGATCGATGCAGCCCGCAACAATGCCTGTCGCGGCACGGATGCAATGCTCAGTGCGCCGGGAGCAGCGGTGCAGGTCTGGGTGTTTGCCGTAGACGAGGCCCGGATCATGGCGCGATCCGCGCTGGCGCTGCTGGAAAATGCAAAACGCTAGGGAGACAGCTATGGACAAGGCACCATTGTCAGAACGCGAAGTCAGCTTGATCGACAGCTGGTGGCGGGCTGCCAACTATCTTTCGGCGGGCCAGATCTATCTGCTTGCCAATCCCTTGCTGCGCGAGCCCTTGCGGCTGGAACACATCAAGCCGCGCTTGCTCGGCCACTGGGGCACGGCACCAGGACTTAACCTCATCTATGCACATCTGAACCGTGTGATCCGGCGCGATGACCTGAATGTCATCTATATCACCGGGCCGGGCCACGGTGGCGCCGCCTTGTGTGCGAATACCTGGCTCGAAGGCACTTACAGCGAGTTCTATCCGGGTTTGCCGCGCAACGAGGAAGGCATGCGGCTGCTGTTCAGGCAGTTTTCCTTTCCCGGTGGTGTGCCGAGCCATGCGGCGCCCGAGACACCAGGCTCGATTCATGAAGGTGGTGAACTGGGCTATGCGCTGTCACATGCCTTCGGTGCCGTCTTCGACAACCCTGACCTGATTGCGGCCTGTGTGATCGGCGATGGTGAGGCCGAGACGGGTCCACTGGCTGCGGCCTGGCACTCGAATAAATTCCTGAATCCGGTGCGGGATGGTGCGGTGCTGCCGATCCTCCATCTCAATGGCTACAAGATCAACAACCCCGCCGTGCTCGCACGGATCAGCGCCACTGAGCTGGAGCAGTTCCTGCGCGGCTGTGGCTACGAGCCACGCATCGTTGCTGGCCGTGATCCGGTACTGGTGCACCAGGCGATGGCTGCGGCCATGGACTGGGCGACGGCCGAGATCCGGCGTATCCAGCAGTCGGCGCGCGATGGTCACAGCCAGCAATCACCGCGCTGGCCGATGCTGGTGCTGCGTACACCGAAGGGCTGGACCGGGCCACAGGTCGTCGATGGTCTGCAGGTCGAAGATCACTGGCGCTCTCACCAGGTGCCGTTGAGCGAACTGGCCACAAAGCCCGATCATCTGGCCGCTCTTGAGGTCTGGTTACATAGCTATCGACCGCAGGAATTGTTCGATGCAGAAGGCCAGCTGCAGCCGGAGATCGCCGCCCTGGCACCCGAAGGCCTGCGCCGGATGGGTGCCAATCCGCATGCCAACGGCGGCCTGTTGCTCCGCGATCTGCATCTGCCTGATATCCGTGACTATGCACTGTCAGTGCCGGCACCCGGTGGCAGCACGGGCGAGGCAACGCGAACGCTGGGCGTATTCTTGCGCGATGTGATGGTGCGCAATACGGACGCGCGCAATTTCCGATTGTTTGGACCGGACGAAACGGCCTCCAACCGACTGGGCGCCGTTTTTGAAGTCACCGGCCGAACCTGGCTGGCAGAAACGCGCGATACGGACGTCGGACTGGCCGCCGACGGTCGGGTGATGGAGATTCTCAGCGAGCATACCTGTCAAGGCTGGCTGGAGGGCTACCTGCTGACCGGCCGGCACGGACTGTTCTCCTGCTACGAAGCGTTTATCCACATTATCGATTCGATGTTCAACCAGCATGCCAAGTGGCTGAAGGTCACGAGCAGCGAAATTCCCTGGCGGCGGCCCATCGCTTCGCTCAACTATTTGCTGACTTCGCATGTCTGGCGCCAGGACCACAACGGTTTTTCGCACCAGGACCCGGGTTTTATCGACCATGTGATCAACAAGAAAGCCGACATCATCCGTGTCTATCTGCCGCCCGACGCCAATACGCTGCTGTGCGTGGCCGACAAGTGCCTGCGTTCACGCAACCGCGTTAACGTCATCGTTGCCGGCAAGCAGCCGGCGGCCCAGTGGCTGGATATGGCTGCTGCAATCAGTCACTGCGACGCAGGTATCGGTATCTGGGAATGGGCGAGCAGCGATGCAGGTGTAGAACCCGATGTGGTCATGGCCTGTGCTGGCGACGTACCGACGCTGGAAACGCTGGCGGCGATCGCCATCCTGCGTGAGTCCCTGCCCGAGCTGAAAATCCGCATGATCAACGTCGTTGACCTGTTGACACTGCAGTCCAAGGAAGAGCATCCGGACGGACTTTCGGACCAGCGCTTTGATTCCCTGTTTACGCCAGACCGGCCGATTATCTTTGCCTATCACGGCTATCCGTGGCTGATTCACCGGCTCACCTACCGGCGTACCAATCACGGCAACCTGCATGTCCGTGGCTATAAGGAAGAGGGCACCACCACCACGCCCTTCGACATGTGTGTGCTCAATGATATCGACCGTTTTCACCTGGTCTGTGATGTGATCGACCGGGTGCCAGGGCTCGCGGTGCGTGCTGCGCACCTGCGCCAGCAGATGCGCGACCGGCGCATCGCGCACAAGCAGTACATCAACGCCCACGGCGAGGACATGCCGGAGATTCGCAACTGGCGCTGGGCGTGATTCAATGACCGGAATGGTTTCGCAGGAC
>JBATNV010000248.1:0-5491 GCA_049290495.1 Gammaproteobacteria bacterium | reverse complement strand
TTCAGGCGCGATCCCGAATATTCAAACAATGATCGCGCCTGAAGGCGCTCCCACGGCCCCGATATCGCGCCTGAAGGCGCTCCTACCAGAACTTGTACCAGGGCTTCTGCTCTTCCTTGACGACCTGTTTGAGCGTATCCGGGTAGTTGCTGGCGATTACCAGCCGCACGTCGTCAGCCTGGTCGCGCATGCCGAGTTTGCGGTAGGCATCCAGCTCGATCTTCAGGGCATCAGCCACGGCCGGCGCGCCGTCGTAGTGCTCCACGATGAAGCGCGCGCGGCTGGCAGCCGCCAGCCAGGCGCCACGGCTCATGTAGAAATCTGCGACGTTCAGTTCGTAGTCGGCCAGCCGGTTGCGCAGAAAGACCATGCGCTGACGGGCATCCGCCGAGTAGGCGCTGTTTGGAAAACGCTGGATCAGCTGGGCGAAGGCCGAGAAGGATTCCTGCATGTTCTTCGGCGGGCGCTTGGAGAGATCGGCATTGAACCAGCGGTGATACCAGCTGCTTTCGCCGGAGAAGTAGGCCAGGCCGCGCATATACAGCGCGTAGTCCACGCGCGGATGGGTCGGATTTTCGCGCTCGAAGGTCGTGGCCGCATCGACCGCCGCCTCGATCTGCCGGTCGTTGTAGTAGCAGTAGATCAGGTCGAGCTGCGCCTGCTTGCTCTGGTTGGCGAAGGGGAAGCGGGCTTCCAGGGCTTCGTAATACTGGATCGCGTTCTTGAAGTTGCCCGAGTCCATGGACTTGTGGGCTTTTTCGTAGAGCATCTCCACGCTGGACTTGTCTTCCCGCTCCTTGCGCCAGAAGCAGCCGCTCAGGCTGCTGGTGATAAACGTCGCCAGCACGATCGCCATAGCGATGCGCTGAATCGATGGCCTGTGGAAGCTGTACAGGGACATGGCGTTGATTCTGGTTTCCGTACTGTCGTCGGGCGGGCCGAGAGTATAGCCTAGCGCGCTATGGAGCTTTCGCAGCATCGATTGCAGATTCCGCCGGGGCGGGACGGCCACCGCCTGGACCAGGTGTTGGCCGCGTTATTGCCAGATTATTCGCGCAGTCGCATCAAGCAGTGGATCCTTGATGGCCATGTGCGGCTCGACAATGTCCTGCCCGAACCGCGCACTAAAGTCCTGGCCGGCCAGTGGGCGGTAATCGAAATCGCGGCAGCAGAACCGGTCGACAGCGCCGAGGCCGAAGCGATGGCGCTCAGCATCATCTACGAAGACCGTGACGTACTGGTGGTCGACAAGCCGGCCGGGCTGGTCGTGCATCCGGGCGCAGGCAATCCGGCCGGTACCTTGCAAAACGGTTTGCTGTCTTATTTGCCGGCATTGGCGGAACTGCCGCGCAGCGGAATCCTGCATCGCCTCGACAAGGACACCAGCGGCCTGTTGCTGATCGCCAAGACCATCCCGGCCCACACGCACCTGGTGCGCGACCTGGAGGCGCGGCAGATTACGCGCGAGTATCGCGCTGTGGTTGTGGGCACGATGACCGGTGGCGGGCTGGTGGATGAGCCCATCGGACGACACCGCACCGCGCGCACGAAGATGGCCGTGGAGCAGGGCGGGCGGGCAGCGCTGACGCACTACCGGGTGCTGGGACGCTTTGCGCATCACACCTACATCGCTGCACGACTGGAAACTGGCCGCACGCACCAGATCCGCGTGCACATGGCGCATGTGCGTCACCCGCTGGTCGGCGATCCGGCCTACGGTGGTCGCCTGATTATTCCGGCCGGTGCCACGCCACGCCTCGCGGACGCGCTGCGCGGGTTCCGCCGCCAGGCGCTGCATGCGCGGCGCCTGTCCTTCACGCATCCGCTCAGCGGCGAAACTATCGATCTGCTGGCGCCCTTGCCGGCAGATTTTCGTCTGCTGCTGGCCGCGCTCGCTGGCGACGATACTGCCGTCGACCGCCTGGAGAAGCTGCCGTGGCCCGAGCACAAGCCCAACTGGATTTGATCCGGCCCGACTGGCCGGCACCGCCAACGGTGCGCGCCTTCGCCACCACGCGCACCGGCGGCTGCAGCCGCGGTGCCTACGCCTCGCTCAATCTCGGCGACCACGTGGCCGACGGGCGTGCGCCGGTGCAGAGCAACCGTGCAAAACTGCGCGCAACACTTGCGCTGCCCGGCGAACCGCTGTGGTTACAGCAGGTGCATGGCATCGTAGTGGTGAATGTCGCGACCGCTGGCTTAAAGCCCGTCGCTGACGCCTCAATCGCAGACCGGTCGGGCAAGGTATGCGCGGTACTGACCGCCGACTGTCTGCCGGTGCTGTTCTGCGATCGCGCCGGCACCCGCGTGGCAGCCGCACACGCCGGCTGGCGTGGGCTCGCCGGCGGTGTACTCGAGGCCAGCGTGGGCGCGCTGGTCGATTCCGGCGCGCGGGCAGAGGAGCTGCTCGCCTGGCTGGGTCCGGCGATCGGGCCACAGGCCTACGAAGTCGGCGACGAGGTACGCAGCGCATTTCTCGCTGCCGATCCGGATGCGGAGGCGGCTTTCCGCGAAGGCCGGCCAGGGCACTGGTGGCTCGACCTCTATGCAGCGGCGCGCGCCCGCCTGGCGCGTGTCGGTGTCACCGCCGTCTGGGGCGGCAACTACTGTACGTACAGCGATCCGCAGCACTTTTATTCGCATCGACGCAGCGGCCGAACCGGTCGTCAGGCCAGCCTGATCTGGCTGTCTGAGAGTTGAATTTCCGCATCGCGGCCCCACTTAAAGGAGACGCCGTCCTATGGAGAGCCAGACATGCGCATGGATAAACTGACCGCCAAGTTCCAGTCGGCCCTGCAGGACGCGCAGTCGCTGGCGGTCGGGCGCGACCATCAATTCATCGAGCCGGTACACCTGATGCTCGCGCTGCTCGAGCAGCGTGGCGGCACGGTGCGGCCGCTGTTCAGCCAGGCTGGCGCGAACCTCAGCCTGTTGCGTTCGCGGCTTGGCGAAGCGCTCGACCAGTTACCACAGGTCGAAGGCGTCGGCGGCGATGTGGCGATGTCGAATGACCTGAGTCGGCTGCTCAACGTCACCGACAAGCTCGCCCAGAAGCGCAATGACCAGTACATCTCCAGCGAGCTGTTTGCGCTCGCCGGTTGCGAAGACAAGGGCGCGCTAGGCCGCATCCTCAAGGATGCCGGCGTGGTGCGTGGCGCGCTCGAGAAGGCCATCGACGAAGTGCGCGGCGGCGCGACCGTCGATGATCCTAACGCTGAGGAGACCCGCCAGGCGCTGGAGAAGTACACCGTCGATCTCACCGAGCGCGCCGAGCAGGGCAAGCTCGATCCGGTGATCGGCCGCGACGACGAGATCCGTCGCACCATCCAGGTATTGCAGCGGCGCACCAAGAATAATCCCGTGCTGATCGGCGCACCGGGCGTGGGCAAGACCGCGATCGTGGAAGGCCTCGCACAGCGCATCGTCAACGGTGAAGTGCCAGAGAGCCTGAAGAGCAAGCGCATCCTCGCGCTCGATATGGGCGCGCTGATCGCCGGCGCGAAATATCGCGGCGACTTCGAGGAACGGCTGAAAGCCGTGCTGAAGGACCTGGCCACCCAGGAAGGCCAGGTGATCCTGTTCATCGATGAGCTGCACACCATGGTCGGCGCCGGCAAGGCCGAAGGCTCGATGGACGCCGGCAATATGCTCAAGCCTGCGCTGGCGCGTGGCGAACTGCATTGCGTGGGCGCAACGACGCTGGATGAATACCGCAAGTATGTGGAGAAGGACGCCGCGCTCGAGCGCCGCTTTCAAAAGGTGCTGGTCGATGAGCCCTCGGTGGAAGATACCATCGCCATCCTGCGCGGCCTCAAGGAACGCTACGAGGTTCACCACGGCGTCGACATCACCGATCCGGCCATCGTCGCTGCCGCGACGCTTTCGCACCGCTACATCGCCGACAGGCAACTGCCCGACAAGGCCATCGACCTGATCGATGAAGCAGGCTCGCGGCTGCGCATGGAGATCGACTCCAAGCCTGAGGAGATGGATCGCCTCGACCGCCGCATCATCCAGTTCAAGATCGAGCGCGAGGCGCTGAAGAAGGAATCTGACGAGGCCTCGAAGAAGCGTCTGGCCGACCTCAGTACGCAGCTCGCCGCGCTGGAAAAGGAATATGCCGATCTCGAGGAGATCTGGAAGGCCGAGAAGTCGGCGGTACAGGGCGAGGCGCACATCAAGGAAGAGCTCGAGCGCGCGCGCATGGATCTCGAAACCGCACGCCGTGGCCAGGACCTGGCGCGTATGTCGGAGCTGCAGTACGGTCGCATTCCCGAGCTTGAAAAGCGGCTCCAGGCTGCCATCGGCGCAGACAAGGGCGAGACCCGCCTGCTGCGCAACCGCGTGACCGACGAGGAAATCGCCGAGGTCGTCGCCAAGTGGACCGGCATTCCGGTCAGCAAGATGCTCGAAGGCGAAAAGGACAAGTTGCTGCGCATGGAAGAGGCGCTCGGCCGCCGCGTGGTCGGCCAGGCAGAAGCGCTGAAAACTGTCGCCGATGCGATCCGCCGTTCCCGCGCCGGTCTCTCGGACCCGAAGCGGCCGAATGGTTCCTTCATGTTTCTCGGCCCGACGGGCGTCGGCAAGACCGAGCTGACCCGTGCGCTGGCCGAATTCCTCTTCGATAGCGAAGACGCGATGGTGCGCATCGATATGTCCGAGTTCATGGAAAAGCATTCCGTGGCGCGGCTGATCGGCGCGCCACCGGGCTACGTGGGCTACGAAGAGGGCGGTTACCTGACCGAGGCCGTGCGCCGTAAACCGTACTCCGTGGTGCTGCTCGACGAGGTTGAGAAGGCGCACCCGGATGTCTTCAACGTGCTGCTGCAGGTGCTTGATGACGGACGCCTGACCGACGGCCAGGGACGCACCGTGGATTTTCGCAACACGGTCATCGTCATGACCTCGAACCTCGGTTCACAGCGCATCCAGAGCATGACCGGCGAGGAGAACTACGCGGCGATGAAAGCCGCCGTGATGGAGGTGGTGAGCGAGCATTTCCGCCCGGAGTTCATCAACCGCGTGGACGACATCGTGGTCTTCCATCCGCTGTCAGCAGCACAGATCCGTGACATCGTCGGCATCCAGCTGCGCTACCTGCAGGCCCGGCTTGCCGATCGGGACATGCGCCTCGAACTCAGCGAAGAGGCGCTCGACAAGCTGGCCGAAGCCGGTTTCGACCCGGTGTACGGTGCGCGGCCGCTGAAGCGTGCCATCCAGCAATACATCGAAAATCCGCTGGCGCAGGAGATCCTGAGTGGCCATTTCGGGCCGGGGGCGGTGATCCGCGTCACCGTCGCCGACGACCGGCTGGCGTTTGCGGCGTAAGAGCGCCACCAATCGCGGCTGAAGCCGCTCCCACGGTGGGAGCACCCGGTAGGAGCGCGCGTAGGAGCGCCTTCAGGCGCGATCCCGTTGCCGCCGTAGGAGCGGCTTCAGCCGCGATCTCATTGTCTCCGCGCCCGAAATCGCGGCTGAAGCCGCTCCTGCC
>JBATNV010000247.1:0-2059 GCA_049290495.1 Gammaproteobacteria bacterium | reverse complement strand
CGGTGCCAGCACCAGCAGCGGTCTGGCTGTTCGGTTCGGCGCTGGGCTTGCTTGGCATAAGCAGCCTGAAGAAGTCGCGTCGCTGATTGCGACCCTTCTCCCGGCTTAGCTGACCGAGTTCTGTTACAGCGGATGGCGCAGGTCACGCATTAGCCGCAAGGCATCTTCCCGGCCGCTGTAGTAGCGGGGCACGCGACCGGTTTCCAGGAATCCCAGCCGACGATAGAAGAGCAGTGCGACCGGATTTCGCGCCCGCACTTCCAGGCAGATCGTGAAAGTGCCGGCCGTGATGGCGGTACGCTCCAGCCAGCTGAGCAGCTGGCGCCCGAGTCCGAGGCGCTGATGTGCCGAGTCGACAGCCAGCAGATTCAGATGGGCGATATCGTCGCCAAAATGCATGATCGCAAATCCGGCCAGTGTTGACGTGTCGTAACCGGCGGATCTGGCGGTGATCACCATCGAATCCGGATGCCGCAGATGGCGCATCACCCGTTCGGGCGTCCAGGTCCACGGTAGTCCGATCTCGACGAGGCGTCGGGACATTTCAGCAATGGTTTGTATGTCGGCACTGCGTGCCGGGGCAATTTCTGCGATGGACGTCATGCGGCTTCTCCGGCCACTTTTAACTGCAGCGTAACGCTTCTGGTACCGCACGTCGCGCGCGATTTTTCAAAATACGGATATTTCCCGGCCGTGAAACGGCGGCCCAGGCTTCAGATCCTGCGTGACCGGGTTGTGGCCGGCCGGCGCATTCTTCCGGCGGGGGCTGACTTTGCACCGGCTGGTGACGCCTTCTTGCCCGTTCCTGCAGGCTGCCAGCTAGGCACCAGATGGCGCTGGCCGTTGCCGATCAGATCGGCACGACCCATACGCTGCAAGGCCTCGCGCAGCATGGGCCAGTTCTCTGCATCGTGATAGCGCAGGAAAGCCTTGTGCAGCCGCCGGACCTTGATGCCCTTGGGAATGACTACCGGTTCACTGCTGCGCGTTACCCGGCGCAGCGGATTCTTGCCGGTGTGGTACATCGCCGTGGCCGTCGACATTGGCGTGGGCAGAAAATTCTGCACCTGGTCGAGTCGCAGCTTGTTGCCCTTCAGCCAGAGCGCGAGGTTAAGCATGTCCTGGTCTGTGGTGCCCGGATGTGCCGAGATGAAATATGGAATTAAAAACTGTTTCTTTCCAGCAGCTTGCGAGTACTTCTCGAAAAGTTCTTTGAAGCGTTGGTAGGTGCCGATACCGGGCTTCATCATTTTTGCCAGCGGGCCGGCTTCGGTGTGCTCGGGGGCGATCTTCAGGTAGCCGCCGACATGATGGGTGACCAGTTCCTGTACGTATTCCGGCGACTCGACGGCCAGGTCATAGCGGACGCCTGAGGCGATCAGCACCTTTTTTACACCCGGCAGGCTTCTGGCCCGGCGGTACAGGCTGATCAGCTGTGAGTGGTCGGTGCTCATGTTGGGGCAGACGGCCGGGAATACGCAGGAGGGGCGGCGACAGGCGGCTTCGATCTCGCGGCTCTTGCAGCCGATGCGCCACATGTTGGCCGTGGGGCCGCCCAGGTCGCTGATGACGCCGGTGAAGCCCTTGACGCGGTCACGGATCTCTTCGATCTCGCGGATCACGCTGTCTTCGCTGCGGCTCTGGATGATGCGGCCTTCGTGCTCGGTGATGCTGCAGAAGGTGCAGCCGCCAAAACAACCCCGCATGATGTTCACGCTGAAGCGGATCATCTCCCAGGCCGGGATCTTGGTCGGCCCGTCGTGGCCGCCGCTTTCGTCGGCATAGCTGGGATGCGGGCTGCGCGCGTATTCCAGGTCGAAGACGTGGTCCATCTCGGCCGTGCTGAGCGGGATCGGCGGCGGGTTGATCCACACGTCTCGCGTACCATGGCGCTGCACCAGCGCGCGCGCGTTGCCGGGGTTGGTCTCCAGGTGGAGCACGCGGTTGGCGTGGGCATACAGCACGGGGTCCGACTTGACCTGTTCGTAGGCTGGCAGGCGGATCACGGTGGCTTCGCGCGGCGGCAGGGCCAGCCGGCGGCTGGTAGGCAGGGCGATGG
>JBATNV010000246.1:0-1721 GCA_049290495.1 Gammaproteobacteria bacterium | reverse complement strand
GAACCGGTGGACTCGACTTTAGGGGTCTTGTACTTGCCGGTACCACCGAAGCGCTCGGCGACGACCGTCGCAAAGGGATAAACGGTCGATGAGCCGACGATGCTGATATAGCTGCGCGCGGCCTGCGACCAGGCCACCCCTGATATCGTTGCAGTTATTGCCCCGCTCGCCAGCAGAATCAGGGTCTTGAGTGATCGTTTCATATGGACCTCCGGGGTCATGGCTGTAAATGTGACCCGATGGAGTCTATGCAGCAATTGTTGCGGCTTTATTTCAGGTGCCCGCCGGGCGGTCGGCCCGGGCTGCATCCAGCTCCTGACGCACCACCTCACGCTCCGTATGACGGATATCCCGGCCATGCACCAGATAAACCACATACTCACCGATATTCTTGGCGTGATCGCCGATGCGCTCCAGCGCACGGGCCGCCCAGCTCACATCCATGAAACGGCGGATGGTCCTCGGATCCTCCATCATCAGGGCGATGCACTGTCGGGTGATCTGGTCGTACTCCTCGTCCACCAGCTTGTCTTCTTCGACAACCGCCAGCGCATCATCGACATCCATGCGCGAGAAGGCATCAAGCGCATCGTGGAGCATGGTTTGTACGTGCTCGCCAAGCGCCTTCAGTTCGCTGTAGGACGCATGAGGCTCCCGGTCTGCTGCCAGATGCGAAGCCAGGTAGCCGATCTTCGAGGCTTCATCGCCGACGCGCTCCAGGTCAGTGATGACCTTGATCACCGTGACGATCAGGCGCAGGTCGGCCGCCGCCGGCATGCGGGTTGCCAGCAGCTTGCTGCACTCCTCGTCGATGGACACTTCGAGCCGGTTGATCTTGAAATCATCGCTGGAAACCCGCAGGCCCATCTCGCTGTCACCGGAGGTGATCGCCTCCACAGCCGTATCCAGATGTTGCTCGACCAGACCACCCATGTGCAGCACCTCGCTGCGCAGATGCTCCAGCTCCGCATTGAAGCGGCGGGAGATGTGATGACTAAAGCTTTCGGATTCCATGGCCTTGCTCCTGCACGTGGGTGCGACTGCTGAGACTATCAGGACAGGGCGAGCCGATCCCGGGGAAAATGGCAGATGAAGCTGCTGCCGTGGCCGAGCCGGCTGCGGATCTCAAGATCTGCATCGTGCCGGCGCAGTGCATATTTCACGATCGACAGGCCAAGCCCGGTGCCACCGATCTGTCGTGCGCGGCCGCCGTCAGCCCGGTAAAACCGCTCCGTAACCCGCGGAATATCCGCCTCGGATATGCCGATACCGGTATCTGTGACAGCGAGGTGCCCGCCTTCCTCATCGACAGTCCAGCTGATCGTCACCTTGCCTTCGGCCGGCGTATAGCGCGCGGCATTGGTCACCAGGTTCGACACTACGGACCGGAGTTCAGTTTCCTTGCCGAGCAGGTTCACAGCACTGTTGAGCTGTACCTCGATCTGTTCGGGATGTCCCCGCAGGCTCAGCACTTCACGCCGGGCAACCTCGACCAGCCCCGACACGCTGACCACCCGATCCCTGGCCACCGGCTCGCCAGACTCGAGCTTCGACAACTGCAGCAGATCCTCAACCAGCCGGAACATGCGCTGCACTTGCTCCTGCATGACCTGTACCGGCTGCTGCCAGACAGACGGCTTCTGCGGATCGTCGCCCAGCGTATCGAGATAGCCCATGATCACAGTTAGCGGCGTACGCAGCTCATGCGATGCATTGGCAAC
>JBATNV010000245.1:0-1653 GCA_049290495.1 Gammaproteobacteria bacterium | reverse complement strand
CCGGTATTCCGGTCGTGTCCGAAGTGGTGAATGCGGTCAATGGCAATCTGGCGGGCCGGCTACTGCTTGAGAAAACGCTGGGCGTGGCTCGCGATGCGCCGTTACCGCGCTATGAGAGCGATACGGCGCGCAAGCGCCTGGCGCGGACACCGGCCCCCGATCTGCCTGCGGAGCCCGCCAACGGCACGCAGGGGCGAGTGATCCTCTATACGACCTGCTACGGCAATCGCAACCTGCCGGCGATGGTTGAGGACCTGGTTGCCGTATTCCGCCACAACGGCATACAGGTGAAGCTGGTCGGGTCCGAGCAGTGTTGCGGCATGCCGAAACTCGAACTCGGCGATCTGGATTCTGTGGCGAAGGCCAAGGAAGCCAATGTTCCGGAACTCGCGCGCTGGGTTGAGCAGGGCTGGGACCTCGTCGCGCCGGTGCCTTCCTGCGTGCTGATGTTTAAACAGGAACTGCCACTGATGTTCCCGGAGGACCAGCAGGTACAGGCGGTCGCCCGGGCATTCTTCGATCCGTTCAACTATCTCTATCTGCGTCACCAGGCTGACAAGCTGCGCACGGACTTCGCCAAACCGCTGGGGCGGGTCTCATATCACGTGCCCTGTCATCTGCGCGTGCAGAACATTGGCCTCAAGACGCGCGATGTCTTGTCCCTGATCCCCGGTACCACGGTAGAGGCAATCGAACGCTGTTCGGGTCATGACGGCACCTACGGTGTGAAGACCGAATTCCGCGCCGCCTCGGTGAAGATTGCGATGCCGGTGGTCGAGCAGCTGAAAGAGGCAGCACCGGATCACTTCTGTAGCGACTGTCCGATGGCCGGCGCACAGATTGCCGGCCTCGCCGATCGTGATGCCCATCCGCATCCGATACAGCTGTTGCGTCAGGCCTACGGCATTTGAGCGCAGGCATGAACAAGCTGACTGTCGATGATCTGTATCCCCTCGAGACCTACGCGCGGCTGCGGTCTGAGTTCCGTGAAAGGGTGATCGAGCACAAGACGCACCGCCGTCTGAGCCTCGGTGCGCATCTGTCCCTCGCCTTCGAAGACCGTCTGACCATGCATTACCAGGTGCAGGAAATGTTGCGCGCCGAGCGGATCTTCGAGCCGGCCGATATCGAAGCCGAGCTGGAAGCCTATAACCCGCTGATTCCGGATGGCAGCAACTGGAAGGCGACCCTGTCTATCGAATATCCCGACGTTGATGAGCGCCGCGTGGCGCTGGAGCAGTTGGTCGGCATTGAGGACCGGATCTGGGTGCAGGTGGCAGATCAGCGCGCTGTGTTCGGTATCGCTGATGAAGACCTGGAGCGCAGCACGGAGACCAAGACCTCGGCCATACACTTTCTGCGTTTTGAACTGCCACCAGAGTCCGTTAATGCGCTGCGCGCCGGTGCGGCGCTTGTGGTTGGCGTAGACCACCCGAAGCTGACACTCCGCGTAGACCACATCCCCGAGACCTTGCACGAGTCGCTGCTCGCCGATCTGCACTGAAGCGCTCGCGCTTCCTTCCATATTGATAAATCCGCCGGGTGGACTAAGATTCCGCCCGTTGTTGTGCGCGTCCCCGGATATTTTAAGGATTCCGCTGTGATCGATTCCCCAGCGGCCCCGATGCATTGGCAGTCTGCTGCCTGCAGGCC